>JAZLLO010000082.1:0-88723 GCA_045598185.1 Marvinbryantia sp.
ACAACATCTTATATGAAATTGCAAAAAACGCGATGTGCGTGAACAATAACTTCCTTGTTATTGTTCCCGCACATCGTGTTTCTCAATAAAAGATTCAAAAACACCTATTTCACAATAAGCACAATTGTTTTATATTACTTGTCGGATTCAATTAACTGAGTAACGTGAACTGTAATCAAATACTTTCATGTATTCATCGGCAATATACTGCCAACTATAAGCGTCTTGGATTCGTTTTTTTGCTTTGATGCCGTAGGCGGTGCGTACTTCTGCCGGAAAGGCATCGGCTTCATCGATAAGCGATGCAAGACTGCCAGAATCTTTGGTCCAGTAAAAAGCGGCGTCCTCAGCTACTTCAGAATTGAAATCTACATCAAGAAGGAAATTTAAATCGGTGCTGCCCAAAGCTTCCAGAAGACTCGGATTGGTTCCTCCAACTTCATGACCGTGGAAATAACCGTAAGCATTCTCGCGGATTTTCATAAGAAGTTCGCTATCGTAAACTGTGCCAACAAACTTGATTCGGGAATCTTTTCTGTAATGCAAACGAGAATCCAACTCATTTAAAAACTTACTATTATCATTGGTGATGATGACGAGGTTTTTTGTGCTGCTGCTTTTCATAAACTCGCGGATCATTGTCTCATAATTATTCTCCGGAACGAAGCGTCCTACCACCAGATAATATTCGAAAGGCTTAACTCCTTTACTTTCATACCACTGCACAAACTTTGTGTCATCATCGAAAAACTGGCTCTTTCTCGTCTCAGAACCATATGCGATAAAGGTTGTGTTTGGCTTGTATCTCTTATACTCACGCTGAATGTAAGTTTCAATATGCTTACTGTCGCAGATCAAAAGATCAGCCAGCTTTACCATAAGGCGTTCAGATTCTTTCCAGTACTTACGGATCGGAGCAGACCATTTTTTTCGAAGCCATTCATGACCATCAGGATTGACAAATACTTTACCCCCATATCGATGGATGAGTTTCACAGAGCTTCGTATAAAAGGACCGATTCTGCAGGCAAGAATATACACAATAGGGTTCTGTATATTATACTCTATGATCTGTCTGCAGCATTCTTTTAATGCTGCCACATCATAGGTAATCGCCTGCGCAGAACCTAACTTCTCATTAACATCAATAAAAAAGCACTCTGCATTTCCATAAGAAAAACCCTTCTCGGTAACATCAGAGACACCATTCATCTTAGTGATGTCCATCGCACCGGTACCATTCTTCTTACAGGCAACATGATATTTAATTTCTTTTTTATCTTTATGATACTCAAGGAGCTTCTGGAGGAAACTTTCGTAACCACCGTAAAACGAAATACCTTTCGCGCCAATAATAAATACGTGCTGCATCTTACCTCTTTCCTTACGTCATTAAACCATCGTATTTATCTTTTGATTTTAAGTTCTAATTGATGGTCTGTCAATACATTTTTATTATGAATATCGTTAATTCTCAAGATAAATGTCAGTTATCCTAAGTAACAATCCGCTCTTCGACCATTCGACTCTTGCTGGAAATATTCACTCCAATCTTATGGATTGTTCTTGAATCAGTTAGATATGGTAATGCATACTGTTTCTCTTCAATCTGTTCCAAAAAATGATATGGTGCACCCTGTTTCCAGGGTGCACCATTTGTATTAGATCTTATAATCTGATGTTTATATCTTATTTGTCAGCGATAGCTGCCTGTGCTGCTGCAAGTCTTGCGATTGGCACACGGAATGGTGAACAAGATACATAGTTAAGACCAATCTTGTGGCAGAATTCTACAGAAGATGGATCTCCACCGTGCTCACCACAGATACCTACGTGAAGGTTTGGATTAACTGGCTTACCAAGAGTAATTGCCATCTGCATAAGCTTACCAACACCTGTCTGGTCAAGTTTTGCGAATGGGTCGTTCTCGAAGATCTTAGCATCATAGTAAGCGTTCAGGAACTTACCAGCGTCATCACGTGAGAAACCAAATGCCATCTGTGTAAGGTCGTTAGTACCGAAGCAGAAGAAGTCTGCGTTAGCAGCGATCTCGTCAGCTGTAAGAGCTGCACGTGGAATCTCGATCATAGTACCAACTTCGTACTTAAGGTTAGCACCTGCTGCTGCGATCTCAGCATCTGCTGTCTCAACTACGAACTTCTTAACATATTTTAATTCCTTAACATCGCCAACAAGTGGGATCATGATTTCAGGAACGATTGTCCAGTCTGGATGAGCTGCTGAAACCTTGATTGCTGCACGGATAACAGCCTTTGTCTGCATCTTAGCAATTTCAGGATATGTAACTGCAAGACGGCATCCACGATGACCCATCATTGGGTTGAACTCTTTCAGAGATTCGATGATTGTTTCGATCTCTTCTACAGTCTTACCCTGAGCATCTGCAAGTTTCTTGATATCTTCAGCTTCTGTTGGAACGAACTCATGAAGAGGTGGATCCAGGAAACGGATAGTAACTGGGTTACCTTCCAGAGCTTCGAACAGGCCTTCAAAGTCATCCTGCTGGAATGGAAGAACCTTTTCAAGAGCAGCTTCTCTTTCTGCCTCTGTTGTAGAGCAGATCATTTCACGGAATGCATCAATTCTTCCTTCACCGAAGAACATATGCTCTGTACGGCAAAGACCGATACCTTCTGCACCAAGCTTAACAGCCTGAACAGCATCAGCTGGTGTATCAGCGTTTGTACGAACTTTTAACTTTCTGAACTTGTCAGCCCATTCCATGATACGTCCGAATGTACCAGCGATAGAAGCTTCTACTGTAGGGATTGCTCCATCATAGATGTTACCTGTTGTACCATCGATAGAGATTACATCACCTTCAACGAATGTCTTACCAGCTAATGTGAACTTCTTGTTAGCTTCATCCATAGCGATGTCGCCACAACCAGATACACAACATTCACCCATACCACGAGCAACTACTGCAGCGTGAGATGTCATACCACCACGAACTGTTAAGATACCTTCAGCAGACTTCATACCTGTGATATCTTCTGGAGATGTCTCAAGACGAACAAGGATAACCTTTTCTCCTCTTTCAGCCCATTCAACAGCGTCATCAGCTGTAAATACAACCTTACCACAAGCAGCACCTGGAGAAGCGCCAAGACCTTTACCCATTGGTGTAGCAGCCTTTAATGCAGCTGTATCGAACTGTGGGTGAAGAAGTGTGTCAAGGTTACGTGGATCGATCATAGCTACTGCTTCTTCTTCTGTTCTCATACCTTCGTCAACGAGGTCACATGCGATCTGAAGAGCTGCCTGAGCTGTTCTCTTACCATTACGTGTCTGAAGCATGTAAAGCTTCTTATTCTCAACTGTGAATTCCATATCCTGCATATCTCTGTAGTGCTTTTCCAGTTTCTGGCAAACATCTACGAACTGAGCATATGCTTCTGGGAACTTCTCAGCCATCTGAGCGATAGGCATTGGTGTACGAACACCAGCTACTACGTCTTCACCCTGAGCGTTAACAAGGAATTCACCCATAAGTTTCTTTTCACCTGTAGCAGGGTCACGTGTGAATGCAACACCAGTACCACAGTCATCACCCATGTTACCAAATGCCATAGACTGTACGTTTACAGCAGTACCCCATGAGTAAGGAATATCATTGTCACGACGATATACGTTAGCACGTGGATTATCCCATGAACGGAATACAGCTTTGATAGCACCCATCAGCTGTTCCTTTGGATCGTCTGGGAAATCTTTACCGATCTTAGCCTTGTATTCAGCCTTGAACTGAGAAGCAAGAGTCTTAAGATCTTCTGCTGTAAGTTCAACGTCAAATACAACACCTTTTTCTTTCTTCATCTCGTCGATAAGTTCTTCGAAGTACTTCTTACCAACTTCCATAACTACATCAGAATACATCTGGATGAATCTTCTGTAGCAGTCCCAAGCCCAACGAGGATTGCCTGACTTTTCAGCAATAACATTAACTACTGTTTCGTTAAGACCAAGGTTAAGGATTGTATCCATCATACCAGGCATAGAAGCTCTAGCTCCTGAACGAACAGAAACAAGAAGTGGATTCTCATGATCACCAAACTTTTTGCCAGTGATCTCTTCCATCTTTACAATGTATTCATTGATCTGTGCCTGAATTTCTTCGTTAATTTCTCTTCCGTCTTCGTAGTACTGTGTACAAGCTTCTGTTGTAATTGTGAAGCCCTGAGGTACTGGAAGTCCGAGACTTGTCATCTCCGCAAGGTTGGCACCCTTACCGCCAAGGAGTTCTCTCATATTAGCGTTACCTTCGCTAAATAAATAAACCCATTTTGCCATTATCATTCCTCCTAATTGATATACACACATTCGCACATCGTTATGCTGCAAATGAGAAAAAATACACCGGGTCTTTCCCCGGTGTGCTTCGCTCATTTCATAACGCACACAACTATTTTAACATATTATCTAAAAGAGTCAAGTTTTATTATCATTTTTTATTATTTTTTGCAATAAATTGCATGTTATTTGTTAATTTTAACGAAAGCGTTTTCGAAAGAAATCACCCATTATTTCAAAAAAGGTGAATCAGTAACTGATTCACCTTTTTCTATTCATATTTTAAATCAAAATGCCATCTTTTCTGCAAAGTATGCATCTAATTCTTCAATCTTGATACGAACCTGTTCCATAGTATCTCTGTCACGAACAGTTACCATTCCATCTGTCTCAGACTCGAAGTCATATGTTACACAGAATGGAGTACCAATTTCGTCCTGACGACGATATCTCTTACCGATATTACCACGATCATCAAATTCGCAGTTATACTTCTTTGATAACTGTGCAAATACCTTCTCGGCACCTTCGTTCAGCTTCTTGGAGAGTGGAAGTACACCAATCTTAACTGGTGCAAGTGCCGGATGGAAATGAAGAACAGTTCTCATATCTGGCTTTTCTTCTGTACCGATGTTCTCTTCATCATATGCGCTGCAAAGGAATGCAAGAACAACACGGTCAGCTCCAAGTGATGGTTCGATTACGTATGGGATATACTTTTCTCTCTTCTCATCATCGAAATATGTCATATCTTCACCGGAAGTATTCTGATGCTGTGTAAGGTCATAATCTGTTCTGTCAGCAATACCCCAAAGTTCGCCCCATCCAAATGGGAATAAGAATTCGATATCTGTTGTGCCCTTGCTGTAGAAGCAAAGTTCTTCCGGTGCATGGTCTCTCGCACGCATCTCATCATCTTTCATACCAAGAGTCTTCAGCCAGTTGATACAGAAAGATCTCCAGTACTGGAACCAGTCAAGGTCTGTACCTGGTTCGCAGAAGAATTCAAGTTCCATCTGTTCGAACTCACGTGTACGGAATGTGAAGTTACCCGGTGTGATCTCGTTACGGAAAGACTTACCGATCTGACCAATACCAAACGGAATCTTCTTTCTTGATGTTCTCTGTACATTCTTGAAGTTAACAAAAATACCCTGTGCTGTTTCAGGTCTTAAATATACTGTATTCTTTGCATCCTCTGTTACACCCTGGAATGTCTTGAACATCAGGTTGAACTGACGGATATCTGTAAAGTTATGCTTACCACATGTTGGACATGGAATCTGGTGTTCTTCGATGAACTTTGCCATCTCTTCCTGTGAATATGCATCAATTGGTTTTTCCAGTGTGATGCCTTTCTCTGCACAGAAATCTTCGATCAGCTTATCTGCACGGAAACGCTCGTGACATTCCTTACAGTCCATAAGTGGATCTGAGAATCCGCCAAGATGTCCGGAAGCAACCCATGTCTGTGGGTTCATAAGAATCGCACAATCAACACCAACGTTATATGGGTTTTCCTGAATAAACTTCTGCCACCATGCACGCTTTACATTGTTCTTTAACTCAACGCCAAGGTTACCGTAATCCCATGTGTTCGCAAGACCTCCATAGATCTCTGAACCCGGATATACAAAACCTCTGGACTTTGCCAGTGCTACAATCTTCTCCATTGTTTTTTCCATAATCAATTCCTCTTTCTATTATAATAGCTAATTATTACTACTCATACATTATATAAGACAGATCTGATGTCTCAGCAACTGCGATGGATGGACCAGATATCTTCATGTTGTCACTGATATACTTGATCTTGCCAGGAACCTGCACTGCAGTAGGCTCACTTACAACAACTGTCTTAAAATTCTCACCACTGCTCATCAGCTTGGATCCCCAGATTCCTTCTGTCACAACAGCCCCATCCTCCACTTCCTGGAAAGCTCCCTGGAAGGTATAACCATTCTGGATGGCACCATACATATCACCGACATAGAAATCTTCATTATTAAATGCTGCGAAATCTTTTGGAGTCGCATAAGTAAGTGTGATCTCTGCAACGCCATCTTTGATCTTCAGCTTATTGCTCTTCACACTCTTTACTTCTGCCTTGTCATTATATGCATTGATCTCATATTCAATCTGACTTGTCAGTTCTTCCTCACTGTATCCAGATGCATCGAAATTCTCCTTGATAACCTGTCTTACAACATTCTTATCACTGATCGAAATACCTGTAACTTCCGGTGCAAATCTCTGACAACCTGTCATCATCAAACATCCAACACTCAGCAGCCCTGCCAAATATATCGCTTTTTTCATGAGCCATCCTCCAATAAGTATCTTTCAACCCAAAATCATTCGTGTTTCATTATACCTATAATAAATAATATTTTCAACATCAAATCTGTAAAGATTCCAAAATTTCAAGTGTTTTAAAGTGCCTGTCGATCATGCGAATCCGGAATTTTTCTACTACATATGCCAGCTCTTTGTAAACTTCTTCTGTCACATTGAATTGATACAGCTTCTCAAGAGGCATGGCAATGATAACCTGCATCGTATAGATCGTAGCATCTTTCAGCTTCCATCCATGAACAAATGGCAGACATTCCCTGCAGAGAACTCCATTTCTTTCCGGTGAAAAACCCGTCAGTTCTTCTCCCGATCCACAATTCACACAATTGAAGACTTCAGGATATTCTCCATTGATCGTCATAGCACGAAGCTCATATACGATACGTACCAGCTTTTTGTCTACCAGTTTTCTTTCCAGTGCACGCATGGTTACGAAAAGAAGTTTTAGAAGCTCCTTTTCATCATTATTCTCTCTTGCATAATAATCAGCAAATTCCAAAAAATACATTCCAAGATATGCTGCTTCAAAATCCATACTCAGGCTGTCGAAATAATGACTGATCTGTGCAGAATAGAAATTATAGGAGCTTTTCCCTTCAAAGCACTCAAAGGTTCCAAATGCAAATGGTTTTGTCGGTGCCATCATTGCGCTGTTCTGTCGTCTGGCACCTTTTACAAATCCACTGATCTTTCCCCTTTCCTTGGTAAGCAGGACAATCCTTTTGTCATAATCCCCAACCGGAACCGCAGAAAGAACCATTCCTGTAACTTCTACTCTGTCACTCATTTCTAGATTTCCTTCTTATCGTATCCAAAGTTCTTCATCAGGAAGTCACTGTCTCTCCAGTCCTTCTTTACCTTTACCCACAACTGCAGGTTCACTTTACTCTCCAGCATATTCTCGATGTCTCTTCTGGCTTCTGATCCGATACGCTTTAGCATCGCACCACCTTTTCCAATGATAATGCCTTTATGAGAATCACGTTCACAGATAATTGTTGCCTGAATATCAAACATATGATTCTCTTTTCGTTCTTTCATTGAATCAATCGCAACCGCAATACCATGTGGAATCTCCTCGTCCAGACAACGAAGTGCCTTTTCACGGATCATCTCAGCAACGATCTGTCTCTGAGGCTGATCAGTGATCGTATCCTCGTCATAGAACATCGGTCCATATGGAAGATATTTGAAAATGCAGTCAAGAACCGTATCCAGATTCTGTGCACGAAGTGCTGATACCGGGATGATCTCTTCAAAATGACATACCTTGCGATATGCTTCGATAAACTGTACGATCTCATCCTTCTTTACAGTATCGATCTTATTGATGATAAGAATCACAGGTGTCTTTGTTCTGTTCAGCTGTTCTGCAATATGTCTTTCCCCTGCACCGATGAAAGTACTTGGCTCTACCAGCCAAAGGATCACATCCACTTCACTAAGTGTTCTCTCAGCCACATTCACCATATATTCGCCAAGTTTATTCTTAGCTTTGTGAATACCAGGTGTGTCAAGAAAAACAACCTGTCCTCTTTTGTCTGTATAAACAGTCTGGATCCTGTTTCTTGTAGTCTGTGGCTTATGAGAAGTGATTGCAATCTTCTGTCCGATCAGATGATTCATCAAAGTTGACTTTCCAACATTCGGTCTTCCAATCAGTGTTACAAATCCTGACTTTGTCTTCGGTGCCTTTTTCAGTTCTTCTAAATCTATATTCATGTATCTCCTTTTATCTACATTCGCTATGCCTGAATCATAGGTTTTACAATATCCAGACAATCTTTCTCTGCATTGATCTTATCTTCTCCGCCGATTACACAGATGTTGCTGTCCGAGAGGATTGCTCTGATATATGGTGCAAGTGCTCTGATCGAATCCTGATTTGCTTCCAGAACTTCCATTCTTTCTCTCTGCATATCTTCCTCTGTCAGATTCATCATCCATGCCTGGAAGGACAGCTGACCAAGAGCTGCCGGCGACATTGGAGTATCCATCTCACTGATGGTTCCAATGATATATTTTCGCATGTCTCTTTCATCTACTTCAAAAGTATCCAGATACTCCGGAATTCCTTTGTAAACATCCAAGGTACGTTTAAGGTGTGGATCACGATATGAAACCAGATAGCTGTCTCCTGTCTTACCAAATCCGCTCATACATCCATAAGCACCACCCTGAACTCTGATATTCACCCAGAGGTATTCATACCCCATGATAGTGCGAAGGATACGAAGGGCTCCATTATAGGAAAGACCTGCTCTCTTATAATTTCCTGCAAGACCTACATACTGAACCTGCGCAGATGTTGTAAAGCCTTCATTCTTATCTGTAATAAGGTAAGATTCCTGCCCTTCCTTCTGTGGCTCCAGCTCTTCATCAAGCTTATCGTAAAACAGTGCAATCTGACCGCACACATCTTCCAGTGCCTGACGTTCACAGGTAAGGCTTACAAAGAAGTTTTCTTTTTTCAGAAGTTTTCCGAGAACTCCACGAAGCTGATCGATCAGCTCTTCCTTATTCGCATCAAAGTCAGCTTCAATGCGTTCGATCAGACGATAAAACTCAATACCGCCAATACGTTCTCCGATTGCGGATGAATTCGAAAAATGTGCCATGGAACGTGTAATCGCTGCTCCATGTCCTGCCGATACCAGATGTCCCTGCAGTCTTGATTTCAATCTGGCAATGATCTCACGAAGTCTCTTGGTATCATCCAGTTTAGAAGTGAACAGAATCTCAGAGATCATATCAAAAGCAAAATCAATCTTTGAATACAGTACCTTTGCCTTCATCTTAAACAGGTGTGTGAATTCTCCATCATTCTTAAGATCTGTACATACTTCTGATGCCGGAGAGATTCCGCCGGAATTAATATTGATTTCATTACTCAATTCACGATAATTATAATTCTCTGTATCTACCAGTCCAAGTACGCTCTTTAAGATTCCAAAGTAAGGAAGTTCTTCCGATGTAAGACTTCCTGCATCGAACAGCAGATCAAGATATGCAATACCGGTTGTATCGATATCATGATACAGAAGCTTCACACCATTCACATCAACTTCTTCATTATATAAAGTAATCGTCTCTTTTTTGATATCGGAAAGCTGTAATACCGGAATAGCATCCAGTTCTTCCTTAGTGGACGGTGTTTCACCAAAAAGCTGATGCTTTCTGGTATCTTCTATCATCTTCTGGATCTCTTCTTCTGAAAGAGATGCTTTATATACCTCCAGATGCTTTCTTACTTCCTCTTCTTCTTTTGCTGTAAGTCCCTTTTCTGGTCTCATCACAATGATAGAAGCATGTGTATTATTCAGAAGATACTTTCTGATCAGTTCTTCAAAATATCCTGTACCAACCTTACTCTTTAAAAATTCACAGCCTTCAATCTGTTTTAAATAGTCAAAAGGTCTGTCCTCATCATGAAGCCAGCTATCAAATACATCAATACCATACATTAATCCCTTAGGGTAATGTCCAAAATCCGCTTCACGAAGCTTAAATTCCAGGTTGTTGATACTTGCAAGGATCGAACGTTCCTCCAGACCATTCTTTGCCTGTTCTTCCAGAACTTCATGAATAATCTTCAGGAATTCGTCTTTATCTTCAGGATTAGCATTCTTTGCGATCACAGAGAAGATTGGCTGTCTTGAGCCTGCATCATATCCGCCATCCACATCCTTTGCAATTCCAGAATCAAGAAGTGCCTGCTTAAGCGGTGCTCCAGGTGCTCCAAGAAGAACATACTCAATGATAGACATTGCTGCGCATAAGTTCACATCCAGAATATCGCCTACTGCAAGATTGTATGCAAGATATGTATTATCTTCTTCTTTATCAGAAGAAGAAATAGAATATGTCTTCTCAATCTCAATCGGTTTATCAAAAGGCTTCTGAACTTCAATTACAGAATCTACTTCCCTTGCATCAAAATGACACAGATATTCTTCATCAATCCATTTTAAACGTTCCACCATATCCATATCTCCATACAGGTAGATATAACAGTTAGATGGATGGTAATACTTTTTATGAAATGCAAGAAAATCTTCATATTTCAGCGATGGAATGACCTTTGGGTCTCCACCGGATTCAAAACCATAGGATGTATCCGGATAAAGAGAATTCAGGATCTCACGTTCCAGCACATCATCGGCTGAAGAAAATGCACCCTTCATCTCATTATAAACGACACCATTGTAGACAATCTCGTCCTCTGGATCCTCAAGAACATAGCTCCATCCTTCCTGACGGAAGATCTCTTCTTTCTTATATATATTCGGATAAAAAACAGCATCCAGATATACATCCATCAGATTACAGAAATCCTTCAGGTTGCAGCTGGCTACCGGGTACATCGTCTTATCCGGATAGGTCATTGCATTTAGAAATGTATTCAAAGATCCCTTTGCAAGTTCTACAAACGGATCTTTTGACGGGAACTTTTTACTTCCGCAAAGTACAGAATGTTCCAGAATATGTGCTACTCCCGTGCTATCTGCAGGAGGGGTACGAAATGCTATATTAAAAACTTTATTATCATCATTGTTCTCCAGTAAGAGAATTCTTGCACCACTTTTTTTATGACGTAACAGATATCCATCTGATCTTATGTCCCTGATCTCTTCTGATTTTACGAGATCATATTGTTCCAGGCCTCGAAACATATACTGTTCCTCCAAATGTTATAATTTCAAGTACGCCTCGGCGTACTTGGGCGAGGCGCGCGTCGTGCTTGCACGACAATTTTCGTCTTCGCGCCTCTGCCATCCGCCGGAGGCACAATTTTCAGCAGCAGGTAGCCACCCGTTGCTGAAAATTGTAGATAGTACAACCATTATAAAGACTTGATAATACAGTGTCAACTAACGTACCCACGGAAAAACAAAGAAAACGGCTCAAAAAAAGGGTCGTTACTTTCGTAACGACCCTAAAAGACTTATTCAAATATTACCGAAAGGTAAGATTATTCAGCTTTTTTTGCGTGAAGATCAACGAGTTTTGTAAGATATTCATATCTTTCTTCGTTGCACTTCTGGTTCTTAGCGAAGAGTTTAGCTGCTCTTTCTGGATTAGCACGTTTCAGTGAGTTGTAACGTACTTCACCGTTAAGGAACTCATCGTATCCTGAGTAATCAGGTGTCTTAGAGTCAAGGCTGAACTTGTTCTCTGCTTCTGGGTTGAAGCGGAACAGATGCCAGTAACCTGTCTTAACTGCTAATTCTTCTTCTGTCTGAGCTTTGCTCATACCCTTCTTGATACCATGGTTGATACATGGAGCGTAAGCAATGATCAGAGATGGTCCTGGATATGCTTCAGCTTCTGCGATTGCCTTAACACACTGGTTGAAGTCAGCACCCATAGAAATCTGAGCTACATATACATAACCGTAAGACATAGCGATTGAAGCCATATCTTTCTTCTTAACTTCCTTACCTGCAGCAGCGAACTGTGCGATAGCACCTGGCTGTGTAGACTTAGAAGCCTGTCCACCTGTGTTAGAGTAAACTTCTGTATCGAATACCATAACGTTGATGTCATGACCTGAAGCAAGAGCATGGTCAACACCACCGAAACCGATATCGTAAGCCCATCCGTCACCACCGAAGATCCACTGGCTCTTCTTAGCGAGGAAGTTCTTCTGTTTCAGGATATCCTGGCAAGCTTCACATCCGCAAGCTTCCATAGCAGCTACGAGCTTATCTGTAGCAGCACCATTTGTTGCTCCAACGCTGAATGTATCAAGCCATTCCTGAGCTGCAGCCTTAACATCTTCGCTAACTTCTGCTGTTGCAAGAGCAGCAACTTTTGTCTTAAGACCATCACGAAGTGCCTTCTGAGCGAGGAACATACCCATACCAAATTCAGCATTATCTTCGAACAGTGAGTTAGCCCATGCTGGACCCTGTCCCTTAGGATTTACAGTGTATGGTGTAGATGGTGAAGAGTTACCCCAGATTGAAGAACAACCTGTTGCGTTAGCAATGTACATTCTATCACCAAAGAGCTGTGTAACTAATTTAGCGTAAGGTGTTTCACCACAACCTGCACAAGCGCCTGAGTACTCAAGCAGAGGCTGTTTGAACTGAGAACCTTTAACTGTAGCTTCTTTGAACTTAGCAACAACGTCTTCTTTGATTGGAAGAGCTACTGCATAATCGAAAGCTTTCTGTTCGCCGATGTTTGCTTCCATGTATTCCATAGAAAGAGCCTTAGCACCCTTCTTACCTGGACAAACATTTACACAAGATCCACATCCTGTACAGTCAAGAGCTGATGTTACGATAGCGAACTTGTAATCAGCCATACCAGTCATAGGAAGAACTTTCATTCCTTCTGGAGCTGCTGCAACTTCTGCTTCTGTCATAGCTACTGGACGGATAACAGCGTGAGGACAAACGTAAGCACATCTGTTACACTGGATACAGTTTTCGCTGTTCCATACTGGGATATCTACTGCGATACCACGTTTTTCGTAAGCAGCTGTACCTGATGGTGTAATACCATCTACATAATTCTTAAATGCAGATACTGGCAGGTTGTTACCTTCCTGAGCATTAACTGCATGCTGGATTGTATTAACGAAATCAAGAACTTCTGGTCTACCAACTGTTGCATCTGCAGCGATGATGCTTTCATCAGCAGCATCTTTCCAGCTTTCTGGAATTGCAACTTCAACAACCTGTTTAGCACCAGCGTCGATTGCATCGTAGTTCATCTGAACGATAGCATCACCCTTACGTCCGTATGTAGCCTTAGCTGCAGCTTTCATAAGGTCGATAGCCTGTTCTTCTGGGATGATGTTAGCAAGTTTGAAGAATGCTGACTGAAGAACTGTGTTGATACGCTGTCCAAGACCGATTTCCTTACCAATCTTGATACCATCGATTACATAGAACTTAATGTTATGTTCAGCCATGAATCTCTTAACCTGACCTGGAAGATGTTTTTCAATACCTTCCATATCCCATGGACAGTTAAGAAGGAATGTACCGCCATCAACGATTTCCTGAACCATGTTGTACTTACGTACATATGATGGGTTGTGGCAAGCTACGAAGTTAGCTTTCTTGATAAGGTATGTAGACTTAATTGGGTCTTTACCAAATCTTAAGTGAGACATTGTAACACCACCGGATTTCTTTGAGTCATAATCAAAGTAAGCCTGAGCGTACATATCTGTGTTATCACCGATAATCTTGATAGAGTTCTTGTTAGCACCTACAGTACCGTCTGCACCAAGACCCCAGAACTTACAGTTGATTGTAGCTGCTGGAGTTGTGATGAGTGGAGCACCGATTTCAAGAGAAAGGTTAGTAACATCATCAACGATACCAAGTGTGAACTTAGCTTTTGTTTCATTTTCAAATACAGCTTTGATCTGAGCTGGTGTTGTATCTTTAGAACCAAGACCGTAACGACCTGTGAATACTGGTGTTGTTTCGAACTGTGTTCCCTTAAGAGCTGCAACAACGTCAAGGAATAATGGTTCACCCATTGCACCTGGCTCTTTTGTTCTGTCAAGAACAGTGATACGCTTAGCTGTTGTAGGGATAGCTGCTACGAGAGCTGCTGCTGAGAATGGTCTGTAAAGACGAACCTTAACAACACCAACCTTAGCGCCCTGGCCAACAAGGTAATCGATTGTTTCTTCGATTGTATCACAAACAGAACCCATAGCTACGATAACGCTTTCAGCGTCTTCTGCACCGTAGTAGTTGAAGAGTTTGTAGTTTGTACCGATCTTAGCATTAACTTTGTCCATGTATTCCTGAACGATACCTGGCATAGCATCGTAATATGGGTTACATGCTTCTCTTGCCTGGAAGAAGATATCTGGGTTCTGAGCTGAACCTTTCTGAGATGGGTTGTTAGGATTCAGAGCGTTCTGTCTGAAAGCTTCAACTGCATCCATATCTACCATATCTTTCAGATCTTCATAATCCCATGTTTCGATCTTCTGGATTTCGTGAGATGTACGGAAACCATCGAAGAAGTTGATGAATGGAATCTTACCTTTGATTGCTGCACAGTGAGCAACTGGTGTTAAGTCCATAACTTCCTGAACTGAAGATTCGCAGAGCATAGCTGCACCTGTCTGACGACAAGCATATACGTCTGAGTGGTCACCGAAGATTGAAAGTGCGTGGCTAGCAAGTGCACGTGCAGATACGTTGAATACACCTGGAAGCTGTTCACCAGCGATCTTGTAAAGGTTAGGGATCATAAGAAGAAGACCCTGAGAAGCTGTATAAGTTGTTGTAAGAGCACCAGCGATAAGAGAACCGTGTACAGCACCTGCTGCACCTGCTTCAGACTGCATTTCAGTTACCTGAACTTCCTGTCCGAAGATATTCTTTCTACCCTGTGTAGCCCATTCATCTGTAGCTTCAGCCATTACAGAAGATGGTGTGATTGGGAAGATAGCCGCTACATCTGAGTATGCATAAGAAGCATGAGCTGCAGCATGGTTACCATCCATGGTTTTCATTTTTCTTGCCATTTTTTGATTTCCTCCTTAAATAATTAAATCCTCAAAGGACTTATATCATATTGTATCATATGATATCGAAACCATTTTTTTTGCACGCAAAAAAAGCTAGTTTCTCATATGAAGTAATCTTAACATAGTTTCATAGTTTTGTCTATTTTGGAATTCAAAAAAATATCCCCTTTCCTGTACTTTTTCGAATACGAAAGGGGATATTTTATCTCATTTTTTGTTCTATTCTCCCATAAAAGCCTGTGCAATCGGAGAATCGGATGGCAAAATGATAGTCTTTGGCTGACCGGTCATGGAATTCTTCAGAGCATCCAGACTTCTTACATAAGAATAGAAATCCATCTTATCTTCATCTGAATATGCATCTGCAAGGATTCTCATATATTCTGCTTCACCTTCAGCAACCAGGATTTCGCCCTGCTTCTTTGCATCGGATAACTGAATCGCCACTTCCTTATCTGTGGTATTACGGATCACCTTTGCCTCGGAATTACCTTCTGCTGTGTAGGTTGCAGCAATATTATTACGTTCTGAGATCATACGTTCATACACGGATTCCTTGTTATCATCCGGAAGATCCAGCTGTTTGGTCTCAAATGTAAGCAGCTGTATTCCGTACTGATCCAGATTAGAACCAATGTTTCGGATAACTGCATTGGCAAGTTCTCCGTCACGGCCGCTGATAATCTCATCCTGCGTCATACTACCGATGGCATTCTTGGTCGCATTGTAAACTGCAGTATTAATACGTCCTTCTGCATTCCCGATGGAGGAATTCAGTGTCTGTGCAAACTTCAGTGGATCTGTGATCCTCCAGAGCACATAACTATCACTGATCATGGTCTTTTTTTCTTTTGTAATAACATCAGAAGGAGCCAGGTCATAAAGCATGGTAGTATTCGGAAGGATACTGGTTGTCTGGATGATTGGAATCTTAAGACTAAGTCCCGGTTTATCCACGACCTTTACGATCTTACCAAACTGCCGCACCAGTGTGTATTCATTCTGTTTTGTGATCACAAGTGCTGCAGAGGCATTCCCTAATATAAGAAGTAAAAGAACGATTACGATAATACTTTTTTTACTTTTCATCTTCTGCTCCTCCTTCCTGTGTAATGGTATCTGCTTTTTGTTCTCCTGTGAAGGAATCCAGTGGAAGAACAGTCTGCATACCACTTGCACTGTCTGCGATCACAACCTTCATTCCAGGAAGAACGTCTTCCATTGCCTCATAGAACATGCGCTGTTTTGTAACTGCAGGGTTCTTACTGTATTCTTCATACATAGCATTGAAACGGGCAACCTGAGCTTCTGCTTCGTTGATACGTGTCTGCTTCTGTGCCTCTGCACTCTGGATGATCTCATCCGCCTGCGCTTCTGCTTCCGGAAGCTTTTCGTTGCGATACTTGTTCGCATTGTTCAGAGAAGTCTCTTTTCCCTGCTTTGCATTCTCAACTGCTTTGAAAGCCTGGATGATCTCTGTTGTAGGTGGTTCAGAATCCTGCATGGAGATATTCACCAGCTGGATACCAAGATCCTGATCCTCGATCTTATCGGAAACCATAGTCTTGATCTTTGCCTGAATCTCACCTTTTCCGGTAGTAAGTACATCGTCTACGTTATAGCTTCCTACTACTGTTCGGATCGAGCTCTGTGCAACATTCTTCAGAATCTGTACCGGATCCATGGATGCATACATATAGGCAACCGGATCGATAATACGATATTCTACGAAGAAATCGATATTGATAAAGTTATAATCCGCTGTGATCATACAGCTTTCAGAAGGAACATTCTGATTCGTATAAAGTTCGTAACCAATCGGGAATCCCTGAATGGTTGTATTCACTTTTTCCACGCTCTGGATCACCGGCAGTTTAAAATGAAGACCTGTCTCTGTTACAGCCTGTGGTTTTCCCAGTGTTTCGATCACGGCCTGTTCTTCTTCTCCGATCTCATAATATGCGCCATTCACAAGAAGTAATCCTGCAAGTGCTGCAATCACGATCGGTGTACCGATGAGGAAGCCACGTTTCATCCTTTTATTCCTCTGTCTTTTCTCTTCCTGCTTCTGAAGCTTTTCCGGGTCGATGATACGATCATCCGGATTGTTCATATTCTTAAACTCCATAGACATTACCTCCTAGATAATTGTATATTCCAGCATCTCGTAATGAAGCTTGCTTCCTTCCATGATTTCCGGTGGGAGCAGTGCTCTTGCCACAAGCTTCAGATCTGCGTTTTCATCATCCAGTCTTCTTAAGTGTGCATAATCTCCATCAATCAGTTCTACAATGTAATCACATACTAACATCTTTTCTCCACTCCTTTTTCATATCCTATTCTATGTCCACAGCTAAGCTGCAGTTCTGTACATCTGGTGAATCCATTCTTTTGAAACAAACGCTGCATCGGCTTATTCAAAACGTGGGTATCGCCTCTCATATTGTGGCACTGGTCATAACACCAGTTCATACAGATTGATCCGATTCCTTTCCCACCTGCTGCAACAGCAATACGATGAAGAACCCCATATGGTGCATCTGTTTCTTTCCATGCACCGTTGATCACACAAGTCTCATACTCCTCTTCGGTGCCGGTATAATAGACGAATGCACCTCCGATTCCATCCTCATCTTCAAAGACATATAACTGTCCCTTACTGATATCTTCTTCAAGTAGTTCTCTGGCAGGGTACTTCTCTTTTCCCCATTGATCCGGATTCCCATTCTCTGCCATAAATACTCTGGCAGTGTCATAGATATCACAGATCCTGTCCAGTTCTTCTATTCTAGCTTTTCTTATCATGTTGTTTTCTCCAGTAGATATCTATCTCTTACTATATCCTGTAGTTATTATTATAAAAATAAACAAGTTTCTTGTAAATAATCATATCCGCTACATCTGTGCCTATATTTCTCCAATATGGCGACTTAAGCCTTAAAAACGCTTCAGTTCCTGCCATACTCTTCCAATTGGCAGTCCAACTACATTATTATAATCTCCATTGATTCTTTTGATATGAATTGCAAACTGCCCCTGAATCCCATAAGAACCAGCCTTATCCATAGGATCCTTACTATTAATATATTCCCAGATTTCATCTTCCGTCATCGGATATATTTCAACATCTGTTTTCTCATGGAAACTATGAATCCGTCCGTTCTGAATAAATGTTACGCCTGTGTAGACCTGATGAATATTCCCCTGTAAGCTGATCAGCATACGATAGGCATCCTGTTCATCCTTGGGTTTGCCAAGTACTTCTTCACCAAGTGCGACTATGGTATCTGCTCCCAGAACCAGTTTTTCCGGATGAGCTTTGGCAACTGCCATGGCTTTTATGCAGGACAGTTCCTCCACGATCTCCCATGGCGTACTCTTTGTAATGATCTCTTCTGCGTCACTTACGATTACTTCATACGGAATATTCCCCTGTGTCAGCAATTCCCGGCGTCTTGGGGAACCGGATGCTAATATTATCTCTTTCATCTTAATCTATCTCCTCATCTTTGACAGACTTTCCTCTGTCAGTATTTTATTAATATTCATAAAGAACAAAATGGAAGCTGTTGTTACGGAAACAAGATCTGAGATCGGTTCTGCAAAGTAGACACCCCATACACCGAAAAAAGGCGGCAATACCAGCGCGAGCGGAACAAGCAGAATGATCTTACGAAGCATCGCAATAAATAGAGATATCTTTGCCTGTCCCAGGGCCAGGAAGGTTGGCTGGATTCCCTGCTGCGCTCCAAAAAAGATCATGCCAAACATAAAGACCGGGAACGCCTTTCCTACCAGCTGTATCATCTCCGGATCTGATGTAAAGAGTCCCGCAAATGCTCTTGGAAAGATACATACACAAAGCGATGTAACAAAAGCAAAACTGAAACAGATTCCTATCATGAGACGATATGACTTTCTTACACGGTCAAACTTCATAGCTCCATAATTATAACCGATAATCGGCTGAACTCCTTGCGTAAACCCAGCAAGCGGTGCACTCATAAACTGCATAACGCTCTGCATAATGGTCAAACTACCTACATAAAGATCTCCACCAAAAATCTGAAGCTGTCTGTTCATAACAATACTGATCAGACTTTCCGTTGAACGCATTACAAATGGAGAAATTCCAAGTGCAAATACAGATGCTACAACTGATTTTTCCAATCTGATCTGTTCTTTTTTTATCTTAAGTGTCGCCTTTTTCCCTACCAGGAATCCTACGTTCCAAAGTGCACTGAAAAACTGTGAGATTACGGTTGCTATCGCCGCACCTCTTACTCCCATTCCCAGAACAAAGATAAAGATCGGATCCAGGATCAGGTTCAGAATCGCACCAATCAGAATAGAATACATTGCGACATTAGACTGTCCCTGAATAATAATAAAGGTATTCAGTCCAAGTGCAAATTCTACAAAAACAGTTCCGATCAGGTAGAGATTCAGATACTCTGCCGCAAATGGAATAGTCGCTTCACTTGCCCCAAACATAAAAAGAAACGGACGGTAAAATGCATAAAACACAGCCATCAGTCCCACAGTAAATACCAGAAGAAGTGCTACACAGTTCCCCAGAATCTTTTCTGCCTGTTTTTTATTCCCAAGTCCCAGCTGAATCGATGCCAGTGGTGCACCGGCCGCGGATGCAAATGCGGAAAACGCTGATATCAGTGTTATGATCGGCAATACCAGACCAACTCCTGTAAGTGCCGATGAACCAACGTCCTTTATGTGACCGATATAGATACGGTCTACAATGTTGTATAATATATTGATGATCTGTGCCACGATCGATGGAATCGCCATCTGCAACATCAACTTTGAAAGACTTTCTGTTCCAAGCTGTTCTTCTTTTGTCCTATCTTTTGTCATTTCTTTTCCCATACTTTCTATCATTCACTTCCTTCGTTCCATTTATTCCAGAATTCCCCTAACTTTCTGCTGACATTAGATAAATTACAGTGTTCATACCCTTCCCATTCTCTGGGGAAAGTCTGTCTGTACTGATACTGGGAGAATCGTTCATCCAGAAGCAATATTACTCCGCAGTCATCTTCCGTCCTGATTACTCTGCCGGCCGACTGCATCACCTTATTCATTCCCGGATACCGATATGCATAGGCAAATCCATCTTCTCCCCGTCTGTCATAATAATTCTTTAATATCTCTCGTTCTGTACACACCTGCGGAAGACCGGTTCCTACAATACATGCACCAATGAGTCTCTCTTTCTTCAGGTCTATTCCTTCTCCAAAGATGCCTCCCATAACGCAAAATCCTGCAAGTGACTTATCCCGCCCTGCTTCGAATGCCTTCAGGAATACTTCTCTTTCCTGCTCGTTCATATAAGATTCCTGCATCATCACTTCTATGGAAGACGGACAGATCTCTTCAAAACATTCTGCCACATCTGTCAGCATCTTATAAGACGGGAAGAATACAAGATAATTACCATCCCGTGCTTCTATCATCTTCAGAATATACTGCGCAATCTTACGATACTCCTGCTTTCCTCTTCTGGTATATTTCGAGCTGACATCAAGTCCAAGAAGAACCTTCTTTCTCTTTGGATCAAAGGTTGATCTTGCGTAGATGGAATAATCATCTGTTGTCTGCGATAACAATTCCATATGATATTGAATTGGAAGAAGGGTTGCTGAAAAGAGGATCGTCGATCTTCCTTTTTCCATGCATTCTTCCAGCTTTCTTGCTGTATGGATACAGAACAATCGTATCTTGAATCTCCCTTCTTCCATCTGGCAATAGATCTCATAACTATCATCCAGTTCCTCATAGATTGCAAGAAAGGCATTCACCTGAAAGTAGAAGTCGATTACGTTCTTTTTCTGAAGTTCCGTATCTGGATCTGATAATGGACGATTCAGGATACTTTCTTTATCTTCAAGAAGCTGTTCTAGCGCTGAAGCAACATTCAGAAGGCCAAAGATAAAAGAATCCAGATTCGGAAGTATCTCATACTCTTCACAGGTTCTCTTCAGTTCCAGGAGATGTCTGTTACATCTCTCCAGTGCCCGTTCTGCTTTTTTACTATAGGGCTTTAGAAAACGCTTCACTTCCAGAAAATCTTCCTTATATAATGCAGCACTGAACATCTCTCTTCCACGTTCTACCAGATTATGAGCTTCATCGATCAGGAAGATGTAATCCCCCTTATTCCCTTCTGCAAAAAATCTTTTTAGTTTTGCTCTTGGATCAAATACATAATTATAATCACAAATGACACTATCTACCCAAAGAGAGAGATCCAGCGACATCTCGAAAGGACATACCATCCACTTCTGTGCCTGCTCCATTAAAACTTCCCGTGACAGATTCAGAATCCCCTCTTGCTGGATCAGATCATAAACTGCATCATTCACTCTGTCGTAATGCCCTGCTGCATAAGGACATTTCTCCGGGTTGCATTCCGGCTCATCGCAAAAGCAGATTTTTTCTTTGGCTGTCAGGGTAACCACCTTATATTTAAGCCCTTTGTCCTGTAATATCTGAAATGCTTCCTGTGCAACTGTTCTTGTAATAGTCTTTGCAGTCAGATAGAATACCTTATCTCCCAGATCTTGTCCAACTGCCTGGATAGCAGGATAAACCGTCGATAAAGTCTTTCCTACTCCGGTAGGTGCCTGTATAAAAAGCTTCTTCTTTCGCTGGATCGTTCTGTATACTGCACCAGCCAGTTCCTTCTGACCTTCTCTGTAAGGGAATGGAAATACGCAGTGATGAATCGATTCCTGCCGAATCTCCTTCCAGTGAAACTGATAGTCTGCCCATTTTTTATATTCATCGATCAGTTTTAAAAACCAATCCTCCAGATCCTGCAGCCAGAATTCTTCCCGAAAACGCTTTATCTCTTCCGTATCCAGATTCACATAAGTCATCTGCACCCGAATACGTTCAAGATCCTGCTGCATTCCATAGATATAAGCATAACACTTTGCCTGTGCAAGATGGATATGATCTGCCTCTTCCATACGTTCAAGGCTACGGTATACTCCCTTTATCTCGTCGATCGTAACCATCTCTTCTTCTGAAAATATACCATCCGCTCTTCCTTCGACACAGATCGTATAATGTTCACAATCCATATCAAATCTTAATGGCACTTCTGCTCTGTAGTCACCCCCCATGCGTCCCTGAATCTTACGATGTATCCTGCTTCCGGCCTGCATCGCATCCTTTTCCATCGCACCGCCTCTTCGATTGTCAATATCCCCGCTTCGCAATATGAATTCCACAAGATTACGAACCGATATCCTGATCTGTTCCACTGTTATCCCCTTAAATCATTAATCTGATTTATTATTATATATCAGTAAACATAAAAAATCAAAATTTTATCATTTTATGACAACCTTATTACATTTCCTATAACTTTTGTTGCATTATCTCCAATCGATTGATTTTTCCATCTGTTTGTGCTATATTTTCGCTATAAAATTTATAATTTTTTTATAAATTAGTTTTAGCCATATGTCTTGTTTAATGACTTGTGGTTTTTTTTATGGAGAAAAATATGACTTTAGAATTGACGCGTGAAGAAATTCTCGACAAGCTTCTGGTGGTTTATCAGAGTTATTTTGACATCGAAAAACCAGAAACTACAGATGTTCCGCTTCAGGCTGTATGCCACTTTAATGTACATACGAGTAAGTATGTTCTTGTGAAAAAGGCAGAGCTCTGGAGTACGGATTCCAATGAACACATCTATATCTTTTCTGTTCCAGAGCTTACGGAGGATATCTACAGATCCTGTGAAAAATATGCTTATGACCACGGTATGGCTCTGATCGATCCAAAACCAGGACATATGTATACTTATATTACTGCCGCATTTATATGCGATACCTGTACTCCCGGGGCATTAAAGCTACTGAAGAAGTGCAGACTTTACAAAAGTTTTCATTTTTCGCTTCATGGATGGATGGATTTCCATACTGTCCTTCTTAAGCACGGTGCTGAGGACTTTCCAACGAACCGCAGCGGAAAGAGTAATGCGAAATTAATGAAAAATATATTCATGAAAGAAAATAAAAAGAAAAGGAGAGTGTAATTCATGAATGCAGCATTATTATTAATCGTTGGTTGCGTGATCCTTATCATTGGTTACGTAACATACGGCAAATGGCTGTCAGAACAGTGGGGCGTTGATGACAAAAACATCACACCAGCTCACACAATGGAAGATGGTAACGACTATGTTCCAGCTAAGGCACCAGTTCTGATGGGGCATCATTTCTCATCAATCGCCGGTGCAGGTCCTATCAATGGTCCTATCCAGGCAGCAGTTTTCGGTTGGGTTCCAGTACTTCTCTGGGTACTCATCGGTGGTATCTTCTTCGGTGCAGTACATGACTACGGCGCATTATTCGCATCTATCCGTCATAAAGGTCAGTCTATCGGTGAAGTTATCGCAGACTCTATGGGTGTTAGAGCTAAGAGACTTTTCATCATCTTCTCTTACCTGACCCTGATTCTTGTAGTTGCAGCTTTTGCTTCTATCGTTGCAAGTACATTCCAGGCTACAATTACTGAAGGCGCAGTTGATAAAGTAGCTTCTGCAGCAAACGCTCGTACAGCTATGATTTCTATCCTGTTCATCCTTGTAGCTATCGTATTTGGTTTCCTTGTTTACAGAAGAAATGCAGGTCTTGGTATTTCTACAATCCTTGGTGTAGCTGCCATCGTTATCTGTATGGTAATTGGTTACAACTTCCATCCAATCTACCTCAGCAGCAAGACATGGATGATTATTGTTGGTATCTATATCACAATAGCATCTGTTACACCTGTATGGATCCTGCTTCAGCCACGTGACTACTTAAGCTCATTCCTTCTTTATGGTATGATGATCATCGCTTTAGTAGGTGTGATCGGAGCTCATCCAACAATTGATATCCCAGCATTTACAGGTTGGGCTGGAACAGTTGAACATGGTAATGGTGTTTCTCTTGGTTCTGTGTTCCCAGCACTGTTTATCACAATCGCTTGTGGTGCTATCTCTGGTTTCCATTCATTAGTAGGTTCTGGTACAACAGCTAAACAGCTTGATAAAGAAACAGATGCTCGCCCAATCGCATACGGTGGTATGTTAATCGAATGTGCACTTGCTCTTATCTCTCTTTGTGCAGCTGGTTACATCTGGGCTGAATATGTTCCAGGTGGTATTACAACACCTACAGCAGTATTCGCTACTGGTATTTCTCGTATGTGTGCTACAATCCCATTCCTTGCTGGTGCTGAAAGCGTTATCTACTCTATGTTAATCCTTGCAGTATCTGCATTCTGTCTTACATCTCTGGATACAGCTACACGTCTTGCACGTTACATGTTCCAGGAATTCTGGCTTAACCCAGGTGAAGACATGAAAGATGTTACAGGCTTCAGAGCAGTTCTTATGCAGCCACTTGTAGCTACAGTAATCACAGTAGTTCTTGGTGTATTCCTTGGTATGAATGGATACGCTAAAATCTGGGCACTGTTCGGAGCAGCTAACCAGTTACTTGCAGCACTTGGTCTTATGGCTGTTGCTACATGGCTTGGTCAGATTGGTAAGAACAACAAGATGTTCATCCCTCCGATGTTCTTCATGCTGATCGTTACTATCGTTTCTCTGTGTCAGACAATTATGGCTAACATTAGTCAGATTGGTTTAGAGGGACAGGGCAGCTGGCCAATCGTTCGTCTTGTACTTGCAGCTCTCCTTGTTGTACTTGCTATCATCCTTGCAATCGAAGGTGTTACAACAATGAGCAAGCAGAAAAAGAACTAATCTTAATTTTTTGATGAATATGTAATTTTCAAAGAGCTGACGCAGCAATTGCGTCAGCTCTTTTTACTACCTATATGGATTAAACGTTTAATAAAGGGGTGTTGGCTTTTGCCAGCACCCCTGATCCTATTCTTTCGTTTATATCTTATGCATTGAGAGGATACTTATCTGTAAGACCCTTGATCAGTGCTTTTGCTTTTTCTTTGTTATCAGCGCTTGCAACCATAAGTGCGATTGCTTCTGCAATGTCTTCCATATCTTCTGGCTGAAGTCCACGTGATGTTACAGCTGCTGTACCAAGACGTACACCACTTGTTACGAATGGTGATTCCGGATCATTAGGAATAGCATTCTTGTTACATGTGATGTTAGCTTCATCAAGAAGTTTTTCCATAGCCTTACCTGTGATGCCTGTACCACGAAGGTCTACGAGCATAAGATGATTGTCTGTACCACCGGATACGATATTGATACCGCGCTTGATCAGACCGTCGCAAAGTGCCTTACAGTTAGCAACCAGTCTAGTCTGGTATTCTTTGTATTCTGGCTGAAGAGCTTCCTGGAAACATACTGCCTTAGCAGCGATTACATGCATAAGAGGACCGCCCTGGATGCCTGGGAATACAGCCTTGTTGAAGTTGAACTGCTTAGCAACTTCGTTGCTGCACATGATCATACCACCTCTTGGTCCACGAAGTGTCTTATGTGTAGTAGTTGTTGTTACATGTGCATATGGGATTGGGCTTGGATGAAGACCTGCAGCTACCAGACCCGCAATGTGAGCGATATCCACCATAAGATATGCGCCTACTTCGTCAGCGATCTCACGGAAACGCTTGAAATCAATGATTCTTGCATATGCACTAGCACCTGCGATGATCATCTTTGGCTTTGCTTCAATAGCGATTCTTCTTACTTCATCATAATCGATGAAGCCTTCGTCATTAACTCCATAAGGTACTACCTTGAAGTATGAACCAGAGAAGTTTGCTGCGCTACCATGTGAAAGGTGTCCGCCATGAGCAAGATTCATACCCATGATTGTATCGCCTGGCTTTAACATTGCAAACTGAACTGCCATGTTAGCCTGTGCACCAGAATGTGGCTGTACGTTAACATATTCGCATCCGAACAGTTCACATGCACGCTTCTTAGCAAGCTCTTCTACAACGTCAACACATTCACATCCACCGTAATAACGCTTTCCTGGATATCCTTCTGCATATTTATTCGTTAATGGGCTTCCCATAGCAGCCATAACTGCCTTGCTTACCCAGTTTTCTGACGCAATCAACTCAATATGAGAGTTCTGTCTTTCTACTTCGGCTTTAATGGCCTCAGCAATTTCAGGATCTACACTCTTAATCTCTTCAAATGAATACATAAACCTTTTCCTCCTGTTAATTCTTAAACAATAACGTCCTTATTATAGCATACTTCTTAATTGTGTCAACCAGAAATATACATTTGTGCGTACGTCACGGGCATGTAATATTTTAAAAATAATCCCATGTGGGAATCTGTACAAATTCCATTTTTTCTCCCGTTATCGGATGCGAAAAGATCAGGCGATAGGAATGCAGTGCCTGATGATCACAGATGGAATAATCCGGATTATACAAAAAGTCTCCTGTAAGCGGATGTCCGATATACTTCATATGAACACGTATCTGGTGGGTACGTCCTGTTTCAAGCTTTAATGAAACCAGAGAATATCCGTCTTTGTATGCTATCCTCTTATAATGGGTAACAGCACGTTCTCCATGCAGCGGATCCACGCAGCGTTCGATCACTGATTCTTCTTTTCTTGCAATCGGTGCAACAATGGTACCTTCCTCCGGAACACATCCTGTTGCTATGGCAAGGTATTCTCTATGTATCGCTCTGTTCTTTACCATCTCGGAAAAGATTGCCCCGCTCAACGGATGTTTTGCCACGATTAAAAGTCCTGTAGTATCTCTATCCAGACGGTTGATACACCGGAAAACAAATTTTTCTCCTTTTTTCTGATAGTAGAACGCCAACGCATTGGCAAGTGTATTCTCAAAATTGTTGATGGAAGGATGTACCGGCATATCTGCCGGTTTATTGATTACAAGGAAATCCTGATCTTCATAAACAATATCCAAAGGATATTCTCTTGGCACGATATTCTGAGACTCTTCCTCATCCCGGATCGTCACCTCCAGGAGATCCCCTTCCCGTAAGGTCTGACTTACATAAGTCCAGATTCCATTCAGACGGATGCCATTCTCTGTTTTTTTCAGCAAAACCATTAGACTATGGGAGTATCCTTTTTGCTTCAAAAAGTCGCCAACCTTTTTTCCTGCATCCTCTTTTGTGCATCGATAAGATAAGTGTCGTATCATCTGCTTACTCCTTCCCCGTCAAATGCCGGAATAAAGCTCTCACCTACTGTCCCGCCTTCCTGGATAAATCCATTTTCCATCCCTAGATCTATGGCATAATCAAGCAAGGTTTCGTATTCGCGCTTTGTTACTTTTCGATATAACTTTTTATGTTCACTCATTGCAGGCATTGGGGTATATTGATTCATGATGCTGATGTAGATCTGATCCTTATAAGTCGTATAGAGATATTCCAGAACTTCCCTGGAATTGCGGACATGTCCCGGAAGAACGAGGTGCCTGACGATCACACCCTTTTTCATCATTCCTCTTTCGTCAAATTCTGCTTTGGGAACCTGGCGCACCATCTCACGAATTGCTGCTTTTGCAATCTGCGGATAATCCTTTGCCTTTGAATACTCTCCGGCGATTCCTTCATCCATATATTTAAAATCCGGAAGGTAGATATCGATAAGTCCATCCAGCATCTGTAAAGAAGATACTTTCTCATATCCACTGCTGTTGTAGACAAATGGTATCGCGATTCCTTTCTTCTTTGCCAGTCTGATTGCTTCGGCAACAGATGGAAGAAACTGTCCTGCTGTTACCAGATTGATATTGTTAGCTTTCTTTTCCTGCAGTTCAAAAAAGATCTCGCATAATCTTTCCGGAGTAATAATCTCTCCCTTTTGCCCTGCACTGATCTCCCCATTCTGACAAAAGCAACAGCGAAGCGAGCATCCGGAGAAGAATACCGCTCCGGAACCTTCTTCCCCTGAGATACAGGGCTCTTCCCACATATGAAGCGCCGCTCTTGCTGCCTGTATCTGTGCAGGTACCTTGCAAAATCCCAGTTCTCCTTTTCGTCTGTTTACCTTACAGGCTCTTGGACAGATCTGACAATTTTCATAATAGTTTTCATAAGATAAATCATTCATAGTTCGTAATAATTTCTTTCAGGTATTCCCGATATTCTGTACGGATATGTTCTGGAGAATGAATGAGAACTTTATTCCCAAGCCCTGCCATCCATCCGTAAAACTGTACACTTATGTTAACCGTCACACTGACATGTACTTGATTATCTTTCACCGGAATGACCATACAGTCTGTACCAAACCGGTCGAGAATGATCCCTATGTTAACCCTGTCACAGGAAAGCGTGACCTGTTCATCCGTTCCACGAAACATACCAAAGATTTTCTTTGAGAAAATAGCCAAGTCAAAATTCTGAAAGTTTTCTTTCCCTTCCCTGGTTTCTTCCAGAATCCGAACTTTCTGAATCTTATCAACACGAAAATGCAGAATCGAACCTGTTTCATGATGATAGCCAATCAGATAATAATTCTCGTTATTCCAGGTAAGTGCCCATGGACTCACCTGATATTCTGCTCCGTCATTCTTTGGAACCAGTTTTTTCTGTATATTCCACTCCGCATACTGAAAGGCAATCTGCCGATTCTGGTAAATCGCATTATGAATATCATCTACTATATAATAGATCGTCTCTGTAGACGACTTCACACGGTTATCGATAAAAATATCTCTCTTAAGCTGGCGAGCTTCGTATTCGCTTGTCAGCTGCCCCAGCTTGCGGATAAGATCTTCGGACTTTCTGGAAGTAATGAATCTGGAGGATTGTACCGCATCTACCAGAAGCTTTAACTCTGCAAGTTCAAACTCTCTGCTGCCAATAAAGTATCCTCCCGCCGTCCCTTTTTTCTGCTGTACATCCAGTCCAAAGTCCCTGAGAATCTCAATATCCTTATAGATAGTCTTTCGATCTATGGTCATATCATATCGTTCCAGTTCTTTTGCAAGTCCAAGTGCATTAAGTACATGCTCTTCATCAGTTTTTTGCAGCAATATCTTCATTACAATTAATGTTCGCAGCTTAACAGAAGTTGTATCCATACATTATTCCTCCACAGCAATGCTCTCTCCTTCGTTTGCCTCTTCCAGAGTAACATCTGCCTCTCCCGGTTCATCTATATATTTCACACGTATCACTGCCTGTGGCCAATTCAGGCTGATAAGCGGACGCTTCCCCTTTTCCTCTCCTGCCTTTTTCATCTCCGCCAGGAGTTCTTCCAGCACAGCACGTGTCAGGTATCCTCCTCTCCAGTGATATGTGAATGCCTTTCCTTTTTTGGCAGCCTGAAGAGAACGCTTATATACCTCTTCCATCTTTGTAAATGAAAGCTTCTTTTCTTTATAATAGAAGTGATTCCCATCTGTACAGGCAGGTGCCGGTGCAATCAGTGGCTCATGGTCACGAAAGATACTCTTATCATCCAGGTTATAATAGTCATATCGAATCTCTTCCTTTTCCAGATAGTTCTTTTCCAGACTGTTATCAAAAGTCGCATCCAGATGATAATATTGCCCACCAATCTTTACGATATTCCAGGTATGACGATATTTTATCCCTTTTTCCGGATTATTCCCACAGATAGCTATCATGCACCAGATCCCAAGTGCATCACAAAGCACTTTAACCGTTTTTGCGATTCCTTCACATACGCCAACGCCTTGCCCCAATGGTCCGATGATCTCATGCGAATATGGTTTTTTAAGTTTATCATAATGAATATTATTGCAGATAAAGTCATGAACATACTTCTCTTTTTCAGCTTCACTCAGTGACTTTGCAGGCCTTACCAGCTTCTCTATCCTGGAATTCATGGCTTTCTGATGTTCTTTGATCTTATTCTTCTCAAACAAGTACTCCGGTACAAAGATCAAATTCGGAGAACCTTTATAGTATTTAATCTTATAACCGATGGCCCAGAAGATTTCCGGATGATCCAGTCGAAGCTGAAAAAAGACATCATATAATTCCTTCATCTCAAGTGCCGGAACCAGGAATTCATCATCGATCTTCTGAAATCCCGTCATCATTGCATGATAGGCAGATTGTTGTACCTTATTCATTCTCCCATAATAATAAGCTTCCATTTATAAACATCCTTCCCCGAATACTTTCTCAAGTTCTTCCTGATTCAGGTTTTCTCCAATCATGATAAGAACCTTCTGTCCTTCTCTGATAGTTTCTATCTTCTTCGCATCCTTTGACGCATTGATCTCTACCCAGGTATCTTCCTGTTTTAAGAATCCTTTGATCCGAAAAACATTGCCATAACTTTCCGGATGAGCAAAGACCTGCTCCATCTTCTTCTCCAGATCCTCCACTGACATATCAAAATCCAGATAATAAAGAGAAGTAAATCCTTCCTCTTCGGAATACCAGTACTTCTTATAATAATCATTGGTATAACCGCTTTGAAGAATCTTCGCATAATCCTCTTCCTGAACCATATCCATAGTCAGTACTTTTTTGCATTGAAATCTCTGCAGAATATCATTCAGACGAACAAGGAGCTGTTCCTTTTCCCCAATCGATATACCTTCTGCATGACTGAATACGATAACTCCCGCTTTCGCAAGCTGAGAAGCCAGAAGGTATTCTGACTGCTGGGATAGTTCTTCTTCCATAGTTGCATCCACGATGACGATCACATTGCCGATCTGGTACCATCTATCTAGCGGTTCTTCCTGAAGAACATCGAAGAACTCATCTGTATCATAGATTCCGGATGGCTCGACCAGAACCCTGTCATATCCGCACATTCCCATGGATATCAGCTTTGTCTTAAATCTTCTCTTATGGCAGTCATAATGACATCCACCTGCCACCATCTCAAGTTCACAGTTATCCCCAGCCAGATCCTGTAAAAGCATCATATCCACATTCACAGCACCATAATCATTCTCCAGGATTCCGATATTATTCCCCTGTTCCATCAGATAGGTTGCGTATTTACGAAGAAAAGTGGTCTTGCCGGAACCTAAAAATCCTGTTATCAAATCTATCTTAACCATCTTTTCGCTCTCCTGTCTTTGTTTTTTCTGCACAAATGCAGATAATTGCCATTCCAATAAATCCTGCAATACTTCCCACAAGAAGCATTGTATTTACAGAATAACGATCCAGTAGTGTTCCTCCAAGTACCGATCCTAATACGGTACCTAAGGTATATGTCATAGTCATATATGCCTGTCCCTTGATGGCATCCTGCTCTTCCATGATTTCATTCACATAGTAGACAGATGATACAGTCATCAATGCCCAGCCCAGCATCTGCAGGAGCTGAATCATATAAAAAACTGTAATATTCGGTGCCAGATAAGTACAGAATGTCTTAAAGAAAAAGAAGAAAGCAGAGATTCGAAACCAGATATCACAGCGCAGCTTCTTTAATAAATATCCAAAGAAAAAGATAGTCGGCAGCTCCAGAATAGAAGCAAATGCCTGAGCAAATCCCATCTGTGCAGGGCCACCGCCTTTTGCTGTCACAATCTGAAGTGTAAAATTATTGATCAATACATGTGCAATATATATCAGCACACAGCCAACCAGTACGATCGTAAATCTCTTATAATGAAGGAAAAAAGAAAGTGGGGAAGCATTGTCCTTTTTCACACCATCTGTTTTTCTTACACTTTTTTCAAATGGAAATGCCAGTAAGGAAAGAAACAGACAGAGATATACGAACAAAATGGATAAAGGAACAGCCGCTGTACCAAGATATCTGGTAGCTATTCCCAGCAGATATGCCATGATTGCATAACCTACCGATCCCATGGATCTGCAGGCTCCATAGTTAAGCTTCCTTCCCTGATTCAGACTTTCTGTACCAAGTGCATTCACAAGCGGTGTCTGTAGCTGTAATAACGTAATGATCCCTGTATATACGATTCCGGTAAACAATGCTGCTTTCCCATTACTTAGCAGCATTGTGCATCCCAATACCAGTACAATCCCAACTAAGATCAATTCAATGATCTTCAGGGATGGACTCTTCTGTGTATCTGCATAACTGGCAATCACCGGCTGCAGTATCGCTGCAAAGATTCCCGCAATCGCAGCAATCATACCGATCTGTGTATTCGTATAGCCATTGCCCAGCAGATAATAACTTGAAAAACTCATAACGGATGCAAAGCTCATCCAGTAAAATGCAGGAAGCAATGCATATCGAAATGTCAGATCTTTCTCTGTATTCATAGTCTCTTTTCCTCTTTTTCCAACCATCTGCATACCTCAACAAGATTGGTATGTTGTCCATTCCCGTGTGCAAGTGGCGTTGATTCTAATGATGTAAAAACGTTGATTGCGCCTGCACGATCCCTTTTCTCTTCATCCGGGGTATACCATGCCCCAATCGGAAGTGCAACAGTTCCGACTCTAATCTCCTCCGTTAGCATAACCGGTACGATAGAAGCTCCGCGGTCATTATAGATCTTAACTGTTGATCCCTCTGTGATATTACGTATCCTTGCATCCTCCGGATTCATTCGCAAAGCCTGTGGAATCCGTTCCCGCAGTTTCTGATTATTCCAATGAACGCTATGCGCCCTTGTAACCGGATGATATGCTATCAGCTGGAGTGGGAAGTGTTCGCTCATTCCGGTGCCTTCACGTTCCGGCACATATCCCGGAACAGGTGGAATCTTTGAATCTCTTTTATCTTTCAGTACCTGCGAATATATCTCAACTTTTCCGGAAGGGGTAGCAAAGCTCTTATCAGCAAATGCTACGATCTTCTCTTTATCCGGGAAGCGATAGATTCCTTCTTCTTTAAACTGTTCATATAATGGAAGCTGTGGATATCTTTCCTTCATATTATTATAGATATATTCCAGCCACTGTTCCACCGTATCATGTCCTTCTGTGAATTCCTGATATAATCCAAGTCTTTTTGCGATAGCTTTTAACCAGTCATATTCCTGTCTTGCTTCTCCCAGCGGTTCTATCACTTTATTGACAGCGATTACAAAGTTCCCCTGGCTCCATGGGGAAGCAATATTATTCCCTTCAAACATAGAGATGCCAGGAAGCAGGATATCTGCATACTTTGCACTCGCAGTCAGGAAGAGATCACTGCAAACGATGAATTCACACTTGCTTTCGTCTTCTAAGAGCTTTCTTGTATGATTGATATCTCCATGCTGATTGATCAGGGCATTTCCTGCAAGGCTGAAGATCATCTTTAACTTTCCCGCATCCAGAGCATTCGTCCATTCATATACCGGAATCAATTCTTTTATCGGATTCTCCGCAGGTGGAAGAACCGGTTCTTCTACCATATGTACATAACCAGCGCCAGAGGCCCATCCGCCTGATATGCCTACATTACCGGTAAGACAGGCAAGCATAATACCACCTCTTGTAAACTGCTCTCCATTGGTATGGCGCTGTCCGCCGTAGCCCTGCATCAGTACTGCCGGTTTTGCTAAGGCGTAACGCCTTGCAAGGTTACGGATCTCACTTTCTGTGACACCTGTAATCTCCTGTGCCCATGCAGGATTTTTTACGATTCCATCCTTTGTTCCCAGAAGATAATCAAAATAGGAATCCTCAGGGTCACTCCCCGGTGGCATACTTTCCCTTGTAAATCCCTGACAATATTCTGTGACAAACTCCTTGTCATAAAGTTTCTCTGTAAAGATAACATAAGCCATGGCATCCATAAGTGCAGCATCCGTTCCAGGTCTTGGCGAGATCCATTCTGCCTGCAATACTTTGGCAGTCTTATTCTTTCTCGGGTCAACTACTATAAAAGGAATTCCCTTCTGTTTTGCTTTTTTCAGCCAGTACATCAGGTTGTCGAACCTGGTTTCTGCAGGATTGTGTGCCCATAAGATGATGAGTGATGCATCCAGAAGCGTATCATAGGAGGAACCGCTGTTCGCAGTTCCATACAAAAATGGAGTCGTATAAGAACAGCATGCCGTAGAATACGAATTATAATAATCCTGGTATCCTCCATCCAATGCCAGAAGCCTTTTGGCAGCCCGAAGTCCAGACATACATGCACTGACACCCCAGCCATAATGTACATATCTGGATTGTGGTCCATAGATATCCCGAATACGGATCCATTCATCTGTAATCGTATCGATGGCTTCCTCCCAGGTAATCCTCTCAAACTTTCCTTCCCCGCGCTTTCCTGCCCGTTTCATCGGATATAATAAGCGTTCTTCAGAAAGAAAGGTCTCTTTTGCTGAGAGACCCTTGATACATGGCAGAAGATCCGGATATTTCTTATTCCCGGTAATCTTTACGATTCTGTCATCTTCCATATGAACCAGCAGCGGACATCTGCCGCCACAGTTATTTATCCCTGTTGTTGGAACAATTCTGCTCACCATTCTTCTTCCTCTTATTCCTGCCTAAACAAAGATGTCTCTTACAATTGCAGCCACTTCTGCCTGAATATCTTCGATGGTTCTCATCTGATCTCCCATACAACATTCTACCACTTTCCAGTTCAGCTTTTCACTGCAATAGTTCGCTGCCTGACGGCTCTTTCTTAAGTATTCAAGATCCTTTTCATGAATATCTTTTTTACTCTCATCACCGGAATATCTGGACGTCATCAGCTTCTGACTTACTTCCGGATCTACCTTCAGGTAGATAACAATATCTGGAGAAGGAATCCCCATCTTTTCATATTCAAAGTCAAATAACCAGTCAAGAAAACTATCCCACTGTTCCTGTGGGAGCTTACTGCACTGATGTACTGCATTGGATGTCGTATAGCGGTCTGCAACAATAACGCCTTCTTCGTAATCCTCTTTCCAGTCTTTCTTATAGGAAGCGAAACGGTCTACTGCATAAAAAGTAGACGCAGCATATGCATTCACATCCTCCGGCTTTGTTCCGAATGTACCTGCAAGATACATCTTTACCAATGCAGATGAATCTGACTCATAGTCCGGAAAAGATACCTTTCTTGTTCTTTTTCCTTCACTAATCAGTCTCTCTGTCAAAAGCTTTGCCTGCGTTGCCTTTCCACTGCCGTCAAGTCCTTCTATTACAACTAATCTTCCCATGTATTCTTCTACTTCCTTATCTTTTTTCTTCTATTATTTTCGGAGAAACTAAATCCTTTGTCAACATTAAACTACATCTTCTTGTAATTAGTTGACAGATGTTTTAGAATAAGATGGCAATTGACCTATAATAATACGCATAAGTGAGGTACTGTTTTTATGAAAAAATTAGATTTGACCCATCCCCTGATTGTTGCATTTTTTGCTCTGATCTGTGGTGCCTTATGGGGAAGTGCTGCTCCATGTATCAAGATTGGGTATGAACTCTTTCAGATTCCCGCAGCTGACATCAGCGGACGTATTGTTTTTGCCGGCTTTCGCTTCGTAATTGCCGGTGTTATGACTATCGTATTCGGAAGCCTTTTAAGCCGCGAAGTCCTGTTTCCAAAAAAGGGAAACTTTCGTTATGTTTTCCTGCTTTGCATGGTCCAGACCGTTCTGCAGTATGTATTTTTCTATACCGGACTTGCACATGCATCCGGAGTTAAATCTGCTATTATCAATGCATCGAATTCTTTTATTACCATCCTGATTGCAGTGTATATCTTCCGTTTTGAAAAGATGACCAGGAATAAGCTTCTTGGTGGTATCCTGTGTTTTGCAGGCGTAATCCTCATCAACGTCAGTGGTGGTGATCTTGATGCAACGATCCATCTGAATGGTGAAGGTTCTCTTCTTCTTTCCACAACCTTTGGTGCTCTTGCGGCCTGTATGATTAAATTATTTTCCAGATACGAGAATTCAGTCACCTTAAGTGGTTACCAGTTCTTTGTTGGGGGCTGGATCATGGTTGCGATTGGAAAGCTTATGGGTGGCACACTTTCCCCTGTTGGTCCAAGCGCATACATACTTCTTTCCTACATGGGCTTTATCTCTGCTGTAGCCTATACCTTATGGGGAATCCTTTTAAAGTACAATCCGGTTGCGAAGGTTGCTGTATATGGATTCATGAATCCGCTTTTCGGTGTTGTATTTGCCGCCTTCCTTTTAGGAGAAACCAGTCAGGCATTCGGACCAAAAGGAATCATCGCCCTTGCACTTGTATGTCTCGGTATCTATACCGTTAACCGCGTATCAAAAGAGTAAGCAAAACAAAATCTATAATATGATAAAAAGCTACAGATCAGAATAATCTCTGTTCTGTAGCTTTTTCATTCTCAATATAAAGTTAATGCGTCTTATCTTATTCGCATGCTGCCTTGAACTGTGTCCAGTTTTCGTTCATTGCTTCGTCTGCTTCCGGTGTGATATTCTGAATGATCTCACCCTTTGTTACGCTTGATGGAACAACAAGGCTTGGATCTACGAGTTCATCTGCTGCACCAACTGTATTATAGTATCCAAGATAGTTCATCGCTTCTGCTGCTACTTCTGGCTGAAGAAGATAGTTCAGGAACTTGTTTGCTGCATCTGCATTCGGTGCTGCTGCAGGAACAAATGCGCCCATGATACCAAAGCCTAAGCCTTCTTCCGGATATACTACCTGAAGGTCCGGATTCTCAGCAAGTGCTGATGTAACTTCTGATGTGTAAAGGAATGCTACGGATGCTTCTCCATTTAATAATGCATTCTGTGTATTATCATCCTGGATGAGACGTACATTCGGAGCAAGTTCCTGCAGTTTTTCTCCTGCTGCTGCGATCTTGTCAAGATCCTCTGTATTCATGGATTCACCCATAGATAATAAGGTAATACCATTGATTACACGGTAGTTTGCAATAAGTGCAACACTGTCAGCGAGCGATTCATCCCATAAGCTGTTGTAACCTGTGATCTCTGTCTCTACCATATCAGGATCATAAACGATCAGAGGGATACCTGCACCCCAAGGAACTGTGTAGATATCTTCCGGATCATAGAACTGTCCCTGATACAGTGGGTTGATGTTGCCAAAGTTTGTGATGATGTCTTTATTCAGTTCACCAACAAGGCCTTCGTTAACAGCCTGCTCAATGATATAATCATCTGCAATAACAAGGTCATAATCGCCGCCCTTAGCTGCTGCAAGCTTTTCCAGCATAGTTTCATCTGTATCAAAGTTGGAATAGATAATCTTGATACCATATTCTTCTTCAAAGCCATCCAGAACTTCCTGTGGGAACATACCTTCCCAGGTAAAAAGAACCATTTCATCATCTGCTGCCGTTGCAATCTGTCCAAGTCCTAAAGCTGTAATAGTAAGACCCAGAATCATAAAACTTTTTTTCATTTTTTCCTCCTGAAAAATAATATATTTTACCCAGAAACAATCTGTTTCTGCTGTAAGCTTTTTTATCCTTTATTCCTGCTGCGAAGTAAAGTGCTGATAGCCATCACGAGAACGACAACAAGCAGGATCATCGTGCACAGCGCGTTTACCTCAGGTGTTACTCCTGTCTTAAGCTGTGTATAAACTTTAATGGCCATAGTTGAAAGCTTTGGTCCATTTACAAAGATACTGATTACCACATCATCAAAAGACATGGCAAATGCCAGAATACAGCCGGATAATACCGCTGGCATGATAAGTGGCAATGTAATATCAAAAAATGTACGAACCGGAGTTGCACCAAGATCTCTTGCCGCTTCTTCCAGCGATTTATCTATTCCCACCAGTCTTGCCTTTACCATCATAAATATATAAGGAATACAAAAAGACACATGGGCGATTACCAGTGTGACCATTCCAAATGGCAGATGCAATAACGAAAAGAATGCCAGGAAAACCATACCAAGAATGATCTCCGGAACCATGATCGGAATGGTAGAAAGGTATTCCATCATCCCTTTCGTCTTAAAGTGTACTCTTGTCATCCCAAGTGCGCCAAGTGTTCCAATCACTGCTGCAATGAGGACACTGAATAATCCAAGTACGAGACTATTTTTCAAGGCTTCCATAAGAGCTGCATCCTTAAATAGCTGTTCATACCATTTTAATGTAAAGCCCTTCCATGCTACCGGAAGCTTCGAATCATTAAAGGAAAAGACCACAACCACGATAATCGGAAGGTATGTCAATATCGTTACCACGATCAGGTATAACAGAGAAAAAGAGAACTTCTTTTTTTTCATCAGAATAATCCCTCCAATTCACTGGAATTCGTCACCTTACGATAGATAAACAGCATCAAACTGGTCATAATCGTAAGAATCACCGCAAGACTTGCGGCAAATGGCCAGTTACTTCCCCTTGTAAGCTGATCCTGTATCAAACTTCCTACCAGTACGATCTTATTCCCTCCTAAGATATCTGCAATAAAGAACAGACCCATGGAAGGAATAAAGGTTAATACAATACCAGATAAAAGACCCGGCATAGTAAGCTTTAACGTAATTGTCAGAAAGCTTTGTACTGGATTGGCGCCAAGATCTCTTGCTGCCTCCACAAGGCTCCAGTCCATCTTCTCTACACTGGAATATACAGCAAGGATCATAAACGGAACCAATACATAGATCATACCGATGAGTACAGCAGGATAGGAATACAGAATCTTAATCGGTTTATCAATAAGTCCCAGAGTCTTAAGTGCTGCATTCATCACGCCCTTTGCCTGAAGAAGGATAATCCATCCATAAAGACGGATCAGCGAGCTGGTCCAGAATGGAACCATAATCAGAAACATCATGATACTTTTCCCTGTTTTGGATAGCTTTGCCATAAAGTATCCATAAGGATATCCTACCAGCACAACGAGAATCGTTGTTACCAATGCCAACTGAAAAGACTCGCGAAAGCACTGAAGGTATACCGGTTCCAGAATCTTCTTATAATTATTCAGCGTAAATATCCAGGAAAATCCATAGCCATCATTATTCGTTGCAAAGCTTACCGCAACCATGTAGATCATCGGTCCAAGAACGAAAAGAAGGGTAAATGCATAAAGTGGCAAGATACAGAGCCACCAGTTACTTTTCTGCTTCATATCTACGCCTTTCCCTGTTCAAGATCGACAGGAACAGCATGTTCCGGATTCCAGGTTAAGGCAACTGTATCACCAAGCTTCAGATCTATATTGATACCATGACGGCTGATTACAAGTTCTTTTCCATCTGTTAATGTAACCTGGATACGGAGCATTCCACCCGCAAAGCTTTTCTCGGCAACGGTTCCCTTCAGGATATGAGAGTTATTCTCATCCAGCATTACATTTTCGCTTCGAATGGCTACCGTGTACTCTTTTCCAATAACAGGCACCTCACCTATCGGAAGCTTACTTAAGAATAAACCAGCGACATTCTCAAGTACCATATAAGAGTCCTTCACTTCTTTACAAATTCCCTGGCAGATATTCGCATTCCCTACAAAGGTTGCAACAAAGCTGGTCTTAGGCTCTTCATATATCTGCGCTGGTGTTCCGATCTGCTCAAAGTATCCATCACGCATCACCGCAATCTTATCAGACATATTCAGTGCTTCTTCCTGATCATGTGTGATATAGATAAAGGTGATACCAAGCTTTTTCTGAAGACGCTTTAATTCCAGCTGCATCTGTCTTCTAAGCTGAAGATCCAGTGCTCCAAGCGGTTCATCCAGAAGCAGTACTTTTGGATTCTTTACCAGTGCTCTTGCAATTGCAATACGCTGTCTCTGACCACCGCTCATCTGAAGCGGCATACGCTTTTCGAATCCTTCCAACTGCACCAGCTCCAGCATCTGGGTTACTTTTTCCTTTATCTCTTCCTTAGGAAGCTTCTGAAGCTTTAATCCATAGGCAATATTCTGAAATACATTCATATGTGGAAAGAGCGCATAATTCTGGAAAACAGTATTAACATTCCTTTTTTCCGGCGGCATATGCTTCATATCTTTTCCACTAAGCAAGACTTCTCCTTCGTCAGGATCTTCAAGTCCTGCAATGATTCGAAGGGTCGTGGTCTTACCACATCCGGAGGAACCAAGTAAGGTTACGAATTCTCCTTCACGAATCTGGATATCAATTCCTTTTAATACCTGATCCTGTCCGAAGCTTTTTCTCACATTCTTTAACTCTAAAATAATCGGTTTCAACTCTTCTGTCATACTCTTCATCTCTTTTACTAACTATTCTAAGTTATAATCCAGACTTTACTTTACCACATCTATTACTTATGAACAAGATATGTACAAAAAGAAAAAATGAGAACAAAAAGCTTCGCATTCAAAACTCTTCGTCCTCATTATCTTCTTATAGCGTCTCTTCTTATTCTTCTACGTCTGCTGTATAGCAATCTACAACTTTACCGTATTCTTCATCTGTCTCAATCATAGAAAGAATAATCTCGCCTTCTTCACATTCTTCTGCGTCTGTGTCATCTCTCATAAAGATCATATCATCAGGATCATCAGAGATTGTATCGCCATCGATCATAGCAAGAAGCACATATCTCTGCTCTTCCATCATCACTTCATCTACGATAGCAAATTCCTGTTCTGTTCCATCATCCAGTTCAAGAACAACGGTTTCATATTCTTCATCAATAAATTCAAAATTAGACATAGTATATCTCCTTTATATATAGACTACTCTTTAGTTATGTATTTTAGCATATCACAGGTAGTAATTCGCTGTCTACTCCTCTTCTTCATCTAATTCTGCAAAATATTCTTCGTAATCCTGGTCATCCATCCATTCATCAAAGGCATCTGCAGCTGCTTCATATTCATCATCGTCTTCAATATTCTCCAGAACCGGACTGTCTCCTTCTTCTGAGAAACGATATAAGTATACTTCGCCGTCCTCATTCTCTCCGTTTTCATCTACCGGAAGAAGTGCGATATATTCCTGTTCCATAACAGAATATCTGGCTACGATCTTACATGTGAGGACTTCGTCATTCTCCAGTGTTAATGTAATTGTATCTTTCATAGTCTTCCTCTCTACAAGTACGTTTTTATTCAAAATATTCTTTCGCTTTTGCAGCAAATCTTTCTCCGAATGCCATAAGAAGCTCTTCTCTTTCCTCAATGGATGGCTCCTTAGCAAATGCATTGACTCCGATATGGGTAAATGGAGTTCCATGACCTGTTCCACCGGAATATACGGTCATACCTTTTGCCAGCATCAGCATAGTAAGGCTTTGAAGAACAATCTCGCTTCCACCCTGTGAGCAGTTCGCTGTTGCAAATGCACCGCCAAGCTTATCAGCCAGTGGGATATTCGATTCCATAAACTGAAGCATCTGCCAGGAAAGGTGTGCATAATAAGTAGGTGCTCCAAACACTATACCGCATACATCCTTAATATCTTCTGCTGTAACATCACTTACATTCATAGTAACTGCTGTTACACCTTCTATCTTTTCCATTCCCATCTTTACATATTCTGCTGCCTTTGCTGTATTGCCTGATACGGAATGATAAATAATCGCAAGTTTCATACTCTCTACTCCTTTTTTGGTATATTGTTTCTCATTATACACCATAAGTTTTCATTTGCCTACACCCAAAGGACGGTTAAAATGTTCTTGTTTTCTGTATTTACTTACTTCATAATAGAAGTTAGTACATAAGGAGTTTTTATCTGTGATATGAATCAAATAAACTATCCTATTTCATTAAATGAATTTTGTTCTGTTCTTGGAATCTCCGTTGCAACCGGCCGCAACTGGATCAGGCTTGGAAAACTGGTTCCTCAGGATATGATCAAAAATACTGCTTATTTTTCAGAAGAATATGTGACTGCCTTTCAGAAAAGTCTGAAAGACGGGAATAATACTGCATTAAGAAGCAGACGTAACAAAAGCTTTGTCACAGGATCGAACCTTTACAGTTCCTATGTTTCCGAAACGTCTATTGCACAACAGCATGTACAGACGCTTTTGAACTATATTCAGAAGAATAATGTCATAATTGATGAGGAGCGAATTCAGATTCTGGTGGCGGAATGTGCAGCACAGCTTCTTCTTCACGATACGATCTTCAGTTATGCAGGAAATTGTCTGTATTATTATCTGAAGGGCTCTCTGCACTTGAACGGATATGAATATCTGATTGATGATCTTGTCGGGAACAGGGAATCTGCACTGGCTTTCATCGAAGAATACCCGGAACTTTTTAGTATCACTTATCAATATGAAGGAAATGAAGATGTTCTTGGTCTTCTTTATATCTCCACCAAGAATCTTGGGAAACGAAAAGCCACTGGTTCATACTATACGCCTACCAAGGTAGTAAAGAATCTTTGCCAGAAAATCTTTGAAAAGAATGAGATCGATGGGAAGCTGTTCCTGGACCCATGCTGCGGAACCGGTAACTTCCTTTTGCAGCTTCCGAAACAGATTCCTTTTGAAAATATATATGGAAATGATACGGATCTTTTAAGCGTAAAGATATGCAGGATCAATCTTGCTATCAAGTATGCAATCCGTAATCAAGAACTTCTTTTTTCACATATTACCTGCACTGATTATATGAATCATGAATATCCATGTAAATTCGACTTTATTCTTGGTAATCCGCCATGGGGATATCAGTTTACAGAAGAAGAAAAAGAAGTGCTTCGCGAGAAATACCAGACTGCTTCCGGAGTATCCGTGGAGTCTTTTCACATTTTTATAGAACAGGCTTTTCGTGATCTGAATCCAGACGGTGTCCTTTCCTTTGTTTTACCGGAATCATTCCTGAATGTAAAATCTCACACACAGATACGCACCTTCCTTGCAGCCCGCAGTTCTTTCCAATATCTTGCTTTTCTTGGGAATGCTTTTGATGGAGTGAATTGTCCTTGTGTGATCCTGCAGACCCGATATACCAATGATAATCCTTCCTGTATCGGTATGGAAGTATCGCAGGCAGATCGTTCTTTTGTGATTGCTTCAGAGCGTAAGATGGATCCATCTTGCTTTTATTTTCAGACAACGGACGAAGAATATGCTCTTATTAATAAAATCAGGGATTGGGGCAATAAGGTATATCTTGCTGATCATGCTGATTTTGCCCTTGGAATCGTAACCGGGAATAACCAGGAATATATAACGAATGAAAAGACTGAAAATAATGAATTGATTCTGAAAGGATCTGATATCTGCAAATACAAGTATAAACCATCCGGTAATTATATAACATTTCAACCAGAAGTTTTTCAGCAGGTTGCTCCTGTTGAATGTTATCGTGCCCCTGAAAAACTGTTTTACCGATTTATCAGTAATCAGCTGGTCTTTGCATATGACTGCAAGCAGACGCTTTCTTTAAACAGCTGTAATATCCTGATTCCTCATATCGACGAACTGGATATGAAATATATACTGGCAGTCCTGAACTCAAGAGTACTGCAATTCTATTTCCAGAAGAGTTTTCATTCGGTTAAAGTCCTGCGTTCACACATCGAACAGCTGCCAATCGCCTTCCCAAGTGCAGAAGAACAGACAGATGTACTGACATATGTTGAACAGCTTCTTACCTCTTCTGATTCTGCTTCCAGTGCTGAAATCTATAATCAGCTGGATCGCACTATCGCAAAACTCTATCAACTGACAGAAGAAGAATATCAACTGATATGCTTGACGTAAAATGAACCATTGGGGACGGTTCCGCCCGGCACACAGGCGAATGCTTGCTGTGCCAGGCGGAACCGTCCCCCCATGACTCATCTGTCTTAATGCAATTTCAATTCTTCCGCCAGATCCCTACATGTCTGAAGATAATATCGAATCTGTGTATCAGATACATTGGAATCTATCCCTACACAGGAAGTAGAAACCTGTCCTGCCGTATTCATACCACCAAGTATCATATCCCTTACTTCTGCCCTTATCTCTTCTTCTGTAGCCTTGGCAAGTCTTACCGGACTATAACGCGCATTTAAAAACACATCCGGAAGAGTTTCTCTGACTTTTCTGATATCAGAGAAAGCACCTACTTCTGCAAACTTCAGATTCGGCACCTTACTGTATCCTTCTACTACATGTTCCATACTCTTACCGCAATGATGAATACCAAAGTTACTGAACACCTTAGCAAGCTGCGTATCATAAAGTAATAAAAACTCTTCGTAAATCTGGTTGGATACCATCTCTACAGAGCAGTTACTTGTAAGATAATTTCCTAGAGCAGTCTGCTGAACAATCGCCGTTACTCCTCCTGAGATATCCCTAGATAGTGCATAGAATCTCTTTCCGATCTCAATGGACATATCTGTAATCTTTTGAAGAAGTTCTCTTACTTCATCCGGTGCTGTATAGTAAGCCATCATAACATTCTGTCCCATGATATCCATCGCAATATTCTGGATCCCCATAAGATTTACATGTGATTCTACTCTTCCATACTTATCCAGCATATATTCGATCTGTTTCTGAGTTCTGGCCCACACCGGACTCTTGTCAAAATCTGGGCATTCGATCTCATCGATTTCATCTTCATCCAAATCCATGCAGATGACCTGTGGAGAATTATCCGATTCATACTTTATCTTACAGCCCATGATCTCTGAGTAGAGATAACCTGCTGCCAGAAAGTCTGTTCCAAGTATTGGTCTTTTTACAGGATCTTTTTCACCAATTCCGTAATCACCAAAGTGCTCAAAAAGAGTCTTTTTCATCTTCAGGTCACATTCCATACGATATTCTGGATTATCGAAGAACTCCTGTGTAAAGTCTATTCCTGCATACTTATGCCACCAGGATGGATGGAATGTAATATCATATTTTAATTTCATCTTATCTACCTATTTAAAAAGACGTTTACCCTGCGATAAACGTCTTTATATTCAATTCTGTCTACGCTAATGATGTCTATATTTTTTTAGTCGTTGCCTTGCTGTATACTTTTGCACCTTTGGATACTTTATAGCTTTTCACTTCAACTTTACTGATATGAATTGAACTACCATCACCTGAAATGAAGAAACTCAGATTCTTACCGGTAAAACTCTTTACAGTTTTTTTCTTTAAGATAAAAGTTTTTGCATCCTTTGCCAGGAAATGATTGTAATATGTGGAGTAACCAGTATGCTTGGTTCCTTTAGTAGAAAACTTATATCCGCCTTTTACTTTCTCAACATTTACTACTGTTTTTTCTGTAGCATTGCTATCATAGGACTTCCAGTAAACAGTAACTTTATACCCTTTTACTCCGGAAACCGGTTTCCAGGATATTGTTGCAGTATATCCATCTGCTCGATAATATCCTTTCTTATTTAATTCTTTCGTATGAGCATTCCAATACTTACCATACGCATCTTCTACAACTTTTACATTCTTCGGTGAAGCAGGTTTTGATGCAGCACATACTGATATCGATAATGAGAAAATACTGATCAGCATAAGCATCAATAATCTTGTAAAATATAACTTCTTCATGTGATCCTCCTTAGTCTTAAATCATATTATCTTGTCTCACTACTAGCATATTTCAGAATTCGTTCTTTGACAATATGAAACTTTTCTGCGTCATAAATATATTTTTTTCTAGGTTTTACAAAGTTTTTGCTGCCTCGTTCTTCAAAACTATATCTTGGAATCAGCTGTATATGATAGTGATTACTAGGTCCATCACACATCGTGCACATATAGACACGTTCACACCGATAAACTTCCCTTATGATATTCATTAAAGCTTTTACATAACGGATTATCTTTTCATTGAGCCAGACAGGTGCTTCACTCATATCCTGATAATGTGGAATCGTTGAAATACAGACATGACCATCAGCTCTTGGATTCCCTGGGAAAAAGCATTCAATATCCTGGTCTTTATAAAAAAGCGTGTCACTTTCATCTCCAAATACAGATCCATCATGCTCCCTGTTAAAGCATGTAGGGCAGATTCCCAGATCGATCAATTCTCCATGAGTTAATTTCACCAGTTCTTCTTCTGTCTTACTATACCTGTTTATCTCTTCGAGCACACGTCCTTCTTCATCACAAAGAAAAATTCTGGCATCCGGATATTCTTTATAGACCGCTTCCAGATTCACATCTGAAATATCCATAAATGATGGCAGTTGATAGACACCTTTTTTATTCGTTGCTTCTACCCAGAAGTCAGCAATATAATATCTTTTCGGATCATAGGAAGAACGCTCGCCTCCAAAGTCTGCCTTCATCTCTGTAAGTTCTTTATAGACTTTAATGAGTATCCATTCAATAGGATACATTTATAATCACCTCCTGTAACTATATTTTCTATTCTCAATATAACAAAATAAGTGTCTCAATTCAATCTCTATACATCAAGGACATTACTGTTCCAACCATTATATGCGTATCATTCTTTTTCCACGGTTTCAGCTTCTTATTAAACCTTGCCTGCACTTTATCAAAGGTATCCCTGTCAACAATTGGCTCATGATGGTTTTCTGTAATAATCCATTTTGTTGGATCCGTCACTTTCTTATCACTGCGGATTTTTTCACATCTTGCATTAAATGCAATGAGATTAAAATTCACCTAATAAGCTGCCCCTTTGCAATCATCGAAGATGAGTACAAAGGGGCATTGTTGTATCTGTTATTCTGGATAAAAGAAAACGCAAAACGAAGGGGATGTCAAAGTGCAACAGCTTTGAAGAAGAGCTAATTACTCTCTGAATCAGGAGAAATCAATCTGCAAAGAAGCGGGAATACCTATGTGCGATTCAACACTCTGCTTCTCCTTTTGTTTTCATCTATTCCACTCGTTACTTTATCTCGCTTATTATACTCATTAAATACCAGTTGTTGCTGTTTTTTCATAATTTCACGATATGGTGGGTCTGGATAATCATTATAGAATTTATCCGTTAACCTTAAAATCTGATAATCATTTTCTGGTAAATTCATATTTCCCTCGTCACTTATGTATTATGTGATTCGTCCTATAATTAACAAAACGAGAGGCTTCTCGCCTCTCGTTAAAAAAACTTCATCATTCGGTCACTTTTTATTTTACCGTCCTGTCAGAACCGTCACAGGACTCATCGCTCGGCCACTTTTTATTTTACCGTCCTGTCGGAACCGTCACAGGACTCATCTCGATGAAGAAAAACAAATCTGTTCTTATAGATATAATACAGATTCATAACACTAATTGCAACTGTGATTTTCTATATAGACAATCCCACTTTCTATTCGCGCAAAAAAATAAAGCTGATGACGGGAGTTGAACCCGTGACCTCCTCATTACCAATTTTGATATTTACTATTGCTAACTTGGTCTGATTTCGGTTTTTTATTGATTTCTCAATAATCTTTAGCTTTACTTCTTTGTGTATCTTTTGTAATCATATGTGGCTTTGTGAGACTTTTTATGAATTTAGTCTCCAAATAGTCACCAAATTAATGATAAAACATCGTAAATCTCATTGCATACGATTCCACCATTTGTTATAATCGTTTCCACATCAGTGTCTTTAATAAGGCAACCGATAGGGCGGTTCTTCCCGATCCGAGTCTTGCGGAAAGGGGGAATTCTTATGAGTACATATGAAGAATTCATGATTATCCTTACCTTTGGTATTCTAATCATCGAAATCATCAAATTGATCAATAAGTAAGCCGCCTTGTACTTTGGACGGTAGCAGGCGGCGTTACTTATGTAACTATTAACTTGTTTTCGCCGGGTCGGGAAGGTCGCAACTTCCTTATCGGCTGTCTTGCTAAATACATTATAAATGCGACCAACAAACCTGTCAAGTTCTTGTCAATTTCTGAAAAAATCTACTTCTTTATTTTTTCATATCATTCAATACTTTTCCTGTGAATGCAATTCAATTGAATAATATATAAAAATTTCTATTTTCTTATCTAGCTCATCGCCCATACAAACTGGGATTTGTATAGTGCTTGATAAAACGATAAACTGAAATTGAACTAAGTCGCTGCGCCACAGCCTTGACAGGCCGTCGCGCAGCGACTTAGTTCAATCGGAATTTATTACTTATTCATTTCATCAACTAATCTTGCTGCTTTTACCGTCATTTCCACCCATCCCGGCACAAAACCACTGCGCAGTGCATTTTTTACCGATTTAAGATTTGACCACGCACAGCAATAAAATGGTTCTTTGCCTCTTTCCATTATTTCAATTGCAAGGTTACTTGTTAATGATGAAGCAATTCCCATTCTTCGGTATTTAGGCAAAACATCGACTCCAATCTGCCACATTTTATCACAATCTGCAGAACACGCTGCGAGACCTATAAGCTTCCCACCATCATATGCTCCAACTCCCAGAACATCTAACTCTTTTCTATCTACACACAATGCATTCCCCCACATTGGAAGATACAAATCTGCAAAATCTTTTTGTTCTAACACTTTAAGGACATAATTGCACTCTAATCTTTTCAATCGTTCCATATCCGGCAAAAAATACTCTGCCATAAAACATACTCTATATCCTTTTTCTTTCATCCGTTCATCAAGCCAGTGCATGTTAGGCGTCTCAAAACAATGATAAAATTCAAACTTACCATAAGCTAAATAACCATCATGCAGTCAAGATTTCGGCCGTAAGATCTATTGAAGATGAAGAAAAGCAAAAGTACTTTACTGTCAAAGAAGCAGCAAAATTCATGGAAATCTTAGAATCTCCACTGTTCTACTCTTATGCCGGTAGAACACGTAAAGACAAGAGTGGGAAAATAGTCCAGGTAAAAGCTTATCAAAGCGATCATGCAATCAGTACACAGTTGAAGCTTTGCTTTTATGTGTTGATTTATTCTGGTTGTAGACGAGGTGAATTGATTTCTCTAAAGTGGAGTGATATCAATTTCGATGATGGAATCATTCATATCAAAAGAAACACTATCAGTGTCGATAATAAGCAATTTGAGAAAGTCACCAAGACAATCACTTCTAATAGAGATGTTACCGTACCAGATAATGTAATTGCGTTAGCGAGACAGTGGAAAAAGAGCAGGAAAGCTATAAGAAACTGCTTGGATCTGCCTGGGAAGGTGAGGACTATGTTTTCATTCAGAAGACTGGAAAGCAGATGGATCTTGGTACTCCATATCAGGCATTTCAGCGTATAGTAACGAACTATAATCGAACCCGTAAAGAAACTGACGTCGAATTACCTATGATCACTTTACACGATCTGAGACACACAAATGCTACTCTTCTGCTTTCCACTGGAGTTGATGTAAAAACAATCAGTTCTCGTTTGGGTCATAGTACAGTCAGTACTACACTTGATATCTATGCTCATGCATTAAATGAAACTGATAAAAAAGCAAGTGAAAATCTGAAGAATATTCTGGCAGTAAACAAATAATCAAAAATTTCACTATAGTCTCCAATCTATAGTCCCCACGATGATTGATATTTTTGTAGTAGTCCCCAAATAGTCTCCAAAGCCACAAAAAAGCACCCTCATCAGGTGCTTCACATTAGATATAATCCTTAAAAATCCTTGATTTTAAGGCAAAAAAAGAAAGCTGATGACGGGAGTTGAACCCGTGACCTCCTCATTACCAATGAGGTGCGCTACCACCTGTGCCACATCAGCTTAGCGTTTTATCGCCGAAAATTATAATACCATAACAGTTAATCAATGTCAATGAAATATATCATTTATTTCGCATTCAGTCGCTGTCTTACAATCTCAAATGCCATGACACCAGCTGCTACGGATGCGTTCAGAGAATCGATATCGCCTTTCATTGGGATTGATGCAACAAAATCACACTTTTCCTTTACAAGACGGCTTACGCCTTCTCCTTCATTGCCGATTACAAGTCCGATTGGACCTGTAAGATTACATCTGTACATTGTCTCTCCGCCCATATCTGCGCAGACAAACCACATACCTTTTTCTTTCAGATCATCGATTGTCTTTGCCAGATTGGTAACTTTTGCAACTGGTGTATAATTCAGTGCACCGGCTGATGTTCTTGCAACTGTCGCTGTAAGACCTACTGCACGTCTGTTTGGAATGATTACACCGTGTGCCCCTGCAAGGTTCGCTGTACGTATGATTGCTCCAAGATTGTGTGGATCTTCAATCTTATCCAGAAGAAACAGGAACGGTGCTTCCCCCTTTTCTGCTGCAAGTGCGAGCATATCCTCTACTTCTGCGTATTCATACGCAGCTGCTGATGCGATAACTCCCTGGTGTTTTCCAGTCTCACTCATCTGATCAAGACGTTCTTTTGCAACATAGTTAATGATCGTGTCGTGCTTTTTTGCCTCACGGACGATTGTTCTTACAGGTCCATCCTGACAGCCATCCAGGACAAATAATTTATCAATTGTCTTTCCGGAACGGAATGCCTCGATTACGGCATTTCTTCCTTCAATTGTTAACTCTTCGTATCTCATATATCTCCTTAATCCTTATGGTTATGTGTATCAATATCCTTCAGATCTCTGCCTTCCAGTGCAATCTGTAAAAGTTCCATAATGCGATCCGTATCCTTTTTCAGGTACAGATATCCTATCAATGCCTCAAATCCTGTTGCTCTTCGATAGTCAGAAGTTGTTGCATTCTTAGCCTTTGTATAAGACTTGGCATTCCTTCCTCTTTTGTAGACACTGACTTCTTCTTCTGTGAGAACAGGCATCAGTTTTTCAATCATCTCTGCCTGTGTGGATGCCTTAACCAGTGTGCTGACTCTTTTATGGAGTTTTTGTACCGGTGCATTATTCTGCTTTACAATGATCGTACGGATCAAAAGTTCATAAATTCCATCACCGATGAAAGCCAGAACTAAAGGAGAATACTCCCGGAGATCAATCTCCGGGAGTTCCATTATCTCATCTAATTTACCGCAAAACTGATCCGGCATTATACTCTCTCCCACTTTACGCCTTCTCTTGTATCCTTAATAACGATACCTTTCTCAAGAAGGATGTTACGAATCTCGTCTGCTCTTGCAAAGTTCTTAGCCTTCTTAGCAGCTGTACGTTCTGCAATCAGCTCTTCGATCTCACTGTCAAGACTTTCTTCTTCTTTTTCTACGATAAGACCAAGAATATCGCAAAGCTTTACGATCTCGTCTTTTACAGCTATAATGAATGCCTTTGTATTCGCAGAAGTAACACTTGTGTTCGCATACTTAACAAGATCAAAGACTGCAGAAACAGCATCTGCTGTATTAAAGTCATCATCCATTGCTTCATCAAACTGCTTTTCAAATTCTGCCACAGAAGCAAGTGCAGCTGTTTCTTCCTCTGTCATTGCTCCGTCAACTGCATTACCTTCTATAAACTTCAGGTTGGAAACTGCTGTTACAATACGTTCCAGTGCATTCTTGGAAGCTTCCATAAGTTCAGCGCTGAAGTTAAGCGGACTTCTGTAGTGTGCGCTGAGCATGAAGAAACGAAGTACCTGAAGGTCATACTTTGCTGCGATATCACGTACAGTAAAGAAGTTACCAAGGGACTTGGACATCTTCTTATTATCAATATTCAGGAATCCATTATGAAGCCAGTACTTTGCGAACTCCTTATCATTGCAGCACTCACTCTGAGCGATCTCATTCTCATGATGAGGGAAGATCAGGTCTTCACCACCTGCATGGATATCGATCGTCTCGCCAAGATACTTCTTGGACATAACAGAACATTCGATATGCCAGCCAGGTCTTCCGTCACACCATGGTGATACCCAGTATGGTTCTCCTTCTTTCTTTGGTTTCCAGAGAACGAAATCCAGTGGATCTTCCTTCTGGTCTTCACCGGAAACAAGAAGTGCTCTGTTACCTGCACGTAAATCATCCAGATTCTTGTGAGAAAGCTTACCATATTCTTTGAACTTACGTGTACGGAAATATACTGTACCATCTGCTGCAGGATAAGCATAACCTTTTTCAATCAGTGTGCTGATCATATCGATCATTCCTTGAATCTCAAGTGTAGCCTGTGGATGTGTTGTAGCAGGCTTAACATTCATATCTGCCATATCCTTTTTGCACTCTGCGATATATCTCTGGGAGATCTCATCCGCAGAAACGCCTTCTTCAATGGCTTTCTTGATAATCTTGTCATCAACGTCTGTAAAATTGGATACAAAATTAACTTCATACCCTTTGTGTTCCATATAACGTCTCGCTGTATCGAAGATGATCATCGGACGTGCATTACCGATATGAATCAGGTTATATACGGTAGGACCACATACATACATGCTTACCTTTCCAGGTACAAGTGGCACGAATTCTTCTTTTCTTTTTGTTAAAGTATTATATACTCTCATTATTATTCTCCGTCTTTCTGTTTTTATGAAAAAACAATATCAATTAAGTTTATGAAAAAATGTATATTTTGTCAATTGCTATTACGCTTTCGGACACCCCTGACAGCCACTACATCCGTCTTCTCCGTCAAGATCTACCGCAAAACTACTGTGTCCCATAACAGGCATAAGAAGACAGATTGCCTGGGAAGAAATACCAGCACCAGAACCGGTAAATCCTAAGCCTTCTTCTGTAGTTGCCTTTATGTTAACCTGACCCGGTTCGATTCCCAGTGCTTTTGCTACATTCTTCACCATCTCCGGCATATACGGCAAAAGCTTTGGTCTCTGTGCAATTACTGTTGCATCAATATTCTCTATAATATAGTGATTTTCTTCCAAGAGTGCTCCTACATGCTCCAAAAGCCTGATGCTTGATATTCCTTTATACTGCGGATCCGTATCCGGGAAATGTTTTCCGATATCACCAAGTGCAGCTGCTCCAAGAAGTGCATCCATAATTGCATGAAGCAGTACATCCGCATCTGAATGTCCTAAAAGACCTTTCTCATAAGGAATCTCTACTCCTCCTAAAATCAGCTTGCGACCTTCAACAAGCTTATGTACATCATATCCCATTCCAACTCGCATATGTTCTTCCTCTATTCTTCTTCAGCTACAACGACACCATTATCTTCACCGGTAATCATCTCTTCATCCATGATAATGGTTTCATTCTCTTCCAGAATCTCTGTCTCAACAAGCAATTCTTCCGGTGCATCTGTAATTACATCTGTTTCCTGAATAATTCCATCCGGTTCCATGCCCTCTGTAACTTCCTGTTTCTTACATCCTGTGAAAGAACACGCAAGTACCAAAGCAACCAGTAATAAATATTTTCTCATAGTATCACTCCTTTATATACTCAAAAGAAAAACCTCGAAAACAATGTTCCGAGGTTCTTAGTAGCGGAAGGGAGATTCGAACTCTCGACACCACGGGTATGAACCGTGTGCTCTGGCCAACTGAGCTATTCCGCCATATATTATTAAAATGAGTGGGGCCTACAGGGCTCGAACCTGTGACCCTCTGCTTGTAAGGCAGATGCTCTCCCAGCTGAGCTAAGACCCCACAAAGTTTCAGGACATTTCATCGTCCACTCTGTTAGTATATACATTTTTGTATTGATAGTCAAGTATTTTTTTAAATTTAGAAGCATTTCTATAATAAAAAGACCCGCCCCACGGATATCCAGTATCCACAAAACAGGTCCTTTTCTACATATTTTTTATAATCGAAAACTTCTTACAGTAAGTGTGCTCTGATCTCTTCGCCACTCATTGCTGTAAGATAAGAAGGTGCTACATCAAATACTGTCTTACATCCCTTCATACCTTCTTCTGCCATACGCTTTGCTGCTCTTGCGTATGCAACAAGTACGGATGATGTGAATGCTGGGTTAGAATCAAGCTTCAGGCTGTATTCAATGATATGTTTGTCACCGTTAGCTGTCTCACCGCTGCGGATTACGAATCCACCGTGTGGAATTCCCTTATGGTTCTTATCAAGTTCTTCCTGTGAGATGAAAGTAACTGTTGTATCATAATCAGAGAAGTAGTTAGGCATATTTACGATCTCTTCTTCAATCTTCTTAAGATCAGCGCCTTCTTTTGCTACTACGTAGCATTCTCTTGTATGTTTCTGTCTTGTAGTAAGTTCTGGATTCTCTCCATTACGTACTGCATTCACTGCTTCTGGTACAGGTACTGTGTACTGTCTTGCATCCTGAACACCTTCAACACGTCTGATGGCATCTGAATGACCCTGGCTTACACCACGTCCCCAGAATGTGTAATCCTTACCTTCCGGAAGAATGATATTACCATAGAGACGATTGATAGAGAACATACCTGGATCCCAGCCAACTGAGATGATACCAACATGACCAGCTTCCTTTGCAGCTGCATCAACATTAGCAAAATGGGAAGGAATGTTCGCATGTGTATCAAAACTATCTACAACGTTGAAATACTTAACATATTCCGGTGTCTGCTTTGGAAGATCTGTTGCACTACCACCACAGATGATACATACATCGATCTCATCCTTGTGAGCTTCCATCTCATCAACAGAATATACATTAACGCCTTCTGTAGCAATCTTAAGGCTTTCTGGTGCACGTCTTGTGAATACGCCTGCAAGTTCACAGTCCGGATTCTGTCTGATGGCAGCTTCTACACCGCGTCCGATATTACCATATCCAACGATACCGATTCTTACTTTACTCATTTTCATATCTCCTTTTCTATCAGCTGTGCTCTCCATTTACAGCTGAAACACCTAATCTCTCAACGCAAATATAATACCATAACCATTTCATGATAGCAAATTAAAGATATCCGACATTATAATTCGTTTTTTACATAAGAATAGGCCGCCAGAGGCGACCCATTCATTTATATAATTATTTCTTTTCTTTTGCTCTTGCGAAGATACTCTGAAGTACGATGAAGAAGCAAAGCATTGCTGCGATCGTGATACGTGTCCACCAGGATGAAAGTGTTCCCTGGAATGTGATGAATGCTTCGATAGTACCTTTGATCATAACACCGAAGAGACTTCCGAATACATTACCAACACCACCGGTCAGCAGTGTTCCACCGATAACGGAGGAAGCGATTGCATCCATCTCGAGACCTTTTGCCTGTTCAACGAAACCTGCACAAGTATTCAGACAGAAGAGGAAGCCACCAAGGCTTGCAAGAAAACCATCAAGAATATAAGCGTAGAGCTTCGTCTTCTTAACATTCAGACCCATCATAAGAGCTGACTGCTCATTACCACCTACAGCATAGATACTACGTCCGAACTTGGTGTATTTCAAAACGATGAAGACGATGATCAAAACCAGAATAGCAATCACAACGCTTGGGTAGATATATGGTTTGATCAGCATACCTTTTTTGTTTACATAACCACCAAATGGGAAGTATATCTTGAACTGTGCCCATTTCAGATATGTCTCATTCGTAATACTGATCATATCCTTACTGATGATAGCTGTCATACCTCTTGCAAAGAACATACCTGCAAGAGTTACGATAAATGGCTGGATCTTCAGGTAAGCTACAAGCCATCCCTGAACAAAACCGAATACGATACCGGTAATAAGAACAATTGCTGTTGCAGCAACTGCGCCCATTCCTGCTCTTTCCATGAACCATGCCAGCATCATGCAGACCATAGCAACCATGGAACCTACAGAAATATCGATACCACCTGTAATCATTACGATCGTCATACCTGCGGAAATAACGATCAGACCCGCATTAGAAATAAACAGATTTAAGAAGTTCTGTGTCTTTGCAAATCCCTGTCCACCAAAAACTACGATACCAATGCCATACATTACGAAGAAGAGAACAATGGTGATCATTAAGAGGAAGGAATTACCATCGAGTTTACGTCCTTGTTTTTTCATGATACCCCTCCTTTAATTCTTTCCGGTCAGACGGCGAACCATCTTACCTAATTCTGGTGACTGTAATGAAACGATAATAACTACTACGATTGCCTTATAAACCGGAATCTGGTCAGCACTTACAGATACTGCGTAAAGTGTTGTTGTCAGAGTCTGAATCGTATAAGCACCGATAACAGAACCAAGAAGAGAGAACTTACCACCACCAAGGGAGTTACCGCCAAGTGCAACTGCAAGGATGGCATCCAGTTCCAGGTTCAGACCGATATTATTGGCATCTGCTGAGTAGATACGTGAACAGTTGATCAGACCGGCAATACTTGCACAGAAACCACAGAATGCATATACCATCCAGATAATCATAGTAGAATTCAAACCAACAAGTCTGGAAGCAGCTGAGTTGATACCTACTGCTTCAATATACATTCCAAGCGCTGTCTTCTTGATAACGATCATAGTAAGCACAACCATCAGGATCGTAATAAATACAGAAGTCGGAATTGGAACACCCGGGATACTGGAGCCCAGTTTCTTAAAGCTTTCTACACGGACATAAGTAATCTGTCCATCTGTAAGAAGCTGTGCAATACCACGACCTGCTGTAAAAAGGATCAGAGTTGCAACCATAGGCTGAATCTTCATCTTTGCAACAAGAAAACCATTAAAGCATCCACAGAGAATACCAACTGCGATACCAAGGATAACACCAAGGAATGGGTTGTTGATATATTCTGTAACACTCTGCTGTCCACCTGCTACGAAGGAACAGGTAACAGCTGCTACTACTGCCATAACCGCGCCAACAGAGATATCTGTACCTGCAGAAGCAGCAACAACAAGTGTCATACCGATTGCAAGGATAACGACCTCACTACCACGGTTACATACGTCGATAATACGACCATATAATACGCCATTCTGAACTGTGATCTTGAAAAAGTCCGGGCTGATGATAACAGCTACGATAAACATGATTGCCAGACAGAAGACTGGCATAAATAATCTTTTACTTGTAAGTTTCTTTACTGCATCCATTAATTTCCACCTCCTGCGATTGCTTTCATGATGGAATTCTGATCCAGCTGATCTTCTGTCAGTTCTCCAACCTTCTCTCCATCACGAAGAACTGCCATACGGCTGCAGGTACGGATCATCTCTTCTATCTCAGAAGAAATGAACATAACTGTCTTACCTTCGTCTGCAAGCTGAAGTACTAACTTCTGAATCTCTGTCTTAGTACCGATATCGATACCACGAGTCGGCTCATCCAGAATCAGGAAATCCGGATTCGTCAGAAGCCATCTACCCAGGATAACCTTCTGCTGGTTACCACCGGAGAGCTGCTTGATCGGAGTCTCTCTGTCAGCAGTCTTGATCTGAAGAACATCGATATACTTATCTGTAAATTCTTCCTGCTCTTTTCTGCTGAATAACTTGAACATGCCTGTCTTTGCCTGCAGTGCGATCATAATATTCTCTCTTACAGAAAGATCTGCGATGATACCTTCGGCTTTTCTGTTCTCAGGAAGATATCCCATACCTGCCATCATTGCATCGATTGGCTGATTAACCTGAAGTTTCTTGCCATTCATGTAAAGCTCGCCTGCATCTGGCTTATCTGCACCATAGATACTTCTTGCAAGTTCCGAACGTCCGGATCCAAGAAGACCGGTAAGACCAATAACTTCACCTTTGTGAATATCAAGGTCAAATGGCTTGATCGTTCCTTTATGACCAAGCTGTTTTGCTGAAATAACCTTCTCACCGCTGAGCTTATCAGCTGCACCCTCAGTCTTAATAGAAGCAAGATCATCAAAATCCTTACCCATCATTGCTGCTACCAGCTTAACTCTTGGAAGATCTGCAATCGCATATTCACCAACAAGTTCACCGTTTCTAAGAACAGTGATTCTGTCACAGACTGCATATACCTGTTCCAGGAAATGAGTAACGAAAATAATACCAACTCCCTGTGCTCTTAACTTTCTCATCAAGGTAAAGAGCTTTTCTACTTCACCATCATCCAGAGATGATGTCGGTTCGTCAAGGATCAATACCTTTGAATCCATATCAACTGCACGTGCAATTGCAAGCATCTGCTGAATAGCGATTGAATAGTTTTCAACAGCAACAGAAACATCGATATCGATATCCAGGCTCTTAAGCAATTCTTTCGCATTCTTTCGCATGGTTCTCCAGTCGATCAGTCCCGCCTTCTTAGGTTCACGGCCAATGTACAGATTCTCTGCAACAGAAAGATTCGGACAAAGATTAACTTCCTGATACACAGTACTGATACCATTGATCTGTGCTTCCTGAGGTGAACGGTTGATAATGGCACCATCTTTTCCTTCGATGCGGATCTCACCGCTCTCGAATTCCTCTACACCAGTGAGTACCTTGATAAGTGTTGACTTACCGGCACCATTCTCTCCCATAAGCGCATGGATCTCACCTTTTCTTAAAGTAAAATCAACATGCTGAAGTGCTTTAACACCTGGGAAATTCTTACTGATGTCTCTCATAGTGAGCACAATATTCTGCTCCATAAGACACCTCCCATTCCAATATACAAAGAAAAGGGGCAGGAGCTCAAGGCTCCTGGCCCCCAAATTTTCATCTAATAATTGTCTTTAATTACAGTTCACTATCGTGAATTCTAATTAGTAGAGACGTTCTGCAAGGATAGCTTCAAGATCCATAGTTGTATCGAAAGCACCTTCATCTACGTACTGAATCTTATCAACTTCTTCACCAGCTTCAAGCTTCTGGATAATTTCAGCTACACGTGGTCCGTGAAGTGGGTTACATTCGAATGTTGCATTAAGATCACCAGCGATCATAGCTTCGAAAGCAGCCTTAACAGAGTCGAAAGATACTACACAGATTTCGCCTTCTGGTCCACATGTCTTACCAGCAGCTTTGATAGCATCGATAGCACCGAATGCTTCGTTATCGTTTTCACAGATAACAACATCGATATCATCGTAAGATTTCAGGAATGATTCCATAACTTCCTGTCCTTTAGCCTGTGTAAATTCACCAGACTGACGGTCAAGCATCTTGAAGTTTTCGTGCTGATCTAAGATCTCAGCAACACCATCTGTACGTCCGATCTGAGCAGAAGCACCGATTGTACCCTGAATTGTTACACAGTTAACTTCATCAGCATCACCGAATTTATCAACGAGCCAGTTAGCACATGTGTTACCTTCTTTAACGAAGTTTCCACCTACCCAGCATGTGTAAAGAGAATCATCAGCAAGATCCATCATACGGTCAGAAAGGATAACAGGGATACCAGCTTCTGCTGCTTCCTGAAGAACTGTTTCCCAACCTGTTTCAACTACAGGTGCAACTACGATGTAGTCAACTTCCTGCTGGATAAAGCTTCTGATAGCTTTGATCTGGTTTTCCTGTTTCTGCTGAGCATCATCAAAGATCAGCTTGTAACCGTTTTCTTCTGTGAAAGTAGATTTGAAAGATTCGGTGTTAGCTGTTCTCCAGTCAGATTCAGCACCAACCTGTGCATAACCAACTGTGATTAAATCTTCCTCTGCAGATGCATTGATTGCGAACATTGTTGCGCCAACTGCTGCAAGTACTAATACTTTTTTCATTTTAATTTTCCTCCTTGTTAAATAGAATGGCTTCACTACCATTTCTTGATGATTCTATTTTATCAGACTAAAACCCGAACTTATACGGAATATTTTATAAAAAAGGTGTGATTTTTTATAAATATATGTGGAATATGTCGATTATTTTTCTATTACCGCTTCCTGCGCCGGAATTCTAACTGTAATTATGGTTCCTTCTCCATAGGCGCTGTCGATATCGATGCCATACTCTTCTCCATAATTCAGTCTGATTCTCTGCAGTACATTATATAATCCAAAGCTGTTCAGCTTTTCCTGTTCCTGCCGCATTCCACGCTTCACTTCTTCGAGGCGTTCCGGTTTCATGCCAATTCCATTATCTTCTACAGACAGATAGATTACGTCACCTTCTTTTCGCCCATAAACCTTAATCTGTCCCATTCCGCGCTTATTCTTAATGCCATGATACAATGCATTCTCAACAAGTGGCTGCAACGTAAGCTTCAGCGTCTGATAATGATATAATTCAGATGGAATGTTAATCTCATATTTCAGGATATCCTGATAACGGAACTGCTGAATCTGCAGATAACTTCGGATATGAGATTCTTCTTCCTCAATCGTAATGTAATCGCGACCTTTACTAAGTGTAGTACGGAAAAAATCAGACAAAGAAGAAACCATCATAATAACCGATTCATTCTCCCCTGATTCTGCCAGCCACATGATATTATCCAGTGTATTATAGAGAAAATGCGGATTGATCTGTGCCTGTAAAAGCTTTTGTTCTGTCATTCGCAGATTCAGCTGCTCACTTTTAATGTCCTGCACCAGTGCATCCAGTCTCTGAACCATGTGGTTGTAACCTACTCCAAGTTCAGCAAGCTCTTCATCCATGGTTTCCACATCGATCCTTGCACTGAAATCTCCCTTTCCCGCTTTTCTCGTAACCAGCTGAATCTTATCGATTCCTGCAGTTATATTATTCATGATCCTTCGGCTAAAGGTGATGGCAAATGCCAGAATCGTTCCAACGAGCAAGACACTCAGGAACAGTGTAATACGAACACCATTCTCAAGATTCGACTTCAGTTCATCTAGGTCACGCACTTCTTCAGATATAAAGGACTGGATATCTTCCTGAATCAGTTCTGTCAGGATACGGATATCCAGTTCCAGACGGGACATATTGTCATCATACATTCCAACAACATTGGCCGTTGACTCAGTCTGAGAAACATGACGTTCCAACGTATCAAGATTCTTAAGGATACCTCTTAACATTCTTTTCTTTTCCGCTGATTTCGTCTCTTTCTGCAGTTCTGTAAAAGTCTCTCTTGCAGAACTTATCATGCGATGTGGCTGTTCAGTATCCACAAGAAGAGGAGCTCTGTCTGAATTCACGGTAACGATGTACATGATATAATCCAGATCCTCTTTAAAGGATATGTTATAGGCGTTCACCCTGGTGATATTCGAAACGATCTTATCATACTGAACTGCAATGAACATTGTCAGGAAAAGGCTGAGCACAAGCATCGTTGTCAGCGGAATGAAGCATACCAGAAGTAGTCTTCGCAGCCGCCGTTTAATAGAAATCACATTCGTTTGTCTCATAACCCTGTTTCTTTCCTTCGATTACGGAATTCCTTCGGTGTACAACCCACTACTTTTTTAAAGATATAACTAAAGTAATGGGAATCTTTATACCCAACTGAGTATCCAATCTCGGCAGTTCTCTGACTGGTACACATCAGCAGTTCCTTTGCGCGTTCCATACGAACTTCGGTAAGATACTCCACAAATGTCTTGTCCATCTCTGTACTGAAGATGGTGCTGAAGTAACTTGGCGAGATATTCACCTGAGCCGCAACCTTATTCAAAGACATATCATCAAGGCTGAAATTCTCATTGATAAATCTGGTAGCTTCTTCGATAAGTTCACTATAACGTTTTCTCGAGTTGCCATCTCTTAATCTCATTGTCTCAGAGAACATCTTTCCAATCTGTCTTTTCAGATATCCATCTATGCCGGATTGTCCAACAATTGTCGTTATATCCCTGCAATCTTCCGGAAGATCATCTGCACTTAAGTCCATACTCTGTAAAAAGTCTGTAGCTGTGAAAAACAGATCCATGGTAATGTACTGTCTGAATAAGAGTGACTTCATATTATTCTCACCAATATCTTCAAACAGATCATCGATGAAATCATCCACCTCTTCGACAGTACCATTCTTAAAGAAACGTTCTACCAGTTCATGCTGATTCTTCTTATGCTGCATGGTACTAAGGTCGATCTTCTGATTCTTTTGCCTCATACTTCCTACCACTTCTTCTGCAGAGATGATCTGATTCGCCTCTGTAAAGAATCTGCTGGAAAAGGCTTTTGCCGCCTCTTTATAAGAAATCTGTATATTGGAAAGAGAGTCTACTGTCAGTCCGATACCACCAAAGTATTCTACTGTCGGATACTTTCTGATCAGTTCCAGGAGACAAGCCTGTGCTTTCAGGAGACGTTTCAGTACATCTCCTCTGTCATCACCTTTTACAAGAAATGCCCATCCTTCCGGACTTCTGTCAAATGTCAGAATATTGTACCACTGGGACGACATGATAAGTACTTCTTCCGAAGCTTTGTTCAGTTCATCAGAGCTGGCAACTGCATTCCCGCCCTGCATGAGTTTAAAGAGAAAAATATTATATGCGGACGCTCTGAAATCGATTCCGAGTCTCTTTCCGTGTTCCAGAAGTTCTTCTGTCGAGATTCGATTCGAAGCAAGTTCACTCCAAAGCTTATGCTTCTCCTGGAAGAGATTCTCTTCCATATCTTTTTCATAACGGGCAAGAAGTTCTACCTGATCCTGTTCCTTATATATCATATCTGCAACCTTTTTCACCGCTTCCAGAAGCTTTTGTGAACTGATCGGCTTCAGGAGATAATCCGTTACACCGATCTGAATTGCAGTCTTTGCATAATCAAATTCATTATATCCACTTAAAATAATAATCTTGATCTGAGGCAATTCCTTTTTCACGAGACTGCTCAGCTCAAGACCATCCATAAACGGCATCTTGATATCTGTAATCAGGATGTCCGGTTTTTCCCTCATAATAAGAGGATAGGCCAGCTCTCCGTCGCTGGCCTCTCCTACAAATTCGAATCCTTCTTGTTCCCACGGAATATTCTTCTTTATTCCGTTTCTCATAACAACTTCGTCTTCGACTAAAAATACTTTTAACATTTATTTACCCTGTCCGTAATATGCGTTTGCACCATGTTTGCGGAAATAATGCTTATCCTGAAGATCCTGTGGAGCAGGTTTTACTTCTGGATTGATCTGTTCTGTATAAGCTGCCATCTTAGCTACTTCTTCCAGAACTACTGCATTGTGAACAGCTTCATGTCCGTCTTTACCCCAGGTAAATGGTCCATGATTCTTGCAAAGAACTGCAGGTACTGCTTCATAATCTCTGTCTTTGAAGACATCAACGATCAGTTTTCCTGTATTTGTCTCATAGTTGTCAAACTCGTAACCTACCAGACAACGCGCACATGGAATCTCACCATACATATAGTCTGCCTGAGTTGTTCCATAACATGGAATTGATCTTCCTGCCTGTGCCCAGCTTGTTGCCCATGGAGAATGTGTATGAACCACGCCGCCAATTGTTGGAAAAGCCTTGTAAAGTTCCAGATGTGTATCTGTATCAGAAGATGGATTGTACTTTCCTTCTACCTTGTTGCCATTCAGATCAATCAGTACCATATCATCTGGTGTAAGCTGGTCATAATCAACTCCACTTGGTTTGATAGCAAAGATACCTGTCTCTCTATCGATCTCACTTACATTACCCCATGTAAATGTTACAAGACCATACTTTGGAAGAAGCATGTTCGCTTCATATACGCGTTTCTTTAATTCTTCAAGCATTTTCAATAACCTCTTTTCCTGATTTCCTGATATTAGCTGTTAACTTTAATTGTCTTAACAGCAACTTTTTCTGTTTCCAGAGCTTCAAGATATACCTTCATGAAATCAACAAAACCTGCAACATCTGCTGGATCCGGAGCCATTGTAGAACCTTCCTGACCTGCAAATACCTTTGAATCAAGCCAATCTGGAAGTGTTTCACCTTCTGCCTTATTCTTCATATAAGAAGCGAGAAGTGCAATACCCCATGCTCCACCTTCACCTGCTGTTTCCATAACTGTTACAGGAACATTCATGCTTGCTGCCATGATGCTCTGTCCAACACCTGGAGTCTTGAAGAGACCACCATGTCCCATCAATCTGTCAAGTGTTACATTTTCCTGTTCTGTGAGGATATCCATACCAACCTTAAGTGCTGCTACTGTAGAGTAAAGGTTTGCTCTCATGAAGTTTGCAAGGCTGAACTTAGCGTTTGGTGTACGAACAAGTAATGGACGACCTTCTTCAAGACCTGTGATAGGTTCACCTGAGAAGTAGTTGTAAGCGATAACTCCGCCGCAATCCTTATCTGCTGACATAGCGCTGTTAAACAGTGTTCCGAATAATGCACCCATGTTAACTTCCATACCCATAGCTTCCATGAATTCACGGAATACACCTACCCATGCATTCAGGTCTGATGTACAGTTGTTGCAGTGTACCATAGCTACAAGAGAACCATCTGGTGTTGCAACCATATCAAGTTCTTCATAAGGCTTAGAAAGGTCTTTTTCAAGAACTGCCATAAGGAAGATAGATGTACCAGCAGATACATTACCTGTACGCTGTCTTACTGCGTTAGTTGCTGCCATACCTGTACCAGCATCACCTTCTGCAGGACAGATTGGAATACCAGCTTTCAGGTTACCGGAAACGTCAAGCTTCTTAGCACCTTCTTCTGTTAAGATACCAGCAACTTCGCCTGCACATACTACTTCTGGAAGAACGTCTTTTACCTTCCATGCAAAGTTCTTATCTGCTACTAATTCATCAAATCTTGCGATCATCTTAGCATCGTAATCTTTTGTGCTGTAGTCCATTGGGAACATACCAGATGCATCACCGATACCAAGCTTCTTCTCGCCTGTTAACTGCCAGTGAATGTAAGCTGCAAGTGTTGCTACATAAGTAACATCCTTTACATGCTCATCACCATCTAAGATACACTGATAGAGGTGTGAAATACTCCATCTGATAGGTACGTTATAGTTGAACTCTTTTGAAAGAATCTTTGCTGCTTCAGCTGTGTTGGTATTTCTCCATGTACGGAATGGAACAAGAAGCTCATCATCCTTGTTAAATGCCATATATCCATGCATCATAGCAGAGAAACCGATTGCTCCGATATCAGTAAGAACAACATCATACTGCTTCTTAACGTCTGCTGCCATATCTGCATATGCATCCTGAAGACCTGTCCAGATATCTTCCAGAGTATATGTCCAAAGACCCTTGTCCAGTCTGTTCTCCCATTCATGACTTCCTGATGCAATTGGCTTATTCTCTGAATCAACCAGAACAGCTTTAATTCGTGTAGAACCAAACTCAATACCGAGTGCGGTTTTTGCATTTAAAATATCCTCTCTGATGCTCATTGTAATTCTCCTTTTTGTGTGTAATTTATTATGTATTTCGCATACTTTTATATTATATACTATATAACGAATCGTCATTTTAAACAAGTATATTTTATCTAATAGCATCTTTCATGGATTTAATATACTCTTTTACGTAAGGTACGCACTCTTCTTTATACTGTCCACATAACTTCACGATAGCACTTCCTACGATTGCTCCATCGGAAAGTCCTGCCATCTTTGCAGCCTGTTCCGGTTTTGAGATACCAAAGCCTACTGCACATGGGATATCTTTTGCAGCCTTTACAAGCTTTACCATAGCTCCGATATCGGTAGTGATCTCACTTCTTACACCGGTAACACCAAGGGAAGATACACAATAAACAAAACCGTCTGCATCGCTTGCGATCTTGCTGATACGTTCCTGTGATGTCGGTGCAATAAGAGAAATCAGATCCAGACCGTACTTTTTACATGGTACGGAAAATTCTTCTTTTTCTTCAAATGGCACATCCGGAAGAATGAGACCATCCATACCGATCTCTGCAGCTTTCTGAAGGAATCGGTCTGTTCCATAGGAATAAACAACATTGGCATATGTCATAAAAACAAGTGGGATGCTTGTATTCTTTCGGATTCTGATGACCATATCAAAGATCTTATCTGTAGTAACGCCGCCGGAAAGCGCACGGATATTGGCGCCCTGTATTACTGGTCCTTCTGCTGTCGGATCTGAAAATGGAATACCAAGCTCGATCAGATCTGCGCCTGCTTCTTCTGCTGCATATACAAGCTGTTCTGTTATCTCCAGGGATGGATCACCGCAGGTGATAAATGGGATAAATGCTTTTCCATTCTCGAATGCTTTCTTAATGTTACTCATAGATATCCTCCCCTCTGTATCTGGCAATTGCTGCACAGTCCTTATCTCCTCGTCCTGAGATGTTGATAACAATGATCTGGTCCTTACCCATTGTTGGTGCAAGCTTCTTTGCATGTGCTACAGCGTGTGCACTTTCAATTGCAGGAATAATACCTTCCATCTTTGCAAGGTATTCAAAAGCTTCTACTGCTTCATCATCTGTTACCGGTACATATTCTGCTCTTCCGGAATCATAGAGGTAAGCATGTTCCGGACCGATACCAGGATAATCCAGTCCTGCTGAAATAGAATATACAGGTGCAATCTGTCCATATTCATCCTGACAGAAGTAAGACTTCATTCCATGGAAGATACCCAGACGACCTGTTGCGATCGTTGCTGCTGTCTCTGCTGTATTCACACCACGACCTGCCGCTTCACATCCGATCAGTCTTACGCCTTCATCTTCAATAAAGTTATAGAATGCTCCAATAGCATTAGAACCACCGCCTACGCATGCAAGCACTGCATCCGGAAGTCTGCCTTCTTTTTCAAGCATCTGTTCCTTGATTTCTTTTGATATCACTGCCTGGAAATCACGTACGATCGTCGGGAATGGATGTGGTCCCATAACAGAACCAAGACAATAATGGGTATCATCGATACGGTTAGTCCATTCACGGAATGCTTCTGATACAGCATCCTTTAAGGTAGCTGTTCCTGTCTTAACCGGAATAACAGTTGTTCCAAGAAGCTTCATACGATAAACATTCAGTGCCTGTCTCTTTGTATCTTCTTCTCCCATATATACAACACATTCCATGCCAAGAAGTGCTGCTGCTGTTGCCGTTGCAACACCGTGCTGTCCTGCGCCTGTCTCAGCAATCAATCTTGTCTTTCCCATCTTCTTTGCCAGAAGTGCCTGACCAAGTACATTGTTGATCTTGTGGGCTCCTGTGTGGTTCAGGTCCTCACGCTTAAGATAGATCTTTGCACCGCCAAGATCCTTCGTCATTCTCTCTGCATAATACAGTCTGGATGGTCTGCCTGCATAATCATTGAACAGCTGTGATAATTCTGCCTGAAATTCAGGGTCATTCTTATAATGGTTATAGGCCTGTTCCAGTTCGATTACTGCATTCATCAGTGTCTCTGGAATATATTGTCCGCCATGTACTCCAAATCTTCCAACGCTCATAGTCTTTCTCCTTACTCTCCACTTAAGCTCTTTAACATCGCTTTTTTATCTTTTGCACGCATCAAAGTCTCTCCGATCAGAACTGCATCCGTTCCATTTTCACGCAACAAACGGATATCTTCCGATGTTTTAATACCACTTTCCGATACAAACAGTACCTCCTCCGGCACCATTTCACGAAGCTTTCTGCTCTGTGTAACATCTACCGTAAAGTTCTTGAGGTTGCGGTTATTCACCCCAAGGATCTTCGCATCTGCTTTTAATGCTCTTTCAATTTCTTCCTCTGTATGCGCCTCAACAAGAGCTGACATTCCAAGTTCTGCTGCCAGCTGATTCCAGCTTTTCAGCTGTTCATCATCCAGTATAGCACAGATCAGCAGAATTGCGGATGCTCCAAGATTTTTTGCCTGGTAAATCATGTACTCATCAATGGTGAAATCTTTTCTGAGAACCGGAATCTTCACGCGGTCTGTGATTTCTTTCAGGTATGCATCTTTTCCAAAAAACCAGAACGGTTCTGTCAGGCATGAGATTGCCGATGCCCCTGCATTTTCATACTCTACTGCAATGTCCAGATATGGGAATTCTTCTGCAATGATTCCCTTGGAAGGTGACGCCTTCTTTACCTCACAGATAAAGGATATCCCATCCTTAGCAAGTGCCTTCTGAAACGGATAAAGAAATGTTCCTTCTGCCTTTGCTTTTTCTTCTGCCATCTTTCTTACTTCCGAAAGAGGAAGGAGCTGTTTTTCTTCCTCTGTACGTACTCTGGTTCTGGCAGCTATCTCATCAAGAATATTCATGTTCTTACTCCAACTATTTACTCATTACTCATTGCAATGAATTCTTCCATCTTCTTATATGCTGCTCCGCTGTCGATCAGACTTTCTGCCATTCTTACACCGGCTTCCATTGTTTCTGCTTTTCCAGCAATGTAAAGTGCTGCACCGGCATTCAGGCATACTGCATTACGCTTTGTTCCACGTTCTGTACCATTCAGGATTGCTTTTGTGATCTCTGCATTTTCTGCAGGTGTTCCACCAAGAAGTTCTGATGCTTCTCCTCTTGTATAGCCGAACTGTTCTGGTGTAATCTCGAAAGAATGGAACCATCCATTTCTGATCTCACATACTGTTGTTGGACCACAAGCTGAAATCTCATCCAGTTTTTCCTTTCCATATACAACCATGCCACGTTTTACACCAAGATTTGCCATAACCTGTGCCAGTGGTTCTACGAGTTCTTCTTCGTATACACCCATCAGTTCCATATTGGCACCTGCCGGATTGGAAAGAGGGCCAAGGATATTAAATACGGTACGAATTCCTAGTTCTTTACGAACAGGCGCTACATACTTCATAGCTGTATGATATTTCTGTGCAAACAGGAAACAGATATTGATGTTTTCTAATAATTTTAAACTCTGTTCCGGTTCGATCGTGATCTTTACACCCAGAGATTCCAGAACATCTGCTGCACCACTCTTTGAAGATGCTGCTCTGTTACCGTGTTTTGCTACCGGTACACCGCCTGCTGCAATAACCATTGCAGATGTTGTGGAAATGTTGAAGGAATTGGATCCGTCTCCCCCTGTTCCTACGATCTCCAGTACATCCATGTTGTGGAGAAGCTTTGTTCCGTGTGCTCTCATACCTGCTGCAGATGCTGTGATCTCATCGATTGTTTCACCCTTTAATGCAAGTGCTGTAAGGTAAGCTGACATCTGGATCGGTGTGGCATTTCCACTCATGATCTCATCCATTACCTGTTCTGCCTGTTCGTATGTTAAATCCTGTTTCTTTGATAATGCAATAATCGCTTCTTTAATCATTTTTTTCGTCCTTCCTGTTTCTATGTTGTATTTTTCAACGATCGAGATAAAGTTCCCGATCATTTTCATTCCTTCTGGTGTCATGACAGATTCCGGATGGAACTGTACTCCATATACCGGATATTTTTCATGTTCTACCGCCATGATCTCTCCGTCCTCTGTACGAACGGTTACTTTTAATTCTTTTGGGAGCGTATCCTCAAGAGCTGCCAGTGAGTGATATCTTGCCACCTGCATAGGGCTTGATATTCCTTTAAACATCGGTGTATCCGTCAGGATATCCGCAAGAGATGTCTTTCCATGCATCAGTTCTTTTGCATAAGATACTACACCGCCAAATGCTTCACAGATCGCCTGATGTCCTAAGCATACTCCAAGGATCGGTACCTTTCCTGCAAAATATCGGATTGCCTCTATGCAGACTCCTGCTTCTGATGGCTTTCCAGGTCCCGGAGAGATTACGATTGCCTCCGGTTTTAATACTTCTATCTCCTGTATAGTCAGTTCATCGTTTCGGATAACCTTCATATCTTCTCTGTAACTTCCAATGAACTGTACCAGGTTATAGGAGAAGCTGTCGTAATTATCAATGATCAGTATCATTCGTCCAATCCCTCCTGTGCGATCTTTATTGCATTCACAACCGCTCTTGCTTTGTTGCAGCATTCCATGAATTCATTTTCCGGAACAGAATCTGCTACGATTCCTGCGCCTGACTGAACACATACCGTACCATTTTTCATGTAAGCCAGTCTGATTCCAATACAGGTATCGAGATTCCCTGTAAAGTCCAGATATCCAACTGCACCGCCATAGATTCCGCGCTTTCTGCCTTCCAGTTCCTGGATGATCTGACAGGCTCTGATCTTCGGTGCTCCGGATAAGGTTCCTGCAGGAAGAATGGAATCTACTGCATCAACTGCATCTTTATCATCCCGAATCTGGCCTGTAACAGTGGATCCGATATGCATAACGCAGCTATATCTTAAGATAGATCGGTAATCTTCCACCTTTACTGTTCCCAGTTTGCTGATCCTTCCGATATCATTTCTTCCAAGGTCAACCAGCATGTTGTGCTCTGCCAGTTCCTTCTGATCCTGAAGAAGTTCTTCTTCCAGTGCGATATCCTCTTCCTCTGTTGTACCTCTTGGTCTTGTGCCAGCGAGAGGGAAAGTAAAGAGCTTTCCGTCCTCGAGCTTTACGAGTGTCTCCGGTGATGCTCCTGCAATCTCTACATCATCACTAGAGAAATAGAACATATACGGTGATGGATTGCTTGTTCGAAGGACACGATAGGTATCAAATAGACTTCCCTGTGCCTTTGCTGTCTGAGGATTTGATAATACTACCTGGAAGATATCACCTTCATGAATATAATGCTTTGCCTTTGCGATCATCTCCGTGAATCGTTCTTTTGAGAACTCTGGTTTCATATCTTCTTTTAAACGGATCGGCTTGAATACTGCCTTGGCTCCGCTGTTAAGGAGCTGTTTGATATCCAGAAGTTCTTTTCTTGCAGCCTCATAGGATTCTTCGATATTATCGGTATCAACTCCTGCGATCAGTACCAGTTTCTGACGATAATGATCAAAGACAAGCGCTTTGGTAAACAGCATAAGATCTACATCTCTGAATTCGTCTGTTCCTGATAATTCTTTTTTCAATACCGGTTCTGCATATTTCAGATAATCATAGGAAAAATAACCTACCATTCCACCGGTAAATGGCGGCATGCCTTTTATCTTCGGACTTTTATACTCTGCAAGGATCTTTCGGATCAGTTCTCCCGGATGTTCCACTTCTGAGTATTCTTCTTTTAAAAATGATTCCTTTTTATCCGGAAATGCGCCATCCTCTGTTCTTATTCTGAGTTTTCCATCCAGACAGGTAAGTTCCAGAATCGGTTCATAGCCAAGAATAGAATATCTGCCCCATTTCTGATTATTCTCAGCACTTTCCAGCAGGAAAACATGTTTACTTGCTGCACGCAGTGTACGCATCACTTCTACCGTCGTATAACGGTCTGCAAATAGTTCCATACTTACCGGAATTCTTTTATAATCGCCCTGCGAAGCAATCTGTTTCACTTCTTCTAACGATGGGTACATCTCTACTTCCTCCAATAATATTGATATTAACGACAAAAAAGCCCTTAACAGAACTGTAGAGTTCTGTTAAGGGCGGGTAATCTTTCCCGTGGTGCCACCTTCTTTCACAGCTAAGCCGTGCACTTACAAGATACTAACATATCTCTGACAAATAACGTATGTCTCACGTCATGGAATACTCAGAATTTTTCCTTTGACCATGCCCTCAGCGGTCCATTTGGCAACCTGCATCTCAATCCGGCTCTCAGCCTCCCGGACTCTCTGTGTGCGCATCTGTTACTTTGATCTCCGCTTCAACGGTTTTACTTTATATTACTACCACTTCAACGTCTAAAAGTATTATATTTCTATTTGTTCAGTTTGTCAACTAATATCTTTTTTCATGTATTTGTTTTAAAGCAAATTAGTTGCGTAAAACCTATTGACAGTACTACGGCTCTCTTGTTACCATAGATTTGTAAATAAAAACAAAACCTGAACAGGCGATGAACCTTTTTCTTTTTCTGATAACTATATATTATTCTTACCGGAAAAGGTCATAGGGCCGGGCCGATTGGCAGCAGATGATCAGAATCTGCGGGACAGTACCTCGTTCCGCAGTATTTTTATGCTCTGTGGGACCCGACTTTATGTAACTTACAGAAAGTATTATGAAAAAGAAAGGAACATCTATTATGGAACAAAACATTATTCGTCGTCTATCTATCATGGGTATCGGAGGGAACGTCCTTCTGTGTATCTTCAAATTGATTGCCGGTATCATTGGGCACTCCGGTGCTATGATTTCCGATGCAATTCATTCTCTTTCTGATGTATTCGCCACTTTTATTGCATTTCTTGGTGTTAAGCTTTCCGCTAAAAAAGCTGATAAAGAGCATCCTTATGGTCATGAACGTATGGAATGTGTCGCTTCTTTGATTCTTTCTGCAATACTGGCACTTACGGGTGTTGGTATCGGTATGAAGGGTATCGAAACAATCCTTGCCGGTCACTATGAATCGCTGGAAATTCCTGGAACGATTGCTTTAATCGCTGCTATCGTTTCTATTATCGTTAAGGAGGGTATGTTCTGGTACACCCGTCATTATGCCATCGTTCTGAAGTCTTCTGCTTTTATGGCAGACGCATGGCATCATCGTTCTGATGCACTTTCCTCTGTTGGTTCTTTCATCGGTATCGGTGGCTCTATCCTAGGTTTTCCTGTTCTGGATGCCGTAGCAAGTGTCGGAATCAGTATCTGTATCCTGAAGGTTGCTGTTGACATTGTAAGAGATGCACTTGATAAGATGCTGGATACTGCCTGCGATGAGAAGACAGAAAAAGAACTTGCTGCTTTTATCAGTCAGCAGGAAGGTGTTCTTGGAATCGATCTTCTTCACACAAGAATGTTCGGTAACAAGATCTATCTTGATGTTGAGATTGCTGTAGAAGGAAATCAGTCCCTTGTTTCAGCACATAATATTGCAGAAAATGTTCATGAAGCAGTGGAGAATCAATTTCCTGATATTAAACATGTTATGATTCATGTAAATCCAGCTTAATGATTTCATATCGAAAGTCCGCTTTTCGCGGACTTTTTTTCTTCCCTTTTACTTTTCCACTGTGCTATAGTAAAGGTTAAAAGTGCTAAATCAACCAAAGGAGACTCATATTACATGATCACAAACCGCGTAAATAAAGTGAAACCTTCAAAAACCATGGAATTCTCTACCAAAGCGAAAGCACTGAAGGCACAGGGAATCTCCATTATGGATTTTACCGCAGGAGAACCAGACTTTGATACTCCACTTTTTATTCAGGAGGCAGCCATCAATGCCATGAGAGCTGGACATACCCGTTATACTCCTGTACCAGGAATCCCCGAAGTAAGAAAAGCAATTGCAGATAAGCTTCGTAAAGATAATCATATGGAATATTCTGTGAACGAGATCTGTATCGGAACCGGGGCAAAGCCACCTCTTTTCAGTGCTGTCTTTGCAGTCTGTCAGGAGGGAGATGAAGTAATCATTCCTACTCCTGGATGGGTCAGCTATGAAGAGATCGTAAATCTTTGCGGTGGAACCCCAGTGTTTGTTCCTTGCCGTGAAGAAGATGGATTTCAGTTAGATATGGATGCTATCCGAAATGCTGTAACAGATAAGACCAAAGCGATTCTTGTCAATACCCCTAACAATCCTACCGGTGCGGTTTATACAAGAAAAAGTCTGGAAGAACTTGTTCACCTTGCTCTCGAAAAGCATTTTTATATTATCTCAGATGAAGTATATGAAAAGCTTGTTTTCGAAGATGCCCGGCACATCTCTCCTGGCGAAATCTGTAAAGAAGCAAAGGATTGCTGTGTAATCATCAACGGTCTTTCCAAATCACATGCCATGACAGGATGGCGTTTTGGCTATGCCGCTGCAAATAAAGAAATCGCTAATGCAATCAAGTCCAGCCTGAGCCATACTACAGGTTCCTGCAATTCCATTACACAGCAGGCAGCTCTTGCAGCGCTGACAAGTAAATCTGACTGTACCGAACAGATGCGTGTCGAATATGCAAGAAGACGAGAATTCATTCTGGAAAGACTGAAAACGATTCCTTACATTACATGCAATCCGGGAACAGGTGCATTCTATCTGATGTTTAATATCAAAGCACTTCTGGGGGGAAGCTATGAAGGACGTGTAATTACCTCATCCGGTGTTTTATCAGAACTTCTTCTTACCGAAGCTCATGTAGGTATGATGGACGGCGATGCATTCTTCGCACCAGGCTTTCTGCGTATGTGCTATGCCGCATCCATGGAAAGTATCAAAGAAGGTATGGATAGACTGGAAGCATTTGTCAGAAAAGTTATAGTAGCAGAATAAACTGAATCAAAAACAGCAGGAGGTTTTATTCACTAAAGATAAAATCTCCTGCCTTTCTCATTCGTGTTTTACAATATATGTTCCTGTTTCGTAAACTTCATTCAAAAACTGAAGTGCTTCGTCATACCCTTTTTCATCATAAGAAAAGGTACGATACTGTTTCTTCTCTTCCGGTGTATGCGCATATGCATACGGTCCTTCGAAGTAACAGACCTGGAGTTCTCCCTTCATCTCAGTGATCAGATAATTCATCTCCCTGTAACTTCCGTAGAATGGGGATCTTTTTATAAATTGAAATGGTAAGAGTTTTTCAATCATTCTTCTCCACCTCCAGACATGCACTTAACAAAGCATCTTTTTTTCTGCGAAACATCAGATGTTCACTGTACTGAAAAAATGCTCCACTTCCATGTTCACTTATAAAGTGCATTGTCGCTTCATCTGCTGAAAGACGTGTAATAAAGAGCAGCATCTCCTGTTCATCCCCAAAACACTCTGCTATAAATGCAAATGCATGATCCAGCCAGTCTTTTTGCTGTTGCTGTTCTTCTTTACGTTTCTGAACTTCTTCTTCAAAATATTCCCTGATTCGTTCGTATCCTTTCTGCAGATCAGAAATATGTTCCTGCTTCAGGAAAAGGTCATATTGTCTTAGTTTTCGAAGCACCCACTTTTCTGTCTTTGCTTCTTTTCCAGTAAGAAGTTCAGCATCCAGACGCACCTGAAAACGCTTCTCAGCGTCCAGAATATAATCAGAAAACGCCGTTGTCTGATATATATTCCGATACTGTATCAGCATTTGATACAGAAGTTGTCTTTTTTCTTCCATTTGTTCCCATGAAAGGAAGCTATTCTGTAAATAGGATAAAAACAGTTCTGTCACAATAAATCGTTCTTCAAAGGACCCATTCTGTGCAAGAACAATCTTTCTCTGCAACTGTTCTCCTGCAAGTTCTCCACGAATGATCTTTTCCGCTGCATAATCCTGTCCATATTTACGATAAAGAAGATAATAATCAGAGAAATCCTGAGCAATTGATTCTTTTTGCAGAAACTGGATCATCTGTTTTTCCGATATATCCATATCCATTCTTTCATAACTCTTCAGTAGCTCTGAAAGATCTTCCCATCCTCTTGCCGTTACAAAAAACTTTCCATCTGCTTTATTCTCAACCAGATAAAACTTATCCTTCTTCAGCGTTAAGTATGATAGTATAGCCCCGTGTATTCTTGCTTTTGCCGCATACTCAAGCCAAATCTCCACATCGACATCAATATCGATCTCTCGTACACGGTCCAAAGTTACGATATCAAACTCCCTAACAGACTTATTGTATTCCGGTGGGTTCCCTGCAGCAACGATCATCCAGCCTTCTGGCACTTTGTGACTTCCGAAGGTTTTGTTCTGCAGGAACTGCAGCATCGTAGGTGCAAGTGTCTCAGACGCACAATTGATCTCATCAATAAACAGGATTCCTTCCCGTTTACCTGTTCTCTCCATACAGGCATATACAGAGTCAATAATCTCGCTCATCGTATATTCCGTTACACTTGTCTGAATTCCATCGTAGCTCTTCTCACGGATTCTTGGAAGTCCTACCGCGCTTTGTCTTGTATGATGCGTAATTGTGTAGGATACCAGTCCCACCTGATTCTCCTTTGCAATCTGTTCCATGATTGCAGTCTTACCAATTCCCGGAGGACCCATAAGAAGGATCGGTCTTTGCCGCACCAGCGGATAAAGATAATCTCCGTTCTCATCCTTTTCATGATAAACTTTCAGCGTATTGCTAATCTCAAGCTTCGCTTCTTTAATGTTCATACGTTTTCCTCTTATCAGATCAGCAAAACCTGTGCCCAGGAAGGCACATAGTCAAGCTTTGCCTTTTCCTTTAAAAAAACAAATGCTGTTTCATATGGCGGCTTTTCCTTCGGAAATACTCCGTCACCATCTGTAAAATAGATCAATGCCCGCAGATTCCTTAGTTCTTTCTTATCCTGCAACTCTTTTACATATCGAAATACCGGTCGAAAGTCTGTCCCGCCTCTTCCATAGATCTGAATCTGCCCGCTATACCTCTTCCATTCTTCCTCTGAATGAATCGCCACTACATCTTCAATATGTGTGTCACATTGAATGATATATACATTCATCTTGCGGAAGAAGTTCTCCTTCTGACTGAGCATCTGATACGTTTCCGAAAGAAATTGCTGAACGATCTGAGTGGTACAGGAACTTGACGTGTCAATTGCGATGACAAGCTCTTCCAGACGATTTACCTCTTTATATTCCAGAGGTTCGATCAGCGGCATATCCTGATACTGTTCCATTCCCAGATGATAATAAATATAATCAAAGCTTTCCAGATCTAATTCCACTTCTTCTCTTATCACAGAAAACTGTTTCAGAAAACGGCGGTAATCATAGCGACTCTTCATAAAATCATCCAGAACTTCACTATCGTCTCCGGCATGAACCCCATACGTCGCACTTTTTCCTTTTCTATCTCCGGAAAACAAAGAGATCCGATTCCATTTTGCTTTCATCTCCCTGTTTTCTCTCTCATCTGCGTCCTGCCAGGACGTATGATCATCAAAGGAAAAGGCTTCCTGAAGTTCTTCGATCGTTCCCGGATATTCTTTTTCCAGTAACTTCTGATAGATCTGGGTCGCGCTCAGTGACTGCTGCTGTACGGACTTTAATATCCGTTTTCTTAGCAGACTCACAGATACTTTCAGATCTTCAATCTCTTCTTTCTCTATCACAGATTCTACCGCGATATCACAGGCAATATTCCATAAAAACAGATCTTCCGGGCTGTCCGTCCATGGATGCAGATAAAGACAGTGTAAGAGCATGTGAAGATAACCTCGTACTACCCACTTGCTTTCCCTGATATACTCCCTGACTAAAAAATCACCTGAGTATAGAAAAGACTTTCCATCTGTACGGATGCTTCTTTCCTCTTTATCATATCTATAACTTATACTGGAAAACGCACCGTCCAGATGAGGGAAATAATAATAAAGTTCTGTCCGGCAATTCTGAAGGATCTCCAATCCCAGTTCATCTTTACGTGTCATATCACAACTTCCATTCCTGTTCCCGATATCCATAATGGTCGTTCTTTAAAGTGCAAAGGTATATGAGTGCCTGTAGTTTTTTTCTCTCCCTTGCGATCTGAATAAATGTATTACATTCATTTTCTCCAAACCATCCGAAATGATATAATCGATCTATCTTTTCCGGTGCATCTTCTTCAATCAATGCTTCCACTATATTACGGATTCGGATACGGATATAACGCTCTAATTCCTTTGTTTCCCTATCCGATAATGCTTCATCAGAAAAAAAGCAGAACAACGCACATGCAATCTTCAATGGTTCCTGCTGACTTCTGGAAAATCTCTGAAATACAGATTGTACCGGGAGCTGTCCTTCATTTTCCTTTTCTTCTTTCAGTTGCTTCGTAGCTTTTGCTACGTTCATCTGAAAGCGACTAATCTCTCTCATTCAGAATCTCGATCTGGCATGCCTTCATTGCATCAAGTGCCAGTTTGTGACTTTCCGGTGTAACACCAGCGCAACATAAAGCATCTACTTTAATCGGAACTTCTGGAAGATATGCTTTTAAAAGCATCGCATTGGAGACAACACAGATATCTGTACATACACCGATCAGTGTGATACTCTCGATTGGTTCCATCTCTTCATGGAATGTCTTCAAAATATCACCAAGAACAACACTTCCAAAAGTCGGTTTATTGATTGGCTCCATTGCCAGAAGCTCCTGAATCTCAGGACGAATCTCCCAGCCTCTTGTTCCTTCAATACAATGAACTACAGGGAGCTTCTTTCCTTCCTGAGTTTCCAGATAATTCTCCTGATGGGTATCTCTGGTAGCAAGTACAAGACCATCAAATGTGACGATTCTTGCAAGCACATTCGGAAGAATGTTCATAGCTTCTACTGTACCAAGCGCTCCATCGATAAAATCATTCTGCATATCTACTACTACAAGTATATTCATCTTTTTCTCCTTATTCTGTTTTATTTCAAACAGATATCATTATTTATCTATATTCTCTCAGGAAATCTACGTATCTCTGAATTACAGTACTTGTCATACTCTTATAGATACATTCCTGTGCAAGTGCAACTCGATCAGTTATGATATTATCTACGTTCAGATCGATCATGCGGTTGATCCTTTTTCGACTGTTTACTGTCCAGGCATAGATCTGTTTTCCTGCATTATGAATTCTCGATACCATTCCAGGAGTGATACTTGATGCTTCCACACTAAACGCATCTGCAGCAGACAGGTGGATAACATTCCCATATGCGAAACTTGTCACATAGACTGTAAGTATCTCTTCATTATAGGACTTTACTTTCTGAAGACACTCATAGACCTGAGATGTCACGACGCATTGATCCTGAAATTCTTTTTCAACAATAATATCCACAACTCGTTTTTCTATATCAACATCCTGACTTCCCGGTTTCAGCTCGATATTCAGTCTGATATTATTCTCTTTTGCAAAGTCGATGACTTCTTCAAGAAGCGGAATTCTCTCACCTGCATACTTCTGACTGAAAAAACTACCTGCATCCAGTTGTTCAATCTCAGAGTAATCTAACTCCCAGCTCATCTTACGAACACCGGTCGTTCTAAAAAAACTCCTGTCATGCATTACAAAGACCTGTTTATCCTTACTCTGCTGAACATCAAGTTCGATCCAGTCCGCCGAAAAATCAAGTGCTCCCTGAAAAGCTGCCATTGTATTCTCCGGGAAAAAAGCGGATGCACCACGATGTGCAGTTACTTCCATCGTACGGAAATATTCAATCTGAGGGCTTACTTTCTGGGTAGAACTCATATATACGAGTTCTGTAACCATAAAAGCAGTGACAAGAAAGACACAAAGTTCTATCAAACGGATACGCTTCTGATGCTTCTGATCCATTCTTTCAATCACCAGTGAATTGTGTATCACCGCTTCGCCCTTGCTTTCTTTATGGAGATAGAACAAGGTTGTCACAGCTATCGCACTAAGTGGTGTAGCAATTGATCCTACCAGAAGGATCACTACAAGGATCAGTCCCCATACTGCCGATGTATATACATAATTCAGCAGATGAAACTCAGAAAAAAGCTTTGCAACTCCAAGAACCAGAACAATTCCAAATCCGGCAACAATAAAAGAGAACAGATAAAAAGTAATCTGTACTCCTGCCAGAACACTTCCATCTTTCCAGCGTTTCCCCTTTGCCAGTCTCTTACTTTCTGCAATGGAATCCTGATAATTCTTCTGTTCCAATGTAAAGAAGTGAAAACAATAGATTCTGTTCAGCAAAATTACAAACATAAGGAAAAGGTAGATAAGCACAATGATTACCAGATTCCGATTCTTTTGCAGTGCTGAAGAGATAAAATTCGGAATCATAACTGTAGTAGCCAGTATTCCGATCTCTCCAAGCGAAATATACGGCAAAAACAATATTCCGAAAAATATTATCTTCAGATTGGCAATCTGAAAAAGCCTTCCGGTATTGCAAAAAGCAAACCGTGTTGTCTGAAGGATCGTTACTTTTTTCTTCTGATAAGAACGATCCATCAGATAAAGTACTGCACTGGCATCTATAATGTTATAGATGACTACAAGCAATAATAGAACAGGTATCAGTAATTCTACCAATGGATGAAGAAAAAAATGTTTTACATTCTCCATTGTGAGATAGGGATAGCCTGTCACCTTCATAACAAGGGTGATAAAAACCTGGCTAAGCGGCAGTACCAGTGTTATCGTAAGTAATTTAAAGAGAATCTCAAATCCCCAGAATGCAATTCTGTTATAATGGATCAGCTGAAAAGCCTTTCCTATTTTATGAAATAATCCCTTCATACTACTCCGTAAATATATATTCTTTCATTCTTCTAAATGCCTCTTTCATTCTTTCGTATGGAAGTGCAAGATTAATGCGGATGTGGCTTGGTCCATGGAATGCGGTTCCATCCTGCCAGCCAACTCCATACTCCCACCCCTTATGAAGCAATTCGTGTATTGTAAGATCATGCTCTTTACACCACTGTGAGCAATCAATGAAAAGCATGTAGGTTCCTTCTGGTTTTGTCACTTCCACGCCTCGAAGTTCCTTCTGAATAAAATCGCAGGCATAATTGACATTCTGACTTAAAACCTTTCTTAATTCTTCCAGCCACTCTTCTCCTTCCGGCTTATATGCTCCAATAAGACCATACATAGAAAGAACGTTCATGTTGTTATAATGGGACTTTGATGCCTGCGCATGTACACGATCAGCCATGGCCGAATCATAGATGATATGATAGCTGCCTACAAGACCTGCAAGATTAAATGTTTTAGTCGGTGCATAAAATGCTGCAGTATGCATACGAGCGTAATCATTCACGGACTGTGTCGGTGTATGGCTATTGCCATTCAGGATAATATCAGACCAGATCTCATCAGAGATTACCATAACCTGATGCTTCTCAAATATCGCCATAGCCTTTTCCATCTCTTCTTTTTCCCACACACGGCCAGTAGGATTATGTGGGTTACAGAAGATAGCCACGTGAATCTTATTGGCAACGATCTTCTCCTCCATATCCGTATAATCCATACGATATACGCCTTGCTCATCTTTTTTCAGTTCGCTGTGAACAAGGTGAAAACCTGCATTTTTCATGCTTCCCGTAAAGCCTACATAAGTAGGACTATGCACCAGAACGCTGTCCCCAGGTGCTGCATAACAGCTGACTGCTGCAACAACACCTCCAAGAACTCCGTGATCATAGCCGATATGTTCCGGCATAAGTCCTTCTACGCGATTACGACTTTTTTGCCAACGCAGTATCGACTGCGTATACTCTTCTCTCGGTGAAAAATATCCAAATAATGGATGATCCAATCTCTCACGGATCGTCTGTGGAATAGATGGTGCTGTAGCAAAATTCATATCTGCCACCCACATAGGTATAAAATCATACCCTTCCTTTGGCTGTTGCGGTGCACTGCCGCCACTTCCTAATGCTTCTACTGCAATAGCATCCTTTCCAGTTCTATCTATGATAGACGTAAAATCATATTTTAACTCTAACTCCTGAGACATTCCTCTTCCTTCTTTCATTTACAACAGATCAGTCAGATACACCGTCATCGTTCCTCCGCAAACCATTCCTTCCTCTTCTTCTAATTCACTTAAAAGAGAAAGTGTAACGGTACGATCCTGTCCGGTTCCAAGTAATTCCCTTGCAAGCGTGATAATCTCCGCTTCTTTACATCCGCCTCCAATAGTTCCAGCCAAAGCACCAAGTGGTCCAACTGCCATCATCGCTCCAGCCTTTACCGGTGTGGAACCTTCTGTATGGATAACAAGTGCAATCACACAATTTCTGTCTTCTTCTGCTGCAATCTGTATCAATTTTCTATCTATATTGGTCTGTGGCAGATAATCTGTCTCAAAACCAACTGTTTTCTGCTTCATTCTTCTTCGACATGCAATCATCTCTCCCGCAATGGATACTGCAATCTCAGAAGTTGTCATGGCATGAATCGAAAGCCCGATCGGTGCATGAACCTGATCAAGTGCTTCTTTTTCATATCCTTCTTCTAATAACTTTTCTTTCATCAGCCGAACTCTGCCTTTTGAACCCAGCATACCAAGATAAAAAGGCATCGCTCCTGAAAGAATTGTCTTCAGACACTCTGCATCGAATTTATGTCCTCTGGTAATAATACACACGTAATCCTGACTGGTCAGTTCCAGTTCTCTGACTGCATGTTCAAACTGGTCACAGATAACCTTATCTGCCATAGAAAAGCGTTCTGTATTGGCAAATGCCGGGCGATCGTCCACTACGATCACCTCAAAATCAAGCATAGCCCCAATCTTAGCAAGGGGAAGTGCAACATGCCCTCCCCCTAACAAAATAAGCCTTTCTTTCGGGCAGAATCTTCTGACCACTTCCCCATTCTCTGTCTGAAAAACAAGTTCTGTTATGTTACCATCCAAAAGCTCTTTTAAAGCTTCTGAAAACTGTCTGTGTTTCATTGGTCAATTCTTTTCCCTTTTATTCAAGTCGACGCTCGCGGAGACTTAGTGCGCGATTTTGGTCAGCTGTGCTGACTTCTTCCAAACAAAATCGCTGCACATCCTCGCGGAACACTTATCTTAATCGGAGATTAAGATACAGGATTTCATCTCCCGGATAAATCTTGGTATCTCCATCCGGAATAATACGATCCCCTTTTCGCCAAATGGATACAAGCCATGTAAATCTGGAGATATCCAGTTCTTTTACTATCTGGTTCGCCCATTCATGCGTACCTGTTATCACCTCATTATAGAGAATGATTCCAGATTCATTTCTAAAGTTCTCACCTGCAATGACAATCTGATCTCCCGGTAAAAATCTTGTATCCTTGTTAGGAATCAAACCTTTTCCATCCCGAATTACAACCACAATGTTAAGTCCCATCGGTAAATGGATATCCCGGATAAACTTATCACGCAGTTCATGCTTTTCTGTAACTGTTATTGTAAGAAACGGTACTTTTAAATGCGTAGCTGTACTTCCGATGTCTTTTAATTTGGCATACTGTTCCACAAATCCTGCACTGATAATACCAGTCGGTATTGCCACAACACCAACCCCTAGAAAAGCAATTACAATTGCCATACACCTGCCAAGAAGGGTGACAGGATAGATATCCCCATATCCAACTGTCAACAGGGTAGACATTGCCCACCAGATACCAGAGAATGCATTCCTGAAAATGGTCGGCTGTGCTTCATGTTCACATCCATACATACATAAACTACTTGCAAACATCAGAATCAGAATAATAAATACTGAAGATATGATCTGATTGCGTCGTTCATATAAAACAGAAGTAATAACATGAAAAGAATCATACTGATTATTAAGACGAAATAAATGAAAAATTCTGACTACTCTCATCATTCGGAAAACAACGAATCCGGAAAGGAAAAAGAATGGGAGTATCGTCAGCAGATCAATCACGCCGTCAAAGGAAATCAGATACCTTAACTTGGCTTTTCCCTTTGTTTCCTTGGGAAACAGGAATTCTGCTGTCCAGAAACGAAGGCCGTATTCAATACAGAAGAAAAGAATCGTGACTGTCTCAATGGTATGGATCGCTCCCAGATAAGGCGTCATCTCTTCAAAAGTATCCAGAAACATACATATAATATTCACTACGATATTCACAACAATAGCGATATCCATAGAAAAACTGATGGTATCATTCCGATTCCCAATCTGTATAATCTCAAAGATACGATATTTCAAACTTCTGTACTCCGACCTTGTTCTTCCCATAAAGTCTACTCTTCTTCCTCTTTTATCATGGTTTCAACCATAGTATGAAGTTCTACATCTTCGTCAGTTGGATACTTATCCATATATGCACGTATCAGCTTCTGAAGAAGTGCCTGTGCCATGATGCCGCGATCTCCTGTAAGCACACAGAATAACTCTTTATTACTCATCTCGATGAATGGTTTCTGTTCTCTTAAATCTTCCATTACAAGAACTCTCCCTTTTAATTACTAAACTGTACCATTCTCCATTTCGTCCCATGCTTTTGCAAGCATATCAGGAATCTGAAGGTGCTGCGGACATGCTTTCATACATTCTCCGCACTGCAGACACTTTGCAGGAGTCTGGTCCAAACGATTCAATTCCATATAATTCCAGTTCTGCTTTGGATTTTCTCCATAAAGCGAAGACTCATTCCATGCAGAGAATACTCTTGGAATATCAACCCCACCTGGACATGGCATACAATACTTACATCCGGTACAGCCAATCTTTGTACGATCCATATAAGCTTTTCGCACATCACTCATAAGCTGCAGCTCAGCTTCTGACATAATACCGGCTTCTACGGTATCGAAAATACGAAGATTATCTGCAATCTGTTCCGCTTCATTACATCCGGAAAGAATTGTCATGATCTCCGGATTGTTCGCAAGCCAGCGAAATGCCCATTCTACCGGTGTACGCTTTTCTTCGAAGGAATCATACAGTGCCTGTACGGTATCCGGTGCCTTAGAAAGCTTTCCACCAAGAAGACCTTCCATAATAACTACAGGAATACCAAGTTCTCCTGCAAGCTTTAAGCCTTTCGTACCTGCCTGATGGTCAATGTCCATGAAATTATACTGAATCTGAACCATATCCCAGTCATAATCCTTCAGAATATATTCAAAATCTTCATAACTTCCATGGAAAGAGAAGCATTTATAACGGATCTTTCCTTCTTTTTTCTTATCTGTAAAAAACTTGTCGGCTCCAATTGCTTTAAACTGTTCCCACTTTGCTTTATCGATACCATGCATCAGATAAAAGTCAACATGATCTGTCTGAAGTTTTTTCAGTTCGCTGTCAAGAAGTGCTTCCATCTCTTCATAGTTATGGACATATTCAATAGGCATCTTGGTAGCAATAGTTACACGGTCACGATATCCATCCTTAAGTGCCTTGCCAAGAACGATCTCAGATGTCTTATCAAGATACACATACGCAGTATCAAGATAATTCACTCCGCCATCAATTGCCTGCCTGATGAGCTGAATTGCTTTCTCCTCATCAATAATGCTGTCTCCGGATGCTGCACCGTTAAATCTCATGCATCCAAGTCCAAAAATGGAAGCTGGTTTTTCAACCTTATCAAACTTTCTATATTTCATCTCGGTCACCTCATTTATGTCATTCCAAAATCAAGTTCGTTGCGTCTTTAGTCTTCTTCATCAGCAGCCCAGTCAAAGGCATAACGTACAGCCTTATCCCAGCCCTTGATCAGCTTTCTACGAACCTTTTCATCCAATTGTGGCTCAAATACCTTGCTTACTGCATAGTTCTTCAGAACTTCTTCCTTGCTCTCCCAGTATCTAACTGCAAGACCTGCAAGATATGCAGCACCCATCGCTGTAGTCTCAACACACTTTGGACGATGTACAGGAACTGCACTGATATCTGCCTGAACCTGCAACAGGAAATCATTCGCACTTGCTCCACCATCAACCTTGATTGTACTAAGTTCGATACCAGAATCCTTCTTCATTGCCTGTAATACATCATTCACCTGGTAAGCAAGTGAATCCAGTGTTGCACGGATAATGTGATACTTATTAACACCACGTGTAATACCTACGATGGTTCCACGTGCGTACTGATTCCAGTGTGGTGCACCAAGACCGGTAAATGCAGGAACTACATAACAACCATTGGTATCTTTTACCTTCTTTGCCATGTATTCAGAATCTTCTGCAGAATCGATCAGTCTCATCTCATCTCTGAGCCACTGGATTGCTGCACCTGCAACGAATACAGAACCTTCCAGTGCATAAGTTACCTTTCCATCAAGTCCCCAGGCAATCGTAGTAACAAGTCCATTATCAGAGAAGATAGGCTCATTACCTGTATTCATCAGAAGGAATCCACCTGTACCATATGTAGTCTTTGCTGTTCCACGATAGAAACATGTCTGTCCAAAAAGCGCTGCCTGCTGGTCACCTGCTGCGCCTGCGATTGGAATCTCTCCGCCAAAGAAAGAAGTATCGGAATAACCATAAACACAGCTTGATGGCTTTGGTGTTGGAAGCATCTGCTTTGGAATACCAAGTTCTGCAAGGATCTCATCATCCCATTCCAGAGTATTGATATTAAACAGCATGGTTCTGGCAGCATTAGAATAATCTGTTACGTGAACTTTTCCCTTTGTCAGCTTCCAGATCAGCCATGTCTCTACTGTACCAAATAAGAGATCACCTTTTTCTGCCTTTTCTCTTGCACCCTCAACATTATCCAGGATCCATTTAATCTTTGTTGCTGAGAAATATGCATCAATTACAAGACCTGTTTTCTTACGAATGGTATCAACAAGTCCTTTTGCTTTTAATGAATCGCAATACTCCGATGTTCTTCTACACTGCCATACAATTGCATTATATACAGGAATACCTGTATTCTTATCCCATACGATTGCAGTTTCACGCTGATTGGTAATACCGATTGCCGCGATATCATCTGCTGTAACATCGTGCTTACCCATAGCTTCCACAGCTACACCAAGCATACATGCCCAGATTTCATCTGCATCATGCTCTACCCAACCTGGTTTTGGAAAGATCTGTCTGAATTCACGCTGTGCCACACTGACCATCTCACCGCTCTGATTAAAAAGAATACAACGGTTACTGGTTGTACCACCATCAAGTGCCATAATATATTTTGCCATGTCTTATCCCCCATAAAACGATAATCTAGATAAAGCCGGGCAGCCCCCGCTGACCCGGCTCCAATAATCTATTAGATACGAGCTACACCTGTATCTCTTGCAGCCTGAGCTACTGCTGCAGCAACTGCTTTTCCTACTCTTGGATCAAATGCCTTTGGAATGATATAGTCTTCATTCAGTTCTTCATCTGAGATGAGGCCTGCGATTGCATTCGCTGCTGCCACTTTCATCTCTTCATTGATATCACTTGCACGTACATCAAAAGTACCACGGAATACACCTGGGAATGCAAGAACGTTATTGATCTGGTTTGGATAGTCAGAACGTCCTGTAGAAACAACCTTTGCTCCACCTGCTTTCGCATCTTCCGGGAAGATCTCTGGTGTTGGGTTTGCACATGCAAAGATGATGGCATCCTTGTTCATAGTCTTAACCATCTCAGTTGTAACCTGACCTGGTGCAGAAACACCGATAAATACATCTGCTCCAACAAGCATGTCTGCCAGAGTTCCGGCCTTCTTATCTTTATTCGTCATCTTAGCCATCTCATCCTTAACTGGATTCATGCCCTTTTCACGACCTTCATAGATAGCACCGTTTCTGTCGCACATTACAACATTCTCAAAGCCTGCTGAAAGAAGCAGCTTCACGATTGCGATTGCAGCAGCACCTGCACCTGATGTTACGATCTTAACATCTTCTTTTTTCTTGCCAACAACCTTCAGTGCATTGGTAAGACCAGCAAGTGTAATGATAGCTGTTCCGTGCTGATCATCATGGAAGATTGGAATATCACATTTTTCCTTCAGTTTACGTTCGATCTCGAAACAACGTGGTGCAGAGATATCTTCCAGATTGATTCCACCAAAAGAACCACTCATCAGATATACTGCATTAACGAATTCATCTACATCCTTAGTCTTTACACAAAGAGGAAAAGCATCTACATCACCAAATGCCTTGAATAATACACACTTACCTTCCATAACCGGCATACCAGCTTCCGGTCCGATATCGCCAAGACCAAGAACAGCACTACCATCTGTGATAACTGCACACATGTTGTGTCTTCTTGTCAGATCATAACTCTTGTTAATATCTTTCTGAATCTCCAGACATGGCTGTGCAACACCTGGTGTATATGCAAGAGAAAGGTCATCCTTATCTGCAACCGGTACACGGCTGATTACTTCAATCTTGCCTTTCCACTCACCATGTAATCTTAATGACTCTTTAGCATAATCCATTTTTCATACCTCTCTTCATCTCTTATCTATCTTAATCTTCAAATGGGAAATGGAACTCTGTCAGTCCAAGTTCATCTCTAAGCTGGATAAACTCTTTCTGAATAGCATCTCCTACAGGAACGCCCTTATCTTTTCTTTCCTGCCAAGCAATATATTCCTTCTCACCAGCAGTGTAGATACGCTCTGCGCCAGGTGCCTTTTCAGCATCACGAAGACCACGGCAGATATCCCCTGCTGTCTTCTTGAATGTATCAAGACCCATAAAGAACTCTGGATTCAGCACGATAAAGAAGTGACCCAGACGATACATACGATTATTGCCCTCTTCATCTTTTCCGCTTAATTCTTTCATGAATGGACCACCGCATAATGCAGCTGATAGAATCTCTACAATAGTAGTGAAACCATAGCCCTTGAACCCGCCTGTCTCTTCTCCAATACCACCAATAGACAGAAGTGCACAGTTACCTTTACGCATCTCTTTCAGGATCTCACCGGAATCTGTCATGGTTCCGCCATCTTTTGTAACTACAAGTCCTGCAGGTGTTGGCTTGCCCATACGTTCATAGAACTCAATCTTTCCATTCTGTACGATAGAAGTTGCACAGTCAAAATTGAATGGGAATTCTTCATCTGTTGGCATTGTGAATGTAAGTGGGTTCGTTCCCATCATTGGTTCAACACCAAAAGTAGGTGCTACAGATGGACGGGCATTCGTTCCTGAAATACCTACCATACCAGCTTTTTCAGCCATAGTTGTCCAGTAACCTGCAATACCATAATGTGTAGAATTATAAATGGCTCCGCCGGCCATACCATACTTTCCTGCTTTCTCGATCAGCATCTCCATCATCTTATGACTTGCTACCATACCCATACCATTGTTAGCATTCATTACAACAGTAGTTGGTGTATCCTTAACGATCTCAATCTTTGTCTCTGGAAGTAAAGTACCATTCTTGATACGATCCAGATAGATTGGTTTAAAACGATTACAACCATGGCTTTCAATACCACGGCGATCACTTTCAAGCAGAACATCTGCACAGATACGTGCATCTTCCTCTGGTACACCATACTTCTGGAATACTGCTACCATGAAATCATTTACTAACTGCCAAGGAACATACGGTCTTGTCTCTTTTTCCATTTTCAACCTCCTAAAACAAAAACATTCTATCATAGCACCATATTCAAGTCGACGCGCAGGGCATATAACTCAATTATAGCGATTACATCTATTATAGCAAACTATTCGCCATTTGCAAAACTTTGTTTATCGAAATCAGAACTGAAAGGTAAATTATCTCTCGTCCGATCGTTTTCTAAATAACTTAAGTTTTCCAAATAACAGCTGCAATTTGGGTAAGTTATCCACATCGCCATCCTGCACTTCCCCGCCCTAATAAAAAATGTTGATAGAT
>JAZLLO010000083.1:0-13571 GCA_045598185.1 Marvinbryantia sp.
ACGTTCTTATTACCAGTGCCGTAACCGTTATACCCCTGAAATCTTGCTTCTTATGCATTTTACTACCCGTATAGTAACGGATAAGAATCTGAAATATAATTTTTCACTACAGACCTCTGGTTTTGCTTGGCAAAACACCTCGCGGGACATTGGCACCTGAACAGTAACATCCCCAGTGATGATCCGGTAAGATTACTCAGCGCAGTCGTGGAAAGGATGGATATTACAAAACTGATTACGACCTACTCTGAAGAAGGTAGAAAAGAGTTTCCACCAAGAATCCTGTTAAAACTCTGTATCTATGCGTATATGCGCATGGAATTCAGTTCACGAATTCACAGAACAGCGTGAAAAGATGAAGGAAAAGATTAAGACCGAAGAGGGAAAACAGCTGAGACTGAATCGGTCTATTCAGGCGGAAGGTGTATTTGCGTATATAAAAACAGATCTAAAATTCCGAAGATTTATGCTGAAAGGTATCGTAAAAACAGGAAGCGAATGGACACTTCTTGCACTTGCATACAACATCCTTCGAATGCACCATAAAGGAATGAATGGGCGGTTGGGAACGCATCTCTATACTTTGGCTGCCTGATCAATAGATGAAACCCGAAAACAGATAGATCACAACTAAAAAAACATACGAAGAGAAAGGATTGATATGCCTTTCTGATTCGTATGCTTATAAAATCTGGAATTATCCACTTTTAAGAAGTGAGCCGTCTCAAATCAGTTTTGAGACAGCCTCAATCTATCGCTTATAAGGGAAAAGACAGAGCTACCGGAATAAAACTCCGGCAGCTCTTTTTATCGTCTTGCTTTTCCTTCTCCGCAGCCTGGTGCGCTTTTTCCATCGCTGTCTTCGAAAAATCCAGCGTTAAAAGCTGCATTGCATTCTGCGATTTCTTTCTCTCCCTTAATATATGGATCATACATATCCCACAGAAGATCAATACATCCATCTTCAAATCCATCATCAACAGGAAGCCACTGCTTCACAATAGCGATTCTTTCTTCTTTTGTTGTGTCTTTAATTAAAGTACTTTTCATCAGTTTGTTACCTTTCGTTATAACGTTAATCAATTTAAATCGATTCTAGCACATTTTTCGAAAAACAAAAACCACGACTTTTTACGGTCGTGGCTTTCGCTTTATGTATGAAAAGGTATAACTAACTATCTTCTGAATAACTTCTGGATCATTCCTACAAAAGACTTGCGTGAATGTCCTGTGTAATCTGCTGTGAATGAATCACAGTATTCATAGCGTTCACTCTTTACCCATGATGGTGTTACGTTGATATTATTACTTGTTGATAATGAAAATGTATTCATGGTACTTCCTCCCCGAGATATGATCTATATGGTTTAGAAGTGAGCTCTACTTCCTTTGTTCTGGATATATCATAACAAAGGAAAGATTTGTTTCCAATATCCTGAGAGTATAAGAATATTTCTCAAAATATGTGCTGACAGCACATATTTTATCAAGTACAATAATCATAACACTTCAAAACGGAGGAAGAAAAATGGGTTTTACAATACAGGATATGATGATTCGATATTCAGAAAGATACAAGATCACCCTGCTTGCCGGTAATAATGGATGGGCGAATTCCATCAGCTGGGTGCATCTTCTGGAGGATACTACCATCATCCGTCATTTCTGGGGAAAAGAACTTGCTGTTACAACAGGATTGGGGTTCCCGACAAAAGAAGATCTTCTCACATTGGTTGATGCACTCTTAAAAAAGCATGCTGCCGGACTGATCATCAATGTTGGTAATTATATTACGGAAATACCGGAAGAAGTCCTTACATTTTGTAATGATAATGATTTTCCGCTCCTTACTGTTCCATGGGAAGTATATCTGTCTGATATGATAAGGGCATTCAGTCTGCAGATTTTTACACAAGGAAGCACTGATAAGGAGATTTCTGATGCACTGATCTCCGCCATCGAGAATCCGCAGAACAGGGATGACTATAGTAAGCCACTCCTCTCTACCTTTGATCTGGATGGAAGTTTTCAGGTTGTTATCATCACCTGTGAAGACCTTGATTCGCTGGACAGTCTGGAGCGTCAGAAGCTTTCCTACCGTCTTCAGGTATATCTGGAAAATATTACGCACAACGCAAGTTTTTTCTATTATGATTCCTCTTTTATTCTGGTCGCTAATGCCCTTAGTAAAGAATATCTCCACGATGTAGCATACGGGATGCTGAAGCGTGCACAAAAACGAATGCCGGACCGCCAGATCTATGTAGGCGTTGGCTCACAAATGCTTGATATCAGCCAGCTCCACATCAGCTACTCCAGAGCGAAATCTGCAGCAGCTATGGCGCAGCACTCCAACAATCCTATTCAGTTCTTCGATGAATGCGGCATCTACCGCCTTCTCTATTCTGTACAGGATAAGGCCCTGCTGCAGGAAATCGCCTCCCAGGCTCTTTCCATACTGGAAGTCTACGACCAGAAACATAACAGTAACTATTTGCAGACACTGGAAGAATATATCCGTTATGACGGCAGCATTCAGGCCGTATCCGAAGCCATGTACACGCACAGAAACACTATCATCTATCGCATCAACAATATTAAAAAGATGATTGGAAGTGATCTCAAGCTTCCGGAAGAACGCCTCATGTATCAGCTGGCATTTTATATTCGTAAGATGTAATGATGCCAGTATCAAAAGGTCATGTGTTTCATGCTAGCATGAAAAAACATGACTTTTGGATCAGCAAAAACACGAGAAAGTAGCCATTTTCGTTAGAAAATGTACGGATTTCGAATGTTTTAGGGTGCTGAGTGCCAGTGGCACTCGTTTAGCACCGACCGAAGTGAAAACGGAGAGTCGAAAGCATGAAATGAGAAGAAATCCGTGGCATCATTGAGGTCAAAAGAGTTACTCTTCAGAAAAAAATAAGAATTTGTTGGATATCTGTTGGATAATTTGTGGTATTATAATGTCGTATAAATATTTTTTAAGGAGATGTATCAATGAAAAAATTATTACTGACCACAGTTGCAGCCGGTCTTATCGCCGGTGCTATGTCACTGTCTGCTTTTGCAGACGCACAGACACTTACTTCAGAGAATGGTATCGTAACTGTTACCTTCCCATCTGAGAACTGGGCTGAAGTAACTGATCCTACCACATGTGCACTGTTTACGAATGGTGCTGATATGCTGTCTTTTAATCATTATGAGTTAGGAAAGGAGAATCTTCCTGCTCCACAGTTATCTGCCGGTGTTGTAAGAATCTTCAGTACAGTAACAGTAGATAATAAGTACTGCTACGTAGTAACCGGCTACTGTACAGACAATGATAAGGAAAAACTCCAGGAACTGAAAAACATTGTTCTCAGCGCACAGGTTAATGAAGACAAGATGCATTCTGATGTTCATAAACTGAACGCTTCTGCAATCGCAGTTGAAGATATGAACCAGACTATGTATGTTAATGCTGATGAATTAAATGTTCGTTCAGCCGGATCTCAGAACGATGCTCCAATTGCAAAGCTCACATTTGGTGATGCCGTTACAGTTGTTGGTAAAGTAACAGAAGATGGTGTTGATACAGGATGGGTTAAGATCGACTTAAACGGTGTTACCGGTTATGTTATGTCGATGTATCTTTCCGATCAGAAACCAGCTGGTGCTCCGGAAGAGACAGCTACAGATACACAGACAGAGGCAACTGCTGATGCACAGACAGATGGTGTATATAAAACTGGCAATTATAAGGTGCTGAATTCATCATATTATACCGGTCGTATGGTCTATGAGTATTCTGATGGTACCTGGAGAGATGATTATGGTAATATCTTTACTCTGACAAACAGCGGTTACTGGGCAACTCCAGGAGATGATGGTTTGTATTTAGATGAAGATCCGAGTCTTCCATATTATGATTATAATGGTAATAAGGTTGAAATCTATAAAGATCGTTACACAGGACAGAAATATGATGCAGATGGCAACATTTACTGGGCAGATGAATGGGGTCTTACAGGAAGCGACGGATCTCACATGGCAATGTACTATGATAAGCCAAAAATCGATCCAGAATCAGGTTATTATCTTACCAATGAAGATGGTGAAGACATCTATGTCTACAACACAGACTGGCCTAATGTAAAGTATGATGAGAATGGTAATATCATTAACTGGCATGAAGCTGATAATACTTTTACCGACGCAGATGGTAATAGTTACTATTACAATTACTAAAAGTAATCGTACATCCTTTTACCAAGTGAATGAAAGAGGCCTGGCGGGATTTCCCGCCAGGCCTCTTATAATGCTATCTTTTATTCAACTTCTACTGCATCTACTGCAATCACTTCTTTTTCCGGGAATGCTGTCAGAAGCTCCATGTGACGTCTGTACATATTCATCAGCTCTGCCTTAAATCCTGATGCATCCATAAGCATCCGGTTATAATCATTCTGAAGCTTGACACATTTACGCTCTGCATCGGATACGACCTGTTCAGCCTGTACCTTTGCCGCAGCCACAACCATACGTCCTTCTTCTTCCTTAGAAGCCTTTTCCGACTCTGCCTGAACCAGAATGTCATCAGCTTCCTTGTTAGCCTTATCAACGATCTGCTGTCCCATATCTCTGGCACTTAAGATTGCTTCCTGAATTCTCTTCGGGTTGCTCTCTGAATCATTATATTCTTTCTGAAGAGTTTCATAATCCCTCTTCATTCTTTCGATGACAGCCTCCTGGCTCTCGATCTTGGCACGAAGAACCAGCATCATATCTTCCTGACGTTTCTGTTCTTCCAGAAGCTTTTTCTTCTCATCTTCCTTCTCTGCCAGCTTATTATTCAGGCTGATGGATTCCAGTTCCATGGTTGAAACCTTCTCTCCCCAGAGTTCCTTCTTCTTCTCATATTCCTCAAGATCAGCCTCCAGCTGATTCAGATAATCATTCACTTCTGTTTTATTATATCCCATAAGAGATCCATGAAACTGCGGGCGTCTAATACTCATTCTAAAGCTCCCCTTATATCTATAAAATCTTAGTTCGATACTTCTTGTGCCAGTCGGAACCGTCCCCAATGGCTCAACCTTATGTTACTTCATATTCCTTCCTAATGCAAGAACATTGACAATTACTACTTGATTGGTGTTACACCATCATCGTTATAAAGGTCATACTTCGCATCTGTGTATCCTACCATCTGAATCGTGCTGTAATCTACAGCATCCACATGATTTGCCACGTCTGCCACCGGAATTGCGCATCCCTTACGGATGAATAATGGTACTTCATTTAAAGCAACTTTTACATAATGATGACCTGCTGGAAGTACCTCTGTACTGATCTTGCCTTCCGGGTCGAATTTTACGAACATCATCTCCTCTGGAAGATATACGTAACGGCCTGTTGCATTCTGTGTGTAAACAGGTGCAATCATGATCTCATTTCCGATCATCATCTGATCTTCCACTTCTCTCACCTGTTCATCATCCGGATATACGAATGTCAATGGCTTAAAGTACATATCATCATTTAAGGCAGCCTTCATATATTCACTGTAAATATATGGAAGAAGACGATAACGTACTCCAATCACACTGCCAAAGTCCTCGATATTCTCAAAATTATAAGGCTCCTGTGCTCTTGTACCCCATGCGCTGTGATTTCTCATAAGCGGAGTGAATACACCAAGTGCGGTCCAGCGAAGTACCAGATCTCTTGTAGTATCGCAGCCGAATCCGCCAAGGTCAGCTCCACAGTACAGGAAACCGCACATATTTAAAGATGGCATCATTTTCAGATTCAGAAGAATGTGGCTCCACCATGACTTGTTATCCCCTGTCCAGATACCGCCATAACGGTGCATACCGATATAAGAAGAACGGGAGAACATTAAGATACGCTTGTCAGGCACAAGGCGTGTAAATGCTTCTCCTGCTGCACGGGTCATATTGTAGCCGAACAGATTGTGCACCTTATCATGGCGAACCTTCTTGCCATTTACATTATGATAGAAGTAATTACGATCTTCCACTCTGTTTGCGATGCCACCAACCTTATCTCTTACTTCCTCGATCGTTGCTTCTCCTGCAAAGTACTTCTTCATAAGTTCTTCTGTCTCATTTAATCCTTCTCTTGTATAGAAGGTTGCAGGTTCATTCATATCGTTCCAGAAAGCATCGATTCCCTGATCCAGAAGGGTATGATACCAGTTGCCAAACCACTCACGGGCATCTGCATTCAGTACATCCGGGAAATGTGTCCAGCCCGGCCATACAACAGCTTCAAAGTCTGACCCATCCTCTCGCTTACAGAAAAATCCATTTTGTACACCTTCCTCGTAAACAGAATAGTCTTTTTCCACTTTTACACCCGCATCAATGATAGGAACAAGGTGGATATGTTTCTCCTTCATCTCATTTACAAATTCAGCGAAATCAGGGAAACGCTCTGGATTCACGGTGAAATCTTTGTAGTCCTGCATGTAGTCGATATCCATATATACCATGTCAAGTGGAATATCGTTCTTACGGTATCCATCTACTACATCACGGATCTCTCCATCATTCATATAGCTCCAGCGGCACTGTCCCATACCAAATGCAAACTTTGGCGGAATATAGCTTCTGCCGATAATCTTACGGAAATCCTTTACGATATCATAAGGAGTTTCCCCTGTTAATACGTAGAACACAAGATCTGCTTCCTCACAGCTGATCTTCAGCTGATCCTGACGTGTATAACCGATGTCAAAGCTTAAAACACCCGGATAGTCAATATAAAGACCAAATGCCTGTCCTTCGCCAAATACTACGATAAAATTGTGTGCTGCATACAAAGAATTCTTATCCTCTGTATGGTTCGGCTCATCCCATGCACTGCTTGTATATATAAAACCACGCTTATTGATCCCGCGGTTTGCCTCTCCAAGACCATATACCAGTTCCTTTTCCTTCATCTGATATGTGAAGGTAAAGCCATTCTCTGTGTAGATCTTGCCCACCTCCGGAATTCCAGCTTCACATGGAAGGTCCACTACAACAGATTCCGTATCAAACGGTTCTCCAAAAATATATTTCTTAATCATCTAACATTACCTGCCTTTTTAAAAATCACACCTTTTCTACTATACTCCCAAAAAAGGACGGGGGTCAATCAATTCCTTGATTAAACCCCCGCCAGAGATTAGGTATAGGTAATAGCAATAATAAGGGACTACATCTTAGCGATAGCTTCCAGTGTATCTTCGTATTTACCAAATGCAGTCAGACGGAAATAGCCTTCTCCGTTTGGTCCGAAGCCTACTCCAGGTGTTCCTACGACCTGTTTTTCCTGAAGTAACTTATCAAAGAATTCCCAGCTTGAAAGTCCATCCGGTGTCTTAAGCCAGATATATGGTGCATTCACACCACCGGATACAGAGTAACCAGCGCTCTTTAAGCCTGCAAGGATGGTTGAAGCATTACGCATATAGTATGCAACCTGCTCTTTGATCTCTTTCTGACCCTGTTCTGTGTAAACAGCCTCGCCAGCCTTCTGAACGATATATGGTGCTCCATTGTACTTTGTACCATGTCTTCTTGCCCAGAGAGAATGCAGCATAACGCCATCCACCTTCAGATCTTTAGGAATAACAGTATAGCCAAGACGAAGACCTGTAAAACCAGCATTCTTTGAGAAAGAATGAAGTTCGATTGCACAGGTTCTTGCGCCATCACATTCGTAAATAGAATGAGGTACATTTGCCTCTGAAATATATGCTTCATAAGCAGCATCATAGATGATAACAGAACCATGCTCATTCGCATAGTTCACCCATTTCTGAAGTTCATCCTTTGTGATTGCTGACCCCGTTGGGTTGTTAGGGAAGCAAAGATAGATCAGGTCTGGAACGCTTTCCGGAAGCTCTGGTGCAAAGTTATTCTCTGCCTTACATGGCATATAGATAACCTTATCCCACATGCCAAGAGATTCCTGGAATGTACCTGTTCTGCCAGCCATAACGTTTGTATCAATATATACCGGATATACAGGGTCACATACAGCAACGATATTATCAGGTCCGAAAATCTCCTGGATATTACCGGAATCACTCTTTGCACCATCAGATACAAAGATTTCATCTGCTGCGATATCACATCCGATTCTCTTATAATCAAAATCAGCAATCTTACTTCTTAAGAATTCATAACCAAGGTCCGGTGCATATCCACGGAAAGTAGCAGCATCCCCCATCTCATCTACTGCGCTGTGAAGTGCCTTGATGATCGATGGTGCGATTGGAAGTGTAACATCACCGATACCAAGACGGATGATCTTCTTCTCAGGATTTGCAGCCTGGAACTCATTTACTTTTCTTGCGATCTCAGAAAAAAGATAGCTTCCTCTGAGATTCAGATAATTCTGATTCACTGTTGTCATAATTTAAACTCCTCCTTATACCTCATACAAATATATTCATTTGCCTCTCTCTCTTCTTTATCGGCAAGTGATTCTAACATTGTGACTCCATACTTGCGATCAAGTGCATTCTTCAGCAGATAATCACAGACATGGGGATTCTTTGGTAATAACGGACCATGCAGATAGGTCCCGATTACATTCTTATACATGACGCCTTCATAAGCATCCGGCCCATTCCCGTAACCGTACAATACTTTTCCGAAAGGCTTATTATCATTAATGAAGGTTCTTCCGCCATGATTCTCAAACCCTACGATAGGGTAAGGAAATTCTTTATTCTCTATTACAATATTGGAGATCAGTCGTGGACTTCCCTGGGTCGTGTACAGATCTACAAGGGATAACCCTTCGATTCTCTGCTCGCTGGTATCATAATAATGACCAAGAAGCTGATAACCGCCGCAGACAGCGATTACACTTCCCCCATCTTCCACATAGGACTGAAAACTCTTTTGTATCTTTTTTAATTCTGTACAGACGATCATCTGCTCTCTGTCAGAGCCACCTCCAAGAAGTACAATATCAAGCTCCGAAAAATCAATAGAGTCCTTCAACTGATATTCTTTTACTTCCACATCAATTCCACGCCACTGACACCTCTTCTTCATGCACTGGATATTGCCGCGATCCCCATAAAGATTCAGCAGATCCGGAAACAGATGTCCGATTGTAAGCTTCATAGGATCACCTCTTTTTCTCCATCTTTTTCAGCATCATATGTGTAGAATAAAGTGCTGTATAATTCACCAGTACATAGAGATTCCCACAACTCGATGCCAGGCACTTTTCAAGCGCCTGCCCTACATCTGCCACAAGGTCAGACGGAATATCCACATACTTCAGGCGAAGACGCATGTCGTAGCAGCGTTTTCCACTGACGGTGATGGAATTCACAAGGTCTGATTCCAGACAATCATAGTCCACATCCCAGAGCCATGAGATATCAGTTCCATCCTGATCATTATCATTGATCACGATCATGATATCTTTTTTCTCTTTATCTTCCATCACTGCTACCAGATTCTGGTTAAATCCTGCCGGATTCTTGGCAAGGTTCAGGATGACCTTTGTATTCCCAATCTGGAAGACTTCATTTCTTCCATTCTCTGGCTGATAAGCCGCAAGCATACGGTTCATCCCTGTTGTCGGCACCTTCAGTTCATCCATCATGGCATATGCTGCCAGAATATTGTAAATATTATAAAATCCTCTGTAATTGGTCTTTATCTGATCTTTCTTGTTGATACAGAAGGACAATCCATTCTCCATATCAATATCGGATACATCATAATCAATATCCGGACGGGCGAATCCGCAATTGTCACAGTGGTAGCTTCCCATCTGGCTGAAGTGATAAAAATCATACTCCAGCTTGCTTCCGCATTTCTTACAGAATCTTCCCTCACGAATCTCTGTTGTATCCGCTTCTTTTTTTACCTGTTCACTGATTCCAAAGGTAATGAACTTCTGTCCACTTTCCATTGCAAGATAGGTGGACAAGGCATCATCGCCATTAATCATCAGGGTAAGTCCCTTTGTTACTCTTTCAATTCCGGAAAGGAGTAACTCCATAGTGATATCTATCTCTCCATATCGATCCAGCTGATCACGGAAAAGATTCGTCAGAACCATGTATTGGGGCTGGATCTGTGGAAATATATGTACTGTTGATGCTTCATCGCACTCGATGCATGCATAATCTGCATCCAGTTTTCCGGAAAGCTTCGCTCCTAGTACAAATGCAGCAGCCACACCATTTAACATGTTAGAGCCTGTGTGATTACAGATGACCTTCTTTCCTTCTCCTTCCAGTGCAGAACATAAAAGATTGTTGGTGGTTGTCTTTCCATTCGTACCACAGACAACGATAATCCCATTTTTCACCTGAGAAGCAAGATCTTTTAATATCGCAGGATCCATCTTTAATGCTATCATTCCTGCAAGGGTAGCTCCCTGTTTTCCAACCAGCTTACATCCTGCCTGTATGATCTTCGCTGTCGCTATGGCAGCTATTCTTCGAATTCCCATAATATCTCTTAAATCTCAATCTCTCCGGTAAAGGATACCTTTGCCGGTCCTGACATATAGATATGGTTGTCTTTTTCATTCCAGAACACCTTAATATCTCCGCCAAGAACATGGACTGTTATCTCTCTATCTGTTTTCCCGTTTAAAACACAGGCCGTTACTGTAGCACAGCATCCGGTACCACATGCAAGTGTCTCTCCGGTTCCTCTTTCATAAACACGCATATTGACATTCTTTCTGTCAATCACGTCTACAAATTCTGTATTAATATACTTTGGAAATGCTTCATTCTTCTCGAATAAAGCACCGTACTGTTCCACATCCTTTGTATCTGTAAATACAACACAATGTGGGTTTCCCATGGAAACGCAGGTCATTGCAAACTCTTTTCCGCCAATAGTAATCGGCTGTGCGACCACCTGTTTCTGATCTGAGATTACCGGAACAAGCTCTGCTTCCAGGATTGGTTCTCCCATATCAACCCTTACAAGTGCAACTTCCCCATTCTCTTTGATAATATCGATATATTTAATCTTTCCGAAGCTTTCTATCGTAAAAGATTCCTTTTCTGTCATCTTGTGGTCATAGACATATCTTGCCACGCATCGGATTCCATTCCCGCACATCTCTGCACGGCTTCCATCCGCGTTATACATCTCCATCTCAAAATCAGCAATCTCAGATGGATTGATGAAGATTACACCATCCCCACCGATTCCAAAATGTCTCTCGCTTAAGAAGCGAACAACGTCTGGCTTTTTCGCCTGATCAATCTTCACCTCAAAGCCGTTGATATACACATAATCATTTCCGCATCCCTGCATCTTTGTAAATGCTAACTTCATACTGTCACCCCTATTTCGCCGGGTCCCACACCAGGACTCCTATTTCTGATGGAGCAAGATGATCATTCTGGCCGACTCCAGAATACTTCTTCCGGCATCCATACTGCTCTTCTGAATGTAGCGGTAAGCCTCCGGCTCTGTCATCTCTTTGCTTTCCATCATAATCTGCTTTGCCTTATCAATAATAAATTGCTCTTTTAAGGTTCTCTGCATATATCTCTCCCCGATAACACAAAATACTAAAAAAAGAGGGTTCTTAAGAAAGGGTGTCTACGCCCCTTGCTCAAGACCCCCTTGTCTTACGCAACGATTATATCTAGTGTAAGGTGATTTAGCAAATGAATTTTTCCAATATAATCCATCAACTTTTTCGATTTATTCCCTAGTGAAAACCGGGTGAATGTATATTGGCGAACGGACACTGAACGATATACAAGTGTTCACCGAAAACGGCGCAAAGCTCCGGAGAACTAGTTCTACTACGACTAACGACGCTCAGGAAAGCCTTCGCGCCGAGTCTCCGTGAACGGATTTCTCCTCCGCAAAAAGCGCGCCTGAACTGTTTTCGCTTGAACACCAGTATATCGTTCAGCTGTTCCTCGCCAGATTCACAATATCAGTTTTCACTTTTTTGCCACCCCCACGGCCAATGATAAAGTGCGGCACGCATGCGCCATTGGGGACGGTTCCCAGTGGTGCAATTTCTTTTTAAATCTTGTATTGCCACAAACAAAGACAAAATCCCAACAGCTAATGCCGAAGGGATTCTTTACGTTTTCTTTATTTTGCAACTCTACAACTGAATAACATGTCAATGCCCTAAATCGGGCTACCTGCATTTCTTCTTACCAAATATGAAGTGGAAAAGTCATTACGGAAATTAATTCTTCATGACTTTTCCACCTTTTCTTAAAGCTTACAACTTAACTTAATATCTCTTTTGTCAGTTTTCTACCTTTATCTCAAATATAATCTTATATCAGCTTGAATTCGTTTAATAGTACGGCACAAAATTCATCATCTTCTGTTGCTCTCTGCGCATCATCATATCTGCCAGCACTAAACAATTTCTGCATCAACATAAGAATACTGTTCTGTCCTATTTCTTTTCCTCTCTGTTCTCCTAATTCGAAAATAGCATCACTTAAATTGCCCAACTCTGTCACCTCGCTTTCAAACTCTTCCGTCATTGCGATATTATAGTCTTTTGAAAGTCTCTTTTTCTTTTCATCAGAAGAAATAGTTGATGAAAAAAGTACGTTCAACAAATCTAATATCTCAACTTCTGATGACTTCTCTGCATCTCCAAGATTAATAATTACGACTTCTGTCAGATCATACTGTTCCGGCACTGCATATGGAGTTCCATATACAGTTTCTTCCATCGTATGATACCTGAAGATACTGTTCCTTCGCTTCTTTGCTGGATCCGGACATATCCAGATGGAATATACTTTTTGAAGCTTTCCGTAATCTTCCTTAGTAAAAACTGTTCCATATTGCTCCGAAATCATACGCGAACAGTAGAAAAATCCTCGTTTTACCAAAGGATATCCCGGATTATCCTTCGTTTGAATCTCCAGGTTGATAATCAACTGAAACGATCCTATTTTCTCTGGTATCATCGCTTTCAATCGAATATCATAGTACACTGTCTGCTCAGAAATAGCATTCGCTTCTGAATTCAAAGCCTCCAATCTTTTGTTCCCGTCCATCATCGATATAGAATCGAATTCATCCTGATGGACAGCTTTGGTAGAAATCTGCGGTTGGTCCACAATACAGTTTTCCATAATATATCTCACACTGTACTGTGAAAATTCGTTCGTACAAGATTTCAGGATCCATGCCACTACTGCCGTATATGACAATAGCTTTTTCGCACATTGATCATATCTTGCCCTATCTGCTGTAAAGTCTAAAGTCTGTGCAATAGAAGTCTGACGAATCATACTTTACCTCCAATCCTACGGCACAATATTACTTCACAACATAATATTAGCATAATCTGAAAAACATAGCAATGAAGACATAAAGAGTGCCCAGAATTCAAATCAGTGGTGTTACTGTTCAGGTGCCAATCTTCCGTAAGATTTTAGGCTCAATCACAAATTTTGTGGGATTTCCGATTCCTCTCATAGCTCTGACGACTTATGTCGAATAGCTTCAAAAAGAAATATTCGTCATCAGGATATCCATATCCCTGTCTGCGTAGAGTCTTGATCTTATTGTTGATAC
>JAZLLO010000084.1:0-14192 GCA_045598185.1 Marvinbryantia sp.
GTACCAATTTACTTGCCTGAATTCTCACCTGCGTCATCAGAAAAAGCTTGACGTAGCCCGCTACGTCTGCGTTTTTCTTCTTAGCAGGATGAAAATTCATTCTACGTTATTGGTACAGATAATTTTTGAACGCTGTACTAGTATTTTGTGATATCCTCCTTCATAGGAATCGATATCTGAATCTCTGTTCCTTTTTCCTTAGCAGAGTGAATCTTAAAGAGACTATCCTTTCCATAATGAAGAAAGATCCTTCGTGCTGTATTCAGAATTCCGATATGCTCTTCTAATTCAATGGTATGATCTTCCTTTAACATCTGGATCTTCTTTTGAATCTCCTGCGCTACAGCTTCTTCCATTCCCTGTCCGTTATCACGAATTATGATGTTAAGCCGTCTTCCTCCTTCTCTTTCTTCCTCCTTCATGGATACACTAAGATAACAGGAAGCTGCTGTAGAAAATCCATGTTTAAATGTATTCTCCACAAGTGGCTGGCAGATATACTTTGGCATGCGATATTCTAAGATACAGTCATCGATATCATAGTCCACCTGAAGATCGCGATACTTATATGAAAGAATCGAGAGATAGTTCTTCAGATATTTCACTTCGTCCGCTACATAAGCGAACTCGCTCTCTCCCAGATCATAACGATACATTTTCCCTAACATGCCGATAAGTTCCAGGGCTTTATCATTTTCATCACAGAGGATCATTCCGTTGACAATCTCCAGCGTATTACACAGGAAATGTGGATTAATACGCTGCTGAAGAATCAGGAATTCTGCCTGCTGTCTGGCATAATACATAGCCTCATTGAGTTCGAGCAGGTGATGAATATTCGCTGACATATCATTAAAACCATCTATCATATCTCCTATCTCATCGCGGTATCCGTTTGGAATTCTTACTTCATAATTCTGATTACGAATCTCACGCAGTGCATGGGTACAGGATACGATGGGCTTTGTAAGATATCGTGAAAAGAACATAGTACACAGCATGAAGAGGATAAGTACCGGTATCATGATCACAAAGAAGTAATAGTTCTTCTTCACACTCATCCACACAGTTACCTTTTCTCTTGTTGTCCATATCTCCCATCCCTGCTTATCCAACACATCATGACGGATCTGCTTGCTTCCTTCTGATGAGCTTATGCCTTCTTTGATATCAGGAAGATCCTCTATCTCATCTTTTGTCATATTCGTATAGACGATAGTTCCTTCCTGGTCACGGATCAGAGTTCTTTCATCCTGATTCAGAAGCTGACTTAAGATAGAGAAATTCCGGTAGGGTATCGTTACAACAAAGTATCCAATGGGTTTCTGACTGTAGATACTTTTATTGACATAGAATGTAGTGTAGGACCGCTGGTCACCGTTTTTAATATAGATTGGGTGTTTTCCATAAAAACGATACTTGCCTTCCTGCTCTAGCTGCGTAAACCAGTCTTCCTCTGTAATCGAATAATTGTAATCAAGCTGATAACTGTTGTTATTCTTGACATAATATCCCGGTGATACGATCAGAAAGCAATCCATCTCCTGATTCATAGCTGAAAATGTACTTAAGAAATCTGCTACATCGTTCCGATAAAGATACCTCTGTGAATTCTTACTCTGACTAACAGTAGAAAAGAACTTCTGTACCCAGGAACTGAACATTACCGTATTCGCCTCCATATCCATGGCTTCCATGTAGCTATCAACGGTCTGTTCAATACGCTTCTGTGTGTCATAGATTCCATCATTTGAATGAATCTGCTCTCTTAAGTTAAAGATCAAAGCAGTTAATGTAAAACTTACAATCAACGTCACAAGAAAAACCGATGTAATCAAAAGCATTAATTTACTATTCAGACTTCTTCGAAAAAATCTTGTTTTCTGCAGCATAATATCCAGTATCCTTTCCCTCAAAAGTCAAAATCCCTTATAGCATCATTTTTTCAGTACTTATCCCATTCTTTTTAATTTTAAAGATTAATCTATAATTCAAATAATGCAGATAGCTGTTTCAGAACAATTGATAATTAATTTGGCGGAAGATTCATCGAATCTCTTTTTTCTTTTGATAAAAGCCCGGTGGAAGTCCACTGGGCTTTTCAAATGACCTCTGATAAACACTTTCTATTTCATCAGCCACAAATGGTTATTCATAAAATGCACTAAATTGTTGCCTCTGACACTATCTATAAACTCCACCGAAGAATATACCATTTCATCTGGGAATTGTTTAACGAAAACATTGGCGTCAAAATCAATCAATGTCAGGGTAAAACCTTCCTGATAAGCTATCCCATTAAAAGCAGGTGTCTTAATTGTGTAATACTGAATGTCTTCTCCTGGAGGACTGACGATATTAGAAGAGCCAACTGTTCGATCAACTAAAGATATCGATCCGTCATTATTCTGTTCAAATACTTTGGTGTAGTCTTTGTTGAATGCAAGAACATTTTTACCAAGAAGTTCCTTTTCCTTGGTATCAAGATCCATCTTCCACATCTCTTCCGTTTCCGTCCGGTAGATCAGTGTACTCATATCATCCAAAAGATAGAAATCCATTCCATGGTTATATCCTACAAGACCACCTACGCCAGTGATTACGTAGCCCCACTGAATATCACTGTCAAGATAAGTTATCGTACCATTTTTAAAATCATCGATATAATACAATTGTTCAGTATCATCTCTCTCAACCAGGAAGCACATATGATCAAAAGAGTCAGTTCCTATCATTTTGTTGTAGAAGTTGCTGAAATTGTACATATATCCAAATGAGACATCATAGCGCATATCTTCTGGTGCAATGATACTAACTCTGGATCCGTCACAAACTTCAATCGGTTCCCTCATATCAAAAGAATAGAAATATATCTTCTCAGAATCAGAATAGATGAACTGTTCAGCATTACAGTTGGTGTTAATGGAAGGAGTAAACTCTCCCTCGGTACAGATACCACGATCTGGGTGATAGAATCTGGTTGTACCCAAACCCGTACTTTCGTACACCATGTATCCAGAATCATTTGCATATATGAAATATGGATCAGTCCAAGACTCCATAGAATCAATCATGGTGATACCCTGCTCTTCAGTCCATTGATAGATTTGCGTACTGTCTGTCTCCTCATCATACAAAGAATAATATGCAATCTTACCATTTGGTGACAGAACTACGGAAGAACTGAAATACTGATTTAGAAATGGTATACGAAGAATTTCTTCTGGGTGATATGGATTCTTAACGTCTAACAGAACCCATTCGCGCGGGAATTCATCTTCCATATAGCTTTGTATTAAGATCCATACCTTCTCTCCATTGAAGGAGCATCTGCCTACGAAAGCTTTTACACCTTTTAACTCATCAGATGGCAGACTACTATAAAGAGGACATACATCAATGATATCTTTTCCATCGTATCTGCAGATTTTGACCTCTGACGGAAGATTGTCGCTATAGTTGTCACTATTTATATAGTAAATATTGCCTCTTTCGTCATACCAACAGTTATTATGCGAGTCCGCCGGAATGATATCGGATTCCTCTCTTGCAGTAAGCGGATTAAATATCGCTCCATCTTTATAATAACCAAAATCGTATGCGTTCACTATGAATGCATGATCAGTGAACTTTTCGTAGGAGCTTGCATCAAAATCAGAATCAAATAGCTCTGTATATTCAGATTTCAGTGTTGGTTCCTGAATAATATTCCCATCCAGATCAAAGCGCATAAAATAATATTGATCATCCATTCCCTTCATCCATTTCAGGACAAGAGTGTCTTCTGCTTCGTAGGAGAGAACCCCACCATGACCGGCATATTCCGGCTCTGCAATCACGGATTTACCGGATGCATAATCGTAATACTGGCGATAAGATTTCGTCGGGATATCTGCATCATTGAGTGGTTTGTATTTGATACAGAAGCCGTGTTCATCGTTACTGCATACGCCAATAGACCCGCTGGAAATGTTCGCACTAATTCCAGAATCATGCATAACACCATATACATCCAGATAACTGAATTCATTTTCATAAATCCAAGGTGCATATCCACCTTCAAATTCCCCTTCTCTTGAGGTAGAGCCATACTGTGGTGTCAAAGAAAAGTAGGTTCCTGCCTTGGCGCTCAGATAAGTGTAGTCATCCACGAAGTAATAAGAGAAAATACCATCTCCTTCGTATTCGAATTCCAAAGTTTCAAATGGAGCTTTGTCTGAAGTACCAGAAAGATCAAGATAGTAGCGGCCTTCTCCATCACCATGTGGAATCTCTGTATATTCCATGACATATTCTTCAGCCTCACCATCCCAGATGGCATACTTTACCGTAAAGTCAGAAAATCCACTTTCGACTTTTCTGCGAAGCTGGTATTGTTCGCCTTCTGCAACAATGTAAGGTGCTTCTGCCTGAACAAAGCCTGCTGAAAGTGCCCATAATATACTACTGTAAATGCCTGCATTACGTATGAACGTACGTAAATCCATAGTCTGTCTCCTCCTGCCATTCTAGAATACAAATATTCAATAATTAATTCAGGTCACTTTTGATATTATAATCAAATTATACTATTATCCTCAGATCAATTCTATTGTAAATTTTTGTTATGAATATGATTTAATCCTGATTTTTCCAGTACTCTGTTCGCCTGAAGGCAATAATTATAATAATCATCTGCTCCATGCGCCTGTTCTGTTCATCACGCTGAACAGCTTTCTGTGCAGCTGCACGAACAGCTGCACGATTTTCTTTCTTGTTCATTTGTCTTTACCTCCTCATCGGTTGATTTTGAGGCAGACCACCTATTTAAAAGAAAACAGATCCTGCGTTTCCCTCATATCAGATGTCTGCCAGAAACTTCGTGGATACCCGTCAGAACCCATTTCCTCACCTCCATATTTCAAAATATCTATGATCAACTGCCTGGCAGGATTATTTCATGATATACTTCTCACTTTTATAGATGCAAGAATATTTAATGTCATGCGCGAATTGCGAATACAGATAACAGCAGTCGCCCGTAAGTTCCTCTTTTTTCTGGTTACAATCCGATTATATAAAAGAAGTGGAGATAATAAAATGCTGAATTTGCCAGCACTTTACTATCTCCACTTCTCTGTCTTCTGGATAAGATAATCTGCGTTTTTTGATTCTCATCTGGGGATATGTATTTGCGAAATAACAATTCACCCCATCACATAGTATCAATACTCAAAATCATTGCTATCAATTTCCACAATAATTCCTAGTTCAAGCAAAGCCATTCCAACAAGTGAGAGCATTGAAAATGTATTCTCTGTGATGTACTTATTCTGCTGATAATCATAAACATCTGATAATGTCGGGGCAAGATAATCCAGGTCATAATCCGCTATATTCATTGCCTCCAGTCCCTTATCCATCTCGTTAATAGAATGGATAATTCGGTGCTCCGCTTCAGCATCATCATCTGATAACACCAAATCAACTGTTTTTAAATGAATGTCTGTTTTATTCGCTTCATCTGGACAGATAGCATTCGTAAGTATTGGTTTTACATCTTTTCCCAGGCAATAAGATTCTTGATATGCATCATCTTGGATAAGGGACAACAAATAGCTTTCTATTGCCTGATAACTCAATAGCAGCTGTCCTTGATTCCCATACTCATTGCCATATGGATCTGTATATTTCCTTACATATTGTCCTCTTAACTCATTGCGCTTATAGCTAAGAACATCTCTGTCATACAGAAAAAATATAGGACAGTCTTCCGGTTTAATCTTAAATTCTTCTCTCAGCCTGTGAAACAATTCATCAATTGCATCTTAATTTAATTGCGTCAGCTGATTTTTGGGAAGATTTAATGCAAATACACGATATTGCGGATTATTTCCATAACCAATGAATTCTTCACATCCACGTCTTAATTCCTGAACTTCATAATCTAATACATCAGCAAATATTTTTTCAGCAATCTGAGTTCAGTTCCACCAGTTTCCGGATTTCCGCCTTCCACTACAAAAATGACATTACCAATATTTCTGGATTTATCAATCTTATATTTCTTCATATATTGGCAGCCCCTCAAACATACCTCCAAGGTACATTTTTTCCAAATTCTGCGCTTCTCGAGGTTTGAACTGAGACAACCTCTTTACTGCGCTTCCTTTCATAGCTTCAAATGTTACTAAGTTGACTTGATCCGGGCGTAAAACAGAATTAGAAATCAGATTTGTATGATGCGAAGTAATAAATAACTGAGATTCAGCAGCATTGTTCATAAAAAACTTTATGATCTTTTCTGCCAGTCTGTTATGAAGACTGTTTCCAAACTCATCGATGATCAGCATTCCAGGACTTTCTATCACACGAATAATATTAGGCAATAGATCTGCAAACACCTGATTTCCCTGAGATTCATTTACAATAATATTAGGGATCGGAAAACTTCTTCGTTTGAGAAATACGGCTTTCTGATCAGATCCAACCGTAATTTTTAATCCAGCTCCTTCGCTTTCAGAACCATACTCCATAGTGAAGTCATATTTAAAATCTTCCAAAACCTTATTGATCTTATCAACACCAAACTCTTCAGCATATTTTGTAATGGTCTTTCCAAATGTTGCCACTGAATTATATCCATCCACAACATATGAATTCTGTATATAATCCATCAACTTTCTAAGAGTCGGTTCCTGAGGAAATCGACCTGTATTAAACGACGCAGTTCTCAAAAATAATGTTTCTCCATCCAGCTGTTCATCAACTGTCACTGTCTGACCGATTCTTAACTCTCCAGCATTTCCATTTCTTTTTAAAACAAGTATTCCATCAATCTTCAGATCTTCCGATATACTGTTTGTATGGACATTGTACTCAATCATATATACAACCTTTTTATGATTGAATATAAATTCATATTCTGCCGTTGTAATCGGATTCCGGGAAAAGAAACAGCGATATCCGGAGATCTTCGCTCCCTCACCCTTAATCATTTTTACCACAAATGAGATTCCTTTCAATGCATTAGATTTACCGGAAGCATTCGGTCCAATCAATAACGCACCTTTAAGGAATTCATTCTCATAAACATTGCCGGATTTAAGAATAGAATATTTAGATGCAGTAAAATCAAACTCTGTTCTATCTGAAAATGATAAAAAATTGGTAAGATACATCTTTGTTAACATAGTATTTTCCCCCTTTTCAACCATTTTAACGCGGTATCTAACACGAGTCAATTCAAACTGTAATTTATTTACTCTTTAAGAGTAATTATTTTACATTTCCTGCTAATCATCAATCTCCAACGTACATTTTCTTCTTTATTCCAAAGCGCACATCTATATCAATCTCTGATTTTTTATTCATTTAAATCATTAGAGTTAATCTTTAAAATCAAATTCTATCTGTATTATCCTAGTATTCTTGTTTTTATCTGTTATCTGAGTTTCTGCATTTGGTTTGCCAAGTTTCGGACCTGACAGTCTTATGCCATGTTCTTTGCAGAATGTATGATACTGCCGTGTTCGGTAAATCTGATTCGCCAAAACCCGCTCTGGATAGTCGCCAGAACGTTTATGAAATGCTTCCACTAATTCCTACAGACATCCACTTTCATTGTATGCATCAAACTGTACTCTTTTTCTGTTAAGTAAGAGATATTATTTTTTATCCCACAGCAATAAGAATAGAATTCAAGGTCTAGCAACTGACATAGGGTGCGATTTATGATATAATAATAGCACTATAAGGTAATGAATATGGTGCTCATTAGCTCACGAAACAAAAAACAGGTAGCCTGTATGTATATGAGTCAGAGTCTTATTGGGGCAAGGAAAAACAGTAGCCAAGATCACGTCGTAAGCTAATTAGAACGGTAGATGAGATTACAGGAGAGAGCATTCTGACCAGAAAGAAACATATGAAAAACGCCCTGGAAGAAGATGAGTATAGTGAGAATACGGATTACAGGAAACTGTATAAAGAGTGCCTGAAAGAAGCAAATGCACCATTCACTGATGCCTTAACGGCTGACCGACAGCATATAAACATACGAGGTCGCTGCTATACAGCCCCTCCACTCACCTCCACATGTTCTGTAGTGTGTCAGTCTCATAGAGAAATAATATCATAAGGATAATAAATTAAATAACGAAAGCACCTCGGTTTAATACCCCCCATCGGTATCTTTCGCAGAAAGGCGTTATATAAACATGAATAATACACACAAATTCAACATCTTATATCTTTCTTATAACCCGATCAATACTTTAGATTTTACTAATCGTAATAGTATTCAGAATAACAATCTAGACCTGAATTATGAGGCCGCCTATATTAATGGAGGTATAGAACAGTCCAGGGAAGCATCTTTCCTGTCTTTCCAGGCATTCTACAATACATCGATGGATCTGGTACCAGGATATCTCGATACCTTTCAGCCACAAATTCTGCATTTTGCACTTCGAAAGGCGGATAACCAGATTCAGATACCGGATAAGAACAGTAATAAAACTTCTTTTTCCCATAATGAGTTTGCTGACAAATTGATCCAGATTTTAAATACTCCTTCTGGAAGCTATGTAAAAATACTCTTCCTAAGGATCTTTGAAACAAAAGAAGTCGCGGATATGATTCATAAAGCGTTTCCTAATCTGGCCATAATATATCTTGGCAACTCAAAACAAACGGCTTCAGTTTATCACGAATTTGTCTCTTCCTTTTATCAGCTTCTTGGAAACAGTATGAAACTGACCGTGGCGTTTTCCCTTGCACAAAGTCTTTCTGCGATCAAACAGCCTGGTCTGCTAACTGCAAATCAGACCGGTGAATTCCTGATTCCTGATACAGGAACCGCACATTGTGATTCTCTTCTCTTTGCTTCTACACAGGCGACAAAAGGGAATCCTTTAGCCTGTCTTGGTCAGGAAATGGATTCTATTTCCGGACATCCACAAGGTACTGGCTGCAAGGCACTCTATCCATTCTCTAAAAGAGATATTCTGATGGCACTTACATACTACACTCCGAAATATGTTGTATTTACCAGTCACGGTTCTCTGGATCATGTTTTCTTTTATAATGAGAATCAGGAACATGTTCTGGTTGATAAAGACTGGCTTTCTGCGACCTTCAGCAATTTCCGTGATTCTATTGAATGTGTTCTTTTCAGTTCCTGCGAAAATATGTCCATTGCCCATGATGTATCTAAGCATATTTCCCATGTTATTGGGACTTCAAAGCCGGTAATCGATTCACTCGCTGCCCTCGTAACCAAAACCTTCTTTTCTTTACTATTTGAAAATTGTAAAGAAATCGTAGACTATGACCAGACATTTGAAAGAACCATCTCCCTTTTAAAAAATGATCCAGGACTCGATAAAAAACAGAAAAAAAACCTGAATGTCTATCTTCTTTTTAACAGAAGTGATTTTACAAAGAAGTCCGCACAGGAACAGTATCAGCAAATGCTTTTCGACAGATCAAAAGAACGTGCTTTAAAAAACTGGACTATGTTTTCAGATAATATCCAAAATGATTCTGTTTACAAGCAAATTGAACAGAATTTCCCTGAATGGATCAAACAGTTTTCTAAAAAACCAGCCTTCGCAGAACTTCTTTGTTCTCTATTCCGTTTATCTGTCTACATTTCCTTTAAAGATATCTTCCTCTTTCTGACGGAAAACTATCAATCTTTTCTGGAATATAAGCTTGAACAAAGAATTGCATATCTTCCATTCTCAAATGATGAGGATATCTTTTCTGATCCATCTTCAGAATACTGGATGCTTTTTAAATACATCACCAGTGTTTCTCCAGACCGTACCTGGCTGAATTTCTCTGAAGCAAGTGAAGCGCAGCTTAAAGAAATATTTGATATCGTACTAATCGGGGACTTCCTGAGTTCTGGCAAGAAATTTACAGATTATATGGAGAAAAATCTGAAATATCTGAAGCATCGCCGCATCACACTTATTGTACTCTGTTCAACTGAGACAGCGGAGGATGAAGCAGAAAAATACATTAAGAAAACGAAATTGGATGTTGAGATCATCGTCTACAAAAAACTGATACAAGCATTCAATCTGTATCCGAAGTATAGTACATATCGGAGAACCTTTAAGACTATCTGCAAGAATCTGAATCTGAATATGAATCCAAAACTGAAAAAGACTTCTCTTCCGGAAGCCGAATGGGGTATGCCACTCCCTCAAATCCTTGGAAAAAACCAGGCTGAAGCTCTGTGCTTCTTATATAACACCGTACCACAGGAAACATTAGGTATTTTTACCTGGAAGAGCGACCATTACAAACCTCTTGTGAGTTTATCAGAATGTGCAACAACAAAAGCCCCTACACTGGAAGAAAAATCTATTACCCTGGAAGAAAAACAGGATCAATTATCTGCTTATTTAAGTGGAAAATTTCCACTTAATTTCCACGATATGAGCTATGAAACTGGATATACAATGGAAGAATTGCGTAAAATTCTGGATTCCCTAGTCCGTAAACCTAATAACAGTGGAACCAAAACAGCAATGTATCAAGCGCTTTACATATTAATCATCAAATACTGTCAAAATCCACAGTTTCTGGGAAATTACCCTGATGTGGAAGAATAAGCGAAACCTAAATTTATAATAATATTTTCGTATATAACTAGATTTACCAGCCCCAAAATGATATACTGTAACTCTTAAAATGTACAATCCGGTGGCAATTAATCCCAACCAGAATTCAGCAGAATTTCTAGTTTTGATACCTTGTATGATATGAAAAGACCATGCGCACTAAACAGAACGCGCATGGTCTTTGATAAACTTATGTAAAATTCCTATCATCACACAGTTATTATGAATAATCCGATTACTGAGCGATTTTATTGTAGGCTGCTTCATCAAGCTTATTTTCACTCTTTGCTACTGCAATACATGCCACTGAATCACCCACACAGTTGAGTGCAGTTACGAGCATCTCGATTGGACGATTGATTGCAAGAATCAGTGAGTAAGCAATCATCGCTGACTCGATAGTAAATCCAATACCGGAAAGAATGGTAAAGAGGATTACTGTACCTGCGCCAGGAGCTGCAGGAGTACCTGCCGAAGCGATCAGTGCAAGCATCATGATCACTATCAGCTGGAACAGAAGCACATCATGGATTTCCCCTTTAAGTACCCCATTACATCTTAATGCAATGTATCACGAATTCTCTAAACTATAGCAGAAACAAATCATCAAGCGTGACACTATTATTCACAATACCCGAATGGATATTATTCTTTATTCCATATACAGTTACAAAAGTACATCTTAAGTCTTTCTTTGTCTTCTGTACTATTTTGAATAGCTGCATCCTGCTTCGAATTGTCTCCTCATAATCCCCACTTATTACATATTCATCCATTGAATATTTCATTTCACATAGATTCATAACATTATCATTTCGATCAATGATCAGGTCAATTTGTCCACCTTTCCACTTTGTTCCATTTGAATCTTCAAATGCTTTATGACTCCATGCATATGTATTACTTAATATTCCGGATATTCCGAGTTTATGCTTAATCTGCTTAATATGATGTAAGCAGACTTGTTCAAACGCATATCCAGACCATGAACTCTTTTTTCCATTTTGTCCTAAATTTGTCCAAAAATTCTCATCCTGACCTTTTTCATTGTGAATGAATCTAAGGTAAAACAGCGAATACATATCGGTCAGTTGATATATCTTATCTCGTTCCTTTTTTCCAGGACTTGAGTAGTTTCTTATAAAATCACATGCGCACAAATTTTTTAAAATCTCTGATAATTCACCACCATTGAATCCACAAATCGCAGATATATCTTCTCTTGTAAGTCCAGTCAATCTGGTAGATAATGCTTCTATTACCTTTCTGTAATGATTACTATTTTTAAATAATGATCTGAAGAGGAACTCGTATTCTGTTCGAAGTGGTGCATTCTCTGTAAATAGAAGCCTGTCAATATTAATTGTTAATGGGAGATCCTTATCAAGCATATCCAGATAATATGGAATTCCACCCAGAATCATATACACATCCAGAATCTGCTTACGCCCATAACCCATTTTTTTTATTTCATTTAGAAAAGCTTCTGTCTCTGAAAGAGTAAATGGTGCAAGATAAATCGGTCTTGTGATTCTTCCATATAATCCACCCCTGTCACCGATTAGCTTATCAACCATCCATGTAGTCGCTGACCCACATACTATAAGTTTTAATATGATTTTCTCTTGGCCCCAATTGTTCCAGAATAAAGAAAATGCACTTAAGAAATTACTTTTAGAAGTATCCATCCATGGAAGCTCATCTAAAAAAACAACAATTTTTTCTTTTTCAAGGGATAGTAAATAATCATGCAGATTATCAAATGCTTCAAACCAATCAACAGGTGTTTTTGTTCTTATCCCTCTTTTTCTATTAATTTCTTTTTGAAACTGCATTCTCTGATTCTTTGCCGTTTCCTGATACATACCTGTAAAAGAAAAATCAAATATTTCTCCTAAAGTTTCTCTTACCAAATATGTTTTACCAACTCTTCGTCTGCCATATACAGCAATAAGTTCATTTTTTTCTGAGTTATAATATCTTTTTAAAATATCTATCTCCGTTATTCGACCAACCAATCTTTTTTCCATATAGTAGTCACCTCGAAATTAGTGTTTCTATCTATATTATATTATACATTTCTTATCAAATCAACGACATCAACTCCTTAACTCATTTTTTTAGCACATTAAGGAGATGTTATCTGCATCTTATCTATATTTTTCCTCCTTAACTACTAATATATAAGTGTTACGGAGGAATTATATCAATCATTAGATACTATTTCCCATATGACCAGGAAATGTTTCTCCTTGAATCCTAACTTCCAGTGATTTTTCCACTCAAAAGAAAAACGTCGGAGACTCGATGATTCCAAAGGGTCTCCGACGATATTTATCTAATCCCTGTATTGCTTTCAAAAATCTCTTTCAATACTGGAAGATTTGCAGCCTGCATTTTTACGTATGATTAGTAAGTGAATATCACTCCGGGGGGCATCCAGGTCATTTGCTGCACCGACGCAAACAAAACCGTTACCTTATATTCCGATATATGAAGTGATCTGATGCATCTTTCCTTTATCATTATTATTCGATTAATTGCTACCATATAATTATAACTATATGATTTTCACTTTATAATTCTTTTTTAGATAATGGCTTTAAATAATTTTTACGCAGGGTTCTTTCATCGTTAAAGAAAAACACTTCAGATTTAGACAACTGACGTCTCTCCATTTTTAACTCCGCCAATTTCACTGTACATATTAAATCAGCAACCTGGAATAATCTGTAATCCGCCGGCATCACTTTACGGAACTCAACATTCTCCAGTAATGCATTAAAAACTGATGAAAGAATTCTCGTCACTTCCACCTGACCATTATCATAATAGATCTTCACCACATCATAATCGCAGAACATCTGATAGTTATCTCTAATAAACAATGCAAGCTGCTTACTCAACTTTCCGGTTGCTTCAACAGTGTCACTGATGTGTTTCTTCTCGATATAGATTGATTTAAACTGTAAATCCACATGTCTAACGAACGACATCATTTTCATCAGAATTTTCTGTCGTTCTTTTAGATCATATCCCCTATATTCTTCTTCAGACCGTATAACTGGTCCTGCATGAACACAATGTTTTGGCCAACCAATATTTGCAAGTTCGTTTTCCAAAATCATTAAATCATTCTCAATGTCAACTGATTGATCGTGCAACACCAACGATATTATATAAAATGGAGCATGGTAATCATATTCTCCAAAATCTCCAGATTCATCAACAAAAATGCTTAATTCTTTCATCTACACCTCAATAAAACAAAATGGCGGGTGTCTTACCCGCCGATTGGTGGACCCGGGTCTTTCGACCAGCCCAAATAATAATGTGCTCAAGCACAACAGAATCTTTTCTGTATAATTAGTATATGCAAAATCCCACAAAAAATCAATGCCTGTTTTTTTCTACTGCTAGGGTTGTGTTACTGTTCAGGTGCCAATCTTCCGTAAGATTTTATGAAACAAATACCAGCATATGTAGAGAGAAGTCTGTATTATATCTCCCCTTTTGATTAATTACGTATAAAAATCTGGATTGTGGCCTTTTATACGCTCCCATTATCAGTGCAGT
>JAZLLO010000085.1:0-18381 GCA_045598185.1 Marvinbryantia sp.
ATAAAACGAGGAATTTACAGACATAAAGACGGAACGATCAGCAATGCAGATATCAATGGAGCAGCGAATATCATGCGTAAGGTATTCCCAAACGTAAAAGAATGGGATAGAGGCCTCGTGGACAGGCCATATGCCGTAAAGATTGCGTAGCGATCACGGATACTGGCACGAAGTGCCAGCATAGAAACCACATCCGATATAATCGGTTGTGTGTAGTTCATGAATATGCATTGAGAGGAAAAAGTATGATTCGATTGATAGCATCAGATGTTGACGGGACATTGATCCCGGAAGGAACACCAGCGATTCATCCGGACTTTTTTCAGGTCATTCGTGATTTGAAAGAGCGGGGAATCACTTTTGTAGCGGCAAGTGGAAGATCTTATGGAAGTGTCAGGTCTGTGTTTGAAGAAGTAGCAGATGACATTTACTTCATATCTAATAATGGAGGTATTCTTTGTTATCAGGGACAGGTGCGGAAAATGTACCCACTAGAAGAGGAAATGATCCTTGCAATCATAACATATTTCCGTGAGATGAAGGAAAAGCATGAAGTATTTTATCTTCTAACAACAGAAGAACAGGATTATACAGAATGCGATGATAAGGAAATGATGGACTGGATCCGCAATGGATATAAGGTAAAGGTTGACTGGATGAAGGATGCCTGTGAGGTGAAACAGCCATTGGTAAAGATGTCTATCTATTTTAAAAATATAGATGCAATGGTGATGGCAGAGGAAGCTAAGGCAAGATTTGGAGACAGAATTTCCATCATGGCTTCCGGAGAGCACTGGATTGACTTTGTTAACAAAGATGCTCAGAAAGGAAATGCCCTTAGAGAAATCCAGAGCGAGCTTGGAATCACTGAGGAAGAGACCATGGCATTTGGAGATAATGACAATGATATCTCACTGCTTCTTGCAGCAAAGGAAAGCTATGCAGTATCAGGTGCCAGAGAAGCGGTAAAGGAGATTGTCCGTTATGTTCTTCCGGATACCACAACAGAGACGGTACTGAATGTTGTGAAAGGATTGTAACTGTTCAGCTGCCATTGTTCCGCGAGGTGTTTTGCATCGCAAAACCCGAGGTCTGCAGTGAAAAAGTCATCACCGAAGGTGATTTTGCATGGCTTTTTCACCGTTACTGGAACGGAAACGCAGTGGACGTGAACAGTAACAAAGGATTGCTGTAACATTATACAACTATTCCAAATGGATATACAATACTCATAAGATATGGTAATATATAAGAAGTATGATCTATACCAATAACGCAGATGGAAATTCAGAATAGTTATAAGAAAACTTGGGAAGGAGGAAGGGTTTTGAAAGAATTCAATGTGACAGGTACCTGCGTGCCATCAAGACATTATATGGTTAACATAGATGATAAGTTGGATCAGATTGTTAGATATATTGATAAAGGTCAATATTTTACCATTAATCGAGCAAGACAGTATGGTAAGACAACGACGTTTGCTTCTATTGATCGAAGATTGCACCAACAGTATCATATTGCCTGGATTAGTTTTGAAAACGCGTCAGAGGAAAGCTTTGCAGATAATGTGACATTTGTTGAATATTTCATAGCTCTTGTTTCGGATAGTCTTCCTTTTACAACTATTGATCCTGAACTTGCAAGTGGTTGGCAGGATATTACGGATTTTTCAGGTTCAAATAGAACAAGACCATTTGAATATCTCAGTAAAAAAGTTACTGAACTTTGTAAAATAAGTGATAAAGATATCATTTTGATGATAGATGAAGTAGATAAGATTTGTGATAACCAGATTTTTTTGAATTTTCTTGGAATGTTGAGGAATAAATATCTGTTCAGAGAAAGTGATAGAGACATAACTTTTAAGAGTGTAATTCTTGCAGGTGTTTATGATATCAAGAACCTGAAGTTAAAGCTTCGATCGGATGCAGAGAAAAAATATAACAGCCCCTGGAACATTGCAGCAGATTTTAATGTAGACATGAGTTTTTCACCAGAAGAGATTCAGACTATGCTGTCTGAGTATGAGGCAGAGCATAATACTGGTATGGATATAAAGTTAATCAGTGAGCAACTGTACTTTTACAGTGGAGGTTATCCGTTCCTTGTGAGTCGCCTGTGCAAATGGATTGATGAAGAGTCGAGAGGAGAATGGTCTGTGGAGGGAGTTCGTAGAGCAGAGAAAGAGATTCTTCATATTCCGTGTACCTTGTTTGATGATTTGATTAAAAACTATGAGAATAATCAGGGACTTCATGATATGATCGATAGCATCCTGTTTGAAGGAAAGAGATATACTTATGTGCATTCAGATCCAGTCATTCAGCTTGGAACGATGTTTGGTATCTTTAAGCGCAATGATGAGAATGTAGAGATCACTAATGTTATATTTGAAACGCTATTGTATAACCATATTATGTCAAGAAAGGAAAGAGAACGTTTGATAGAAACTCCGGAACGCGGCCATTTTATTAAAAATGGGAAGCTTAATATGCCGCTTGTGTTGGAACGTTTTCAAGAATTGCTTTATAGTGAATACCGTCGTGAAGATGAAAAGTTTGTAGAGCAGCAGGGTCGCTTATTATTCCTTTGCTTTTTGAAGCCGATTATCAATGGTACAGGTTTTTATTATGTAGAACCAGAGACAAGAAACAACTCAAGAATGGATGTTGTAGTAGCATATGGTGATGAAGAACATATCGTCGAACTGAAAATCTGGCATGGGGCAAAATATCGGCAGGAAGGTATTGACCAACTGGAAGAGTATCTGGATAATAGGGGAAGAGATATTGGATATCTGATTAGTTTTTCTTTCTTAAAAGAACGAAAACAGACATGTGGATGGATAGCAAAAAACGAAACCTCAAAACAGATTTTTGAGATTATTGTGTAGATATAAAATAGTATTCAAAAAGTCTGTGGAGCAGTTGCTCCACACACTTTTTATCTCAGTTGGAGATTGGACCCCCACTGAGATAAATGCTCCGCGAGGATGCACAGCGATTTTGATTGGAAGATGTCAGCGAAGCTGACCAAAATCGCGCGCCAAGTCTCCGCGAGCGTCGACTTGAATGCATAGAATCATGTTTCACTCTTGTCATAAAGAGATTGAAAATGATATGATTTCTGTTGTGAATACGGATGGAGAGGAAAAAGGTTATGAGTTATAAGTTGATTGCCCTTGATATGGACGGAACAGTTTTAAATGATAAGAAACAGATAACAGAAAAGACAGAAGCAGCGATTCATGACGCTCTGAAAAAAGGAGTTGAGGTTGTATTCTGTACCGGAAGATCTCTGGCAGGTATGCGCGATATTTTGAAGGCTTTTCCGGATATGCACTATCTTTCCGGAGAAAGTGGTGGTCTGATCTATGATCTGAAAGAGAATAAACCGGTAAGACAGGTGATTTTTCCAGTGGAAGTGGTAAGAGCCATCCGTGATGCAGCAAAGGGAGAAGACCTGATGCCATGTGTATTTTCAAATGGAGAAGGTCTGGTGAATAAGAAAGACGTTACACGTATGGATGTTTACTATATGGGACAGTACCAGGAAATGTATGAAAGAGTTGCCACGTTATTTGATGATGTACTCGATACCATGGTGGAGGAGAACAGACCGGCAGAAAAGATCAATCTCTACTGCAGCAGTGTAGAGCAGCGCGAGAGAATGTACAAAACATTAAAGGTACAAAATCTTGAGGCAGAGTTAGTATATTCCGAGATTACCTCACTCGAGACATCTCCGAAGGGGCTGAGCAAAGCGCAGGCATTAAAGTCTTTGTGTGAAATCATGGATATTACATTGGAAGAAGTTGTAATGGTAGGAGATGCCGATAATGATCTGGCAGCATTAAAGGTCGCAGGACTTCCGATTGCCATGGGCAATGCTAATGAGAATGTGAAAGCGGTGAGCAGAATTCAGGTGGCAGATAATAATCATGATGGCTGCGCACAGGCTATTCGTATTGTATTAGGAGAGGAATAGTAGAATGAGATATACAGTTCCTGATTATTATAAGAAGTTTGTCTGTCTGGCAGGAGACTGTCCGGCGACCTGCTGTGCAGGATGGCAGATTGTGATCGATGACAGGTCACTGAAGAAATATGCGGCTGCAAAAGGCAGTGTTGGCAATCGTATCCGTAATGGAGTGGACTTTGAAGAACATACATTTTTACAATATGACAAACGATGTGCATTTTTAAATGAAGAGAATCTTTGTGATATGCATATCGAGGCTGGTGTGGATATGATGTGCAATACCTGCCGCAAATACCCTCGCCACATCGAAGTATTTGATAATGAGCGTGAGATTACTTATTCTATGTCCTGTCCGGCAGCGGCAAAGCTGATTCTGGGACAGACGAAGAAAGCGGCATGGAAGATCGCAGAGGATGAAAAAGAGGATAAGCCGGATGATTCCTTTGATGATTTTCTCTATTCTGCACTTCAGGATACGAGAAGTCTGATGATAGAGATTCTTCAGGATAGAAGTTTTTCTATTTACCTTCGTATGGCGATGGTGCTTTCACTGGCACATGATGTACAGAATCGTGTCAATGCAAGACAGGTTTTTGATATTGCCAATGTACTGGCTCGTTATCAGAAGGATGATGCGAAAGAGCGCCTGTGTAAGAAGATATCTGCAGAAAAGCTGCAGAGAGAATGCGAGCTTCTTCCGCTTCTGGAAGAACTGGAGGTTCTGGATAGTTCCTGGAGAGAGAAAGTTCTTCACTGGGAATCCGTTCCTGAATCCGAGGAGCTGGAGGTGCCGGAATCAGAAACAGAACAGATGGTGATTTATTATCTCTTTACTTATTTCTGTGGTGCGGTTTACGATGGAGATCTTCTTGCCAAGGCTAAGATGAGTATCGTAAGTACCTTGATCTGGGAAAGCATCTGCAAAAAGGTAGTTTTTGAAATGGGAAGTACTATATCCTTTGAACAACGCTGCGAACTTGCATGGGGATATTCCAGGGAACTGGAACATTCTGATCCGAATCTGAATAAGATGGAAGAGATGATGAATGAACGGGAAGAGGCAGGATTCTTACGCCTGTTGGGATATCTGTCAGAAAAAAGCAGATAATCTTTTGCATTCAGAAAAAAAGTGTGATATAGTATTGATACTTTTGAGGTTATTGATTGTATTTATATAGAAAGAAGGGATTTCATGATTAAAGTAGATATTTTTTCTGGTTTCTTAGGATCTGGAAAGACAACTCTGATTAAGAAGTTAATCCAGGAAGTATATGCAGGACAGAAGATCGTTCTGATCGAGAATGAATTTGGTGAGATTGGTATTGACGGTGGTTTCTTAAAAGATGCAGGTATCAACATTTCAGAGATGAACTCCGGATGTATCTGTTGTTCTCTGGTAGGTGACTTCAACAAGGCACTGAAGGAAGTTGCAACAACTTATACACCAGATCGTATCATCATCGAACCATCAGGTGTTGGTAAGCTTTCTGATGTCAGAGTAGCTGTTGAAGGTGCTGCAGAAGAAGCAGGTCTTGTTGTAAACAACCTGATCACTATTGCAGACTGCAAGAAGATCAAGATGTATCGCAAGAACTTTGGTGAATTCTACGATAATCAGATTGAGAATGCCGGTACTGTAATCCTTAGCAGAACTCAGATGGTGAATGAACAGAAACAGCTCGAAGCAGCTGCTATGATCCGTGAACTGAATCCGAATGCTGTTATCATCACAACTCCATGGGATCAGCTGACAGGACAGCAGATTATGGATGCAGTAGAAGGTACATCTTCTCTTGCAAGAGAACTGCTTGAAGAAGAAAAGCATCATCATCACCACCACCATCATCATCACCACGATCATGATGAAGAGTGTGGATGCGGATGTGACCACGAGCATGAACATCATCACCATCACGATCATGATGAAGAATGCTGCTGCGGACATGACCATGAGCATGAACACCATCATGACCACGATCACGAGCATGAACATCACCATCATGACCACGATCATGAGCATGAACATCACCATCATGACCACGATCATGAGCATGAACATCACCATCATGACCATGATCACGAACATGAACATCATTATGATGAGAATGGTGTATGCAGCTGTGGACATCATCATGAACATGGACATCACCATGCAGATGATATCTTTACTTCATGGGGTAAGGAAACTCCAAAGAAGTTCACAAAGGATGAACTTGAGAATATCCTGAAGACATTAAGTGAGTCAGAAGAATATGGTCTGATCTTACGTGCAAAGGGTATGGTTTCAACAGCAGAAGGTGTATGGCTTCACTTTGATTTTGTACCAGAAGAGTACGAAGTACGTGAAGGTGCAGCTGATTATACAGGAAGACTTTGCGTTATCGGTTCAGAATTAAAAGAAGAGAAACTTGCGGAATTATTTGGTATTCAGTAATTAACTGCTGATTATCTAATATAAGAAAGGATAAGATTCATGCAGAAAATTCCAGTATATATTGTTACCGGTTTCCTGGAGAGTGGTAAGACCTCTTTCCTTCAGGATATTGTAACAGATACCGAATTCACAGAAGGTCAGAGAGCACTTCTGATTCGTTGTGAAGACGGTGAAGTTGAGTATGATAATGAAGCACTTTGCGGTAATAACATTACCATGATCGAAGTAGAGGATGAAGCAAAGATGACTACAGACTTCCTTAAGTACTGTATTCGTCAGTATACTCCAAGAAGAATCTTCATCGAGATGAACGGTTTATGGAAGTATGACTGGGCATTTGAATGGGGTCCTACAGACCGCCTTGTACTTGCACAGATTATTACACTGGTTGATGGAAGTACATTCCCAGTGTACCTCAACAATATGAGAAGTATCTTAAGCAACCTGTTCCAGTACACAGAGATGGTTATCTTTAACCGTTGTACGGAAGATATGGACCTGTTCTCTTACAGAAGAACTGTTCGTGGCCTGAATCCAAGAGCAATGGTTTACTTCGAGGATGACGATGCGAACCAGATCGAGCTTGGTCAGGAAGAACCACCATATGACTTCAAGGCAGATATCATTGAAGTAGATGATATCGATTATGGATTATTATTCCTGGATCTGAATGATAATCCAGAACGCTATGATGGAAAGACGATACGTTTCCTTGCCAAGATCATGAAGTCCAGAAAGATGCCGGAGGGCTATTTCGTTCCAGGACGAAACGCTATGACCTGTTGTGCCGATGATATCCGTTTTGTAGGATATCTTTGTAAGGCACCATTTGCAAAAGAACTTAAGACACGTCAGTGGGTGACATTGACTGCAAAGGTTTCTTATGAGTACCGTGAAGAGTATGACGAAGAAGGACCAGTACTTACAGGTATCGCTTACGAACCCGCACAGGAACCAGAAGACGATCTGGTTTACTTTAACTAATAATGAATAAAAAGAGCAGAGGCCAATGCAAATATCGGTCTCTGCTCTTTATTTGGTTCTCTAGAAAAAAGAATAGGTTAAGGTTTTTTCTATTCTATTTTAAAGTTGGATTGCTATGATAACTACATCAAAGGAAAACAATAAAACAAAAGAAGAAAAAAGGAGAAAAAAGATGTTTGACTTTACGGATGTTATTGTGGATTTTATAATTATGGGAATGACATTTTTTACAGGATTGATATGCTTAGTACCATTTATTATTATACCGGTCCTGATGTATTTTAGGCTGTTCAGAACGGAAACAGATTACGTCAATGAACCGGAAGAAATGTGCACTTCGGAGGACAGCACTTCGGAGGACAGCACTCTGGAGGACAACATATTCGATTATGATCTTTCTTGGATGAAAACAGGAAAGACAGAGCTGATCTTTCGCATTATTCAGTATACTATGATGGCTGTGCTGATGATTATTATGCTGGTTACTATGTTCTTTGGCATTAAGGCAGACATAGATTTTTGTGATGGTTTACCAATCACTTTACTAATTGGTCTTGGTATGATAGTAGTATGCAGTATCATCTTTGCTGCAACCGGACAGATCGCGAACATTAGGAAACGAGCAAGAATGGCCGAATATATTGTAAAACGATTTTTTAATTAGTGTGCAAGAAAACCCGTTTGCAATTGCAAGCGGGTTTTCTTTTATCCTGGAGTACTGAATGGTGATAATCTTGCTGATATGATAAGAACTGCCACGACAAAAATTGATATTAAATCCTAAAAATGATATACCATATATAGATATACGTCATTCTCGCAAATACTGAAAGGAAACTGTATATGATTAAAACAATAATATTCGATATTGACCAGACTATGTATGATTATTGGAAATGTCATGCTGTTAGTTTACATAATCTGGATGAACGCTGCAAAGAGCTGTTTGGCTTCGAAGCAGGTACTGTTAAGAAGTGGTGGACCATCATTTTTCATGAGATCTATGATCGTTTGGGATATGATAATGTTTGTACCCATGAAACGGCTCTTCGTATCCAGACGATTCTGGAAAGAAATGGAGTAAACCCGATTCTACATACAAGGGAACTTCATAACCGATACTGGGATGATGTGGTAGAGATGATGGAACCATTTCCTGGGCTTATTGACTTTATAAAGGAAGCAAAAAGACAGGGGATAAGACTTGGAATTGCCACTGATCTTCTGGTAGAGATTCAGCTTCGTAAGCTGGAAAAGCTTGGAGTGATAGAATTCTTTGATTTTTTTGTTACAAGTGAAGAAGCGGGATGCGAGAAACCACATAAGGGAATCTTTGAGTGTGCACTGAAAAAGGCAGGATGTAAGCCAGAAGAATGTCTTATGATTGGAGATAACTGGGATAAAGATATCGTAGGTGCCATAGATATGGGGATGCAGTACGCATGGTGTATTCCAGAAAAGGACCTAAGTCAGATAGAACCTGAAAGATTACCTGTAGCCTTTCAGGATTACGAGTTATTAAAGAGAAATGTTTTTGATATTTGACGAATTACATCTAGTAAATGATATAATTTACATATTCTAAAAAAAGGAGAAACAGAAGATGAGTTTTAAAATAGCTTTTATCGGTGCAGGAAGTCTTGTTTTTGCACGTACCTTATTTACAGATATTATGTCTGTACCAGAGTTTCAGGATATCGAAGTTGCATTTACTGATATCAATGAAGATAACCTGTTAAGAGCTGCTGCACTTTGCCAGAGAGATCTTCAGGCGAATGATTCTGAGATTGAGATTTTTGCAACAACAGACAGAAGAGAAGCATTCCGTAATGCAAGATATATTATTAACTGTGTTCGTGTCGGTGGTCTGGATGGATTTGAGACAGATGTAGAGATTCCACTGAAGTACGGTGTTGACCAGTGTGTAGGCGATACCCTTTGTACTGGTGGTATCATGTATGGACAGCGAGTAATTGCTGCACTTCTTGGATTTTGTAAGGATATTCGCGAAGTAGCGGAGCCAGGAGCAATCATGTTGAATTACTCGAATCCGAATGCAATGGCAACCTGGGCATGCAATAAGTATGGAAAGGTTAAGACCATCGGTCTTTGCCATGGAGAGATTCACGGGGAAATGCAGATTGCAGAAGTACTTGGAATTCCAAGAGATGAGTTGGATATCATCTGCGCCGGAATCAATCACCAGACATGGTACACATCCGTAAAACACAAAGGACAGGATATGATTCCAAAGCTTCTGGCAGGCTTTGAGGCACACGAACGCTTCAGCAAAGAAGAAAAGGTACGTATCGATATCCTGAAGAGATTCGGTTACTATTCTACAGAATCCAATGGACATCTTTCTGAATATGTTGCATGGTACCGTAAGCGTCCGGATGAGATTGAGAAATGGATCAACACAGACAGCTGGATCAATGGAGAAACAGGTGGTTATCTTCGTGTAACAAGAGAAGAACGTAACTGGTTCGAGACAGATTATCCAAAGATTCTGAAGGAAAGACCTAAGAAACATGACGGCAGTGAACGTGGAAAAGAACACTGTTCTTATATCATCGAAGCCCTGGAAACAGGAAGAACCTATCGCGGACATTTTAATATCATGAACGAAGGCTGCATCACCAATCTTCCATATGAATCCGTTGTGGAAGTTCCATGTTATGTAGATGGTAATGGCATCAGCGTGCCAAAGGTAGGGGATCTTCCGCTTGGATGTGCAGCTGTATGTTCACAGTCTATCTGGGTACAGAAACTGGCAGTGGAAGCAGCAGTTCATGGAGACGTCTCACTCTTGAAGCAGGCGGCCCTTATGGATCCGCTGACAGGTGCAGTATGTAATCCGCCTGAAATCTGGCAGATGATCGACGAGATGCTGATCGCACAGGAAGAATGGCTCCCTCAGTATCAGGAATACATTAAAAAAGCCAAAGTAGAATGGGCTGAAAAAGAGAAAAACGGTGAACTGATCCCAACAAATGTTGGTTACCGCGGTGCTGTCCGTATTCGTGAAAAAACTGTGGAAGAAGTAGCAGCAGAGCACGCAAAGAGAAGTATTACGGTATAACAGGTTCTTAACCGTATTGTGTAAAAATAACCGTTCAGTTTCTTAGAAATTGGGGCGGTTATTTTTTTGCCATTCGAAAACAGGAAAACGTATCAGCTCTTCTTGAACTGTTTTAGAACATATAATGTAAGTGCCTGTGGTATATCAGGAAAAGGCATGATACAATAGCATCATATGAGTAAAAATGAATGAAATACCAGAGGTGAAAAATGAAAAGTATAGTAACAAAATTTGGTGGTACATCCCTTGCTGATGCGGACCAGTTTCGTAAAGTTAAGGATATCGTTCTTTCAGATCCGAGCCGTAAGTATGTGGTTGCATCTGCACCTGGAAAGAGATTTCCTGAGGATATTAAAGTAACAGATTTATTACTGGAATGCTATGAACTTGCAAGTAAAGGTGAGGACTTCTCAGAAGTACTTGCGAAGATTCAGGCTCGTTTCCGGGAGATTATAGATGATCTTGGAGTTTCATTTGCACTTGATAAAGAGATTGAGATTTTAAGAGAGAATCTGGCAGATAAGCCAAGCAAGGATTATGTTGCAAGCCGTGGCGAATATCTGAATTCGAGAATCCTTGCAGAATTTCTTGGATTCACTTTTGTTGATCCTGCATGGTGTATCCTTTTTGAGGAAGATGGAACACTGAATATGAAGCTTACTATGCGAACCATGAAGGCTGCATTATATCCGCTGGATAAAGTTGTGGTTGCAGGCTTTTATGGTGCGGATGCAGATGACAATATTCATACATTTTCAAGAGGTGGTTCTGATATTACAGGTAGTCTTGTTACATTAGCTATCGGGGCTGACGTATATGAGAACTGGACAGATGTGTCAGGTCTTCTGGCAGCAGACCCTAGAATCATCGATAATCCGAGAAGTGTACGTTATCTGAGCTATCGGGAACTTCGTACCTTATCTTATATGGGAGCATCAGTACTTCATACCGATGCGGTACTTCCTGCATCAGGTGCCGGTATCCCGATCAATATCCGTAATACCAATAGACCGGAAGATCCTGGCACTATGATCGTGAAGAAGCTTCCGAAGGAAGTAGAGCGACATTCGATTACCGGTGTTGCCGGCAGAACCGGTATGAGTGCGATTCAGGTTGAGAAGGTTATGGTAAGTGACGGCGCAGGCTTTAGTGCACTGCTTCTTGATATTCTGAAACGTCGCAATATTCCATTTGAACAGTGCCTCACAGGTATTGATACGGTAACATTGATTATCCGAAGCAGTATTCTGGCAACCTGTAAGGATGAACTGCTGGCAGAGATCACAGAAGTTCTTCAGCCGGATTATCTTGGAGTGAAAGAGAACCTTTCCATGATCGCTGTAGTTGGCGAAAAAGGAACAGAGGTAAGCAATGCGAACATTCTTGTTCTTGAGACACTTGAGACCAATGGAATTGAGATCAGCACTTTAAATCAGGGCGCCGGCAAGTTGAATCTTCTGATCGGTGTTCCGGAAGAAAACTATAAACAGGCAATTCAATTAATATATGACACGCTGGAGATGGACTAAAGATGAAAAAGAGAATTTTATGTTTTGGAGATTCAAATACCTGGGGATATAACGGAGTAGATGCTTCACGATTCGATGAAGATACAAGATGGACAGGGATTCTGCAGAAGATGCTTGGACCAGATTATACGGTTATCGAAGAAGCCCAGAATGGAAGAACTACTGTCTGGACAGATCCTGTAGAGAACAGAATGGCTGGAATCGATTACCTCTGGCCATGTATGGAAAGTCAGAAGCCATTTGATCTGATTGTGATCATGCTTGGCACAAACGATACAAAGAATTATTTTAATATCGAAGCAAGATATATTGCAAATGGTGCGGGACGTCTTGTAAGAATGGCACAGCAGAGCAAGTTCGGAATCGGGAATCAGGCACCAAAGGTTCTTCTTGTAGCACCGATACTTGTTGCAAGAGATAATGATTCACCATTCCTGTTTGGTGAACAGGCAGCAATCAAGTCAGAGAGATTCGCAGAAGAATTCAAGAGAATTGCGGATGAACATGGATGTGAGTTCATGGATGCAGCCGAATATGCACAGGTTGGAAAAGCTGACGGAATCCATATGGATGCAGAAAATCATGCAAAGTTTGCAAAAGCTATGTACGATAAGATTATGTCGATCATGCAGTAGGAGATAAGAGTATGTTTCAGTATGTATGGCCAATAGGTCTGGTAGTTTTATCGAATGTATTTTACCAGATCTGTGCAAAGTCTGTTCCGGAAGGCATGAATCCGCTGGCTTCTTTAACGGTAACCTATTCCGTCGGAGCAATCGTTTCGCTTATTCTGTATCTGATACTGAACAAGAACCCAGATATCATTTCGGAATATAAGCAGCTAAACTGGGCACCATTTGTTCTTGGATTCTCTATCGTAGGTCTTGAGGTAGGATTTATCTATGCTTATAAAGCAGGATGGCCGGTCAGCACTGCACAGATCGTACAGGCAGCAATTTTGGCAGTTATTCTGATCTTTGTTGGATATCTGCTGTACAAAGAAGTAATTACATGGAAAAAGATTGTGGGAATATTTGTATGCCTGGTAGGATTAGGGCTTATTAATATGTGAAAAATCCTGATATTAGAAGTTATCGGAATTTTTGACGATTATGCTAAGGCGTACTGGAAATTAGGAGGAGAACGAGACATGCTGAAGATCAAAGAATACGCGATTCCATTTGAACGTGATATTACGATTGCAGTTGCAGCTGATCTTCATGAACAGGATCCTTCGGATGCCATAGCGAAGCTTTCAGAGATAAAGCCGGATTTGATTCTGATTCCGGGTGATTTGTTTGAACGATTAACGGAAGACTATAAGCGGGAGTTTGCCAAGCCCAACGGTGGGGAACTACATCATGGTATCAAGTCGCATATATTTCATTTTATGTTTTGGTGTATGCGTCGTCTGGATGATTTTATGGAAGGTTTTCGATTACTGTTTCCGGGGATTAAGCCAGTTCAGTATGTAAAAGAACATTCGTATCAATTTCTGGAGAAAGCAGCTAAGATTGCACCGCTTATATATTCTCCCGGGAATCATGAGATGTATCTGACAGAAGAGGATTATAAGATATTAGAAGAGACAGGAACGATCATTCTTGATAACAGTGACTGTGAGTATCAAATAGCGGATATACCAGTTCAGATAGGTGGGCTTACCGGTAATATTGATCTGACATGGCTGGAAGAATTTTCTAAAAAAGATGGCATGAAGATATTGCTGTGCCACCAACCGGATCTCTATGTGAAGTATATCTGGAATACCGGACTGGACACATTTGATTTTGTTGTGTCTGGGCATGCACATGGAGGACAATGGAAGATATTTGGTGTTCCTGTTTATGCACCGGATCAAGGACTTTTCCCAAAGTACGTATCCGGGAGAGTAGGGAAGATGATTATCAGTACAGGGATAGCGAATACAGCCAATCTGCCGAGATTCGGGAATCCATGTGAGATAGTAGTAATTAAAGGAGGCATTGGGGACGGTTCCGATTGATACAGTATGTGCCAGTCATAATCTTGCCCAATGGCTTACTTTAAACGAATGATTTTGAAAAGAGAAATATAAAACTATGACACAACAGTTCAGGCATAATGCATTACAGTTTTTCTATTATATGGCAATCTGTGCCATGGGCGGATTTACAGCGGTTTTCCTACAGTATAAAGGTATGAGTAATTCCATGATCGGGGTAGTATCCGGGCTTGGAAGCTTTGGAATTCTTTTTGTGTCCCCACTGGTGAACAGATTGATGGAGAAGATTCCGTTTCTGACAGCGAAGAAAACATTGACACTATCTTTTTACTGTCTGATCATTTCTTTCTTTCTGATTGTAGCAATTGATATTCCAAGGATAGTATTGTCTGTATTATTTGTAGCCTCCAATATTCTTCTTGTATCTGTTTTGTCGATTACTACAATTCTTCCGATGGAATACATACGTACAGGACATGAGTTGAATTATGGAGTGGCAAGAGGATATGGCTCAATATCCTATGCAATATCCGCAGTGGTGATTGGACGTTTCTGTCAGATGATCAACCCAAATGTATTATTCGTATTCTTTTTGATTTCCGCTCTTGGGGTTCTGTGGTCTGTTTCCGGAATTGAGGATGTAAAGGTTGGAGAGAAGACAGAGAACCTGGATGAAACGAAAAATGAGACTTCAGCAGGTATGTTTCAGTTATTTCGTATCTATCCTTTGCTTGGAAAGCTTCTGATAGCATATCTTTTAATGTTTGGAGCGGCAATTTGTCTGGGTACTTATCTTGTAAATATAGTCAGAGCACTTGGCGGAAATACTACAATATACGGAGTGGCAGTATTCTGTGCCGCTGCCAGTGAGATGCCGGCTATGGCAATGGTACCAAAATTGTTAAAGCGATACGATAGACTTAGACTTTTGCAGATAGCAAGTATAGGATACATTATGCGAAATGTACTGATATGTCTGGCACCAAATGTTGTGGTGGTGTTCTTAGGCTGCATGCTGCAGGGAGTAAGTTATGCTATCTTCTCAGCGGTATTAACCTACTACATAGCGGATGCGGTAGCAAAGGAAGATCAGATGAACGCGCAATCTTTAACGATTATCGTAAGCTCTGGAATTGGCGCAACGATTGGAAATCTATGTGGTGGATTCTTGCAGGATCTCTTTGGACTTCATATGGTTTTTGGATTTGTGATCATAATGACAGTTCTGGGCGCGATTATTGCAATATCAGCGATACAACAAGAAAGCTATAAACATACTATATAAAGGAGGATGAGTATGAGCCGAATTCCAAAGATATTAAAAAGAACAAAAACAATTCGAAGAATTCAGGAATATATGGCACAGGAATTCACAGAGATCAGACATACGACCTTGAACCCGGAAGGGCCAGGAGTTATCCGTATCCACCTGATTCCGCCGAAGATCGAGCCGGATAGATTGAATGCAAGTATTGCCATCATAAATGGTGCCGATATTATTCCTGTTAATTTTCTGTGGGCGATTATGCTTGCTGAGATGATAAATCATGTGAATTGTTATCACGGCAGAGAGTTATCAGAATCAGAGATTCAGCAGATTCTGGCTGAAACTGTGGGAAGCGTAAAGAAAGTGGTTCCGTTTATGAAGGAAGCACAGATTGAAAAAGATATCCGTACTATTTACACCACTATGAAGCAGATTGCTTACAGAGAAGAGGTTACAACGGATATCGTGCATCTGAATATTGGCGATTATGCAGATGTCATGAAGGCACCACATAGAATGGATCTTATGGTAAGTGCGATGACAAAGAATGGTCATTGGCATTGTAATCAGAAGTGTGTTCATTGCTATGCAGCCGGACAGATTCATTCAGATGAGGAAGAGTTATCAACAGAACAGTGGAAAAAGATACTGGACAAATGCCGTGAAGTGGGTATCCCACAGGTTACATTTACCGGTGGTGAACCAACGATGAGAGAAGATCTTTTTGAACTGATTTCATATGCCCGCTGGTTTATCAGCAGATTGAATACCAATGGAATCAAGCTTACGAAGGAATATTGTCAGAAGCTTCGTCAGGCTGAGATTGATAGTGTGCAGATTACATTTTATTCCAATGATGCTGCTATTCATAATCAACTGGTAGGTGCGCTGCAGTTTGAACATACTGCACAGGGAATTGAGAATGCACTGGAAGCAGGGCTGATGATCAGTATCAATACTCCTCTTTGCACCTTAAATCGAGATTATGTGGAAACTTTGAAGTATCTTCATGATAAAGGTGTTGGCTACGTTACCTGCTCTGGCCTCATTACTACCGGTAATGCACTTGGCGAGGATTCGAAGAATCTTCAGCTTACCAGTCAGGAACTGGAAGAAGTACTTCGTCAGGCAGTAGCATATTGTCATGCAAATGGAATGGAGATAGCATTTACATCTCCAGGCTGGATCGAAGAGTCTGTTTTTGCAGAGCTTAACATTCCTTGTCCATCCTGTGGAGCGGGACTTTCCAATATGGCAATCACACCTGGTGGAAATGTAGTTCCATGCCAGAGCTGGCTTTCTGATACAGCACTTGGAAATATGCTTGCTGATGACTGGAATATGATCTGGGAGAGTGAAGGCTGTCGTATCTGTCGTAACTATTCTTCTGCACTCACTGGAAAATGCCCACTTAGGAGGACTTGTGTATGAGAAAATATTTGCATAATTTCATTCTTTCCGTATGGTTTGTTCTGCTGATCTTAATAGGTGGTCAGATTGTAAGTGCAGCTGGTCCGACAGATGAGATTCTTGATTTTACAATCCATGTCTCAGTAAATGAAGATGCGTCTCTGAATATGCAGTATCACATTGAATGGAAGGTTCTGGATTCTGATTCTCTTGGTCCTATGGATTGGGTGGAGATAGGTATGCCAAACCAGCACTACAGCAATGTGACTGCGATAAGCGATAATATTACCCGCATCGAAGAAAAGAAGAATTCACTGGCGATATATTTTAATAAAAAATATTATAAGGACGACGTAGCAAGCTTTGATTACTCCTTCGTTCAGGATAATATGTACCAGATCGATAAGTATGTAGAAGGCGAAACTGTCTATATGTTTACCCCGGCATGGTTTGATGATATCAAGATAGACCATCTTGCAATCAGATGGAATTCAGATCTTGTAGGTGCATGGCAGCCGGATTGCCTTATGGATGGGGATGACCTGGTATTTGAAAAGAGTCTTAGTGCCAAAGAACACTATACGATTTCGGTAGTATATCCAAATGATGCTTTTGGATTCCAGTCAGATAATCAGTTCACAGAAGGTACTGCTGACGATGATAATCTTGATCCTTTTGATTTGATGGCAGGACTTTTCATGCTTCTTCTTGGGGCAGCAGCGCTTATACTGATGGTGGTGGCGCCGTTGGCTGTTCCGGTACTGGCAATTCTTTTTGTTGTTAAAATCGGAAGTGGATTCGGAAGGAAGCAAGAGGTTAAGAAAGTCATTACCAGAACCAGGATCGAATATTATGATACCTGTCCAGGATGCGGCGGTTCCAGAAAAGAGGGCTCTGAAAAGTGTGCTTACTGTGGACATGATATGGTAAAGAGCAAAGAAGTCGTTGAAGAGAAGGACCTGGTAGAACCGGAGAAGTACACACGCAAAGGAACTTATCACTATGGCAAAGCCAAGAATACTTACATCCACGTAGATGTGGCAGAAGTTCGCGTACCTGTTTCCCGCACATCGAATTCTTCTAATAGAAGGGGAGGCGGTTCCGGTAGATCTGGTGGTTCCCATAGATCTGGCGGCTGTGTATCGAGCTGTGCATCCAGCTGTGCCTGCGCATCCAGCTGTGCTTGTGCATCAAGTTGTGCCTGTGCATGTGCCTGCGCATCCAGCGGCCGTGCAGGATGCTCTGTGAAAGACTTCTTTGATCCAGAGCAATACAAGAATAGAATTTTTGTCGATAATAAGGAATGAGCCAATGGGTCCCCATTGGCTCGCCGTCCAAAAGACAAGACAGTGGCGGGCGAAAGAACAAGAAATAAGACATGGCTACCCAAAAGACAAGACAGTAGCGGGTGAAAGAACAAGAAATCAGGTATAGCCGCCCAAAAGACAAGACAGTGGCGGGCGAAAGAACAAAAAATCAGGCATGGCTGTCAAAAATACAAGATAGTAGTGGGCGAACAAGCAAGAAAAATGAGATATACCTGAACAGTAACAACGGATGTTACTGTTAAGGTGCCAATGTCCCGCGAGGTGTTTTGCCAAGCAAAACCAGAGGTCTGTAGTGAAAAATTATATTTCAGATTCTTATCCGTTACTATACGGGTAGTAAAATGTATAAGAAGCAAGATTTCAGGGGTATAACGGTTACGGC
>JAZLLO010000086.1:0-16024 GCA_045598185.1 Marvinbryantia sp.
CCAGAACCAAAGAAACGAGGACGTAAACCAAAGGTAAAGGATCAAACCGAAACAAAACCTAAACGACCACGCGGTCGTCCAAGGAAAAATGCAAACCAGTCTGCTGAGACTCTATAGTCCGGCAGATTGGGAAAGTATTAATAAAGTATGCGATGAGTTAGTAAAACTTTTGTTGGCAATAATTCTACTCTTGGATAACATGCAAAAAAATACGGATAAACAAGAATACAATCATAGACAATGGGAAAATTATTATGATCCTGAAAAAGTTTCCCAAAGAGATCATCCACTATATTATCAAAGAATGGATTATATATTAAGAGAATTTAATGTATTGACGGTGATCGATTCAGGGCTTCAGGTAATGCCTGTAAAAGAAAAGATGTTGGATCAACTCAGATTAGTAAAGGGTGTCACTGAGATGAATGATACGAATCCGGGAAGAACTAAAGTAAATCTTATGATTATTGATGAATCAATACAGAAATTGATGCGATCTCGTGATGATATTAGAATTAAAATTCCAAGAGTTGGAGATTTTGGTAGCAATGATGAATAAAAGAAAAAGAAGGTGATTTCTTGTACCAAGTAAGCAAATTATTCCTGCAGGCGGTGCAGGAAAATACCAGGAGATACTATTGGACTGGGAAGATTACGACGAAGAAGGGTGTGGTTCATGAGTTTGGACCGGAAGATATTGTAAAGGGAAGCGGGTATATTTCCAGCCAGTGCTGTGGATCTACGGAGATTGAACTGGGAACGGTGTATGCTTCGGAGATGGGAATCACGCTATTTTCTAAGATTGATCGCTATACGTTGGAGGATGCACTTGTAGAGTTGACGTATCATCTGAGACTTGCGGATGGCAGTTATGAAGATGTTCCAATGGGAATCTTTGAGATTTCGGAAGCGAACAGAACTGTGAAATGTCTGGAGATCAAGGCTTATGACTACATGCTGAGATTTGATCAGAGTTTCAAAGGGTTTGAATCAATCGGCGATGCATATGATTTTATGGTTCTTTGCAGTAAAGCCTGTAAGGTGGAACTGGCTCAGACCAGGGATGAAATTGAAAGAATGCCGAATGGCAGTGAGATTCTTTCTATATATGAAGAGAGTGATATTGAGACCTACCGGGATGTGCTCTACTATGTGGGGCAGGTTCTTGGTGGGTTTTTCTGTATCAACCGTTATGGGAAACTGGAACTTAGGAAGTATGGAACGGAACCTGTGATGGAGGTATGGGGGAAGCATCGATTCTCCAGTAGCTTTTCAGATTTCATAACAAGATATACTGCAGTGAGTTCTACAAATATGAGGACAGAGACGGCTGAGTATTATGCATTGGATCCGGATGACGGACTGACAATGAATCTGGGTGTGAATCCTTTTCTTCAGTTTGGCTTGAAAGAAACCAGAGAGCAACTGTGTAGAAATATCCTTCAGGATCTTTCGGTGATAGAATATGTGCCGTTTGATTCTGAAACGATTGGTAATCCGGCTCTGGATCTGGGAGATGTGATACGTTTTCTGGGCGGACAGGCCGATGGAGATAAGGTATCAGCTATTACATCCATGCAGTGTAAGATTGGCGGGAAACATTCTTTGAAGGGCGTTGGTAAGAATCCAAGACTGGCACAGGCGAAATCAAAGAATGATAAGAATATTTCCGGATTACTGAATCAGATTGAGGAGAATAAGGAAGCCGGGAAGATTGGAATCCATACATTTATGAATGCGGTTGCTTATCAGGTTGTGGATGCGGATACGAAGATTGTTTCTCTGCAGTTCGCAACTATGGAAGAGAATCATGCGCAGTTCTTCGGACAGGTGATTGTGGATGTGACGGCAGATTCGGTGGAGAAAACTGTGGTGGTAAAAGGAACCATTGATGATTCAGAGGTAGAGTTCCCGGTTTCTATTCCAGAGGATGGACATGCAGATGTTATTTTTACTTTTGAGCATAATGATGAGAAGTTTCTGCTCCATCAGCCACAGGAATCCTGGCATACCGGCAAGCATACGATTCTTCTTTATTATCCGATTGAAAAGGTGGTTCCAGATATCACGAACACTTTTAATGTTTACATGAGAGTGGAAGGTGGATCTGGTCTTGTGGATACAGGCTGCTGTATTGCTTCGATTAGTGGACAGAGCATGGGAGCTACTGCTGAATGGGATGGTGTCATTGATCTGGAAGAGAAGATTGGTGTATTTGCTATTGGTGGTGGTATTGGATTTACTGGATTTGATTATGATATGCAGTTTGCATTTAGAGAGATTGTGAACCGTAGTTTTGCAGATACGTTTGGAAAGGCAGTGATTGGTGCCTTTGGTGAACCGATAGAATAGGAGGAGTTTGAGTATGAGAGTAAAGGGTCAGATGGTGATCGAACTGACGGATGTGAATTCCGGACAGGTTGAGACTGTTATGGAAGAGAACATGGTGACGAATGCGGTGAATCATATTCTTGGGTTAAATCCGATGGGACAGTTTTATGAGGCTGCTGGACAATATGATAGTCATATGAATTGGAGTGATGTGCTGCTGCCAATCTGTCCGAATATGATCGGTGGAATCCTGATGTTCTCCAGAGCGATTGAGGAGAACACAGAAAATGTTTTTCAGTTCTCAGGGAATATGCCTGTAGCGTATGCATCCAATGATGTGAATTCCAGTGCGAATATGGCAAGAGGTAGTCTGAACCAGACAGAGAGTAAGGCACTGGAAAATGGATATCGCTTTGTATGGGAGTTTACACCAAGTCAGGGGAATGGGACAATTGCTGCAGTTGCACTGACAAGTTCCTTTGGCGGACAGAATGGATTTGGCAGTATGGTTGGGGATGCGAGTGCATTTCTTCATGTTAAGAGCGTAAATATCGGAGGTCTGGAGATTGAGAAACAGATGCCGTTGTTCGAGGCGGTGGAAGTGGATTTTGAGAAGAACCTGGTATATTCCATCACATTTGAGGATAGTGCTGTTAAGGTGAGAACACTGCAGATACCGATCTTTTCCGTGGGACTCAATGACAGAATGGATGATTCTACCTATAAGGTCGTGGATGAACATGTGATTCCAACATCAGTGTTCCGATTCCTTGGGAGCTATACGACTTATGGAGAATTTCTGGATGGACAGGATGGTTTCTGGTATGGGTTCTCCAATGAACCGAATATTGCTGGAAATGCAAAAATGGCATGGGTGAAGATCAATAAGAGGGATTTTTCTATTACAGAGGGTGAATGGACACTTTCCAATGCGAAGCTGACGGATGTGGGCAGACGTAATCAGGGAAGTTATCCGGAACGATACCTGAAAAGTTGTGTGCGTGCTGGATATCTGTATGTGATGGCTTATGATAAGCAGGGAATCTATAAGATCAATCTTTCCAACCAGGCAGATGTGAGACTGATTAATCTGGGATTTACTTCTGCTTGGAAACCACTTAGCGGAACCGGAAGCTGTGAGCTGTACATGACACTGATCGGAGATATTATTGTTGCAGGAGATTTTCAGATACTGGCTAATGATACGGTTATTCATACGGCCGGAGATGTCCGACTAGAGCATTCAGCGACACCACTTTTCAGATTTAAAGAGCATCTGGTTGGATGGGGCGGTAGTTATGGTAATGAATACAGACATCATTATCTGCTGACTCCGTATCTGGCAACAATCAATAACCTGAGTTCAGCAGTGATCAAGACAACGGATAAGACAATGAAGATTACCTATACGCTGACGGAAGATGATGAATAATTCTTCGTGGATATGATTCCTATATTATGGTATGATTTAGTAAATAACGTGCCTGAAACAGGGAGCATATCATGGATAACATTGAAAAAATCATAAGAAATACTACCGAAGAGAATCAAAGCAAAACGGATTGGACTAAGGCATGGAGTGCGAAGTATCCTGTTTTGAAGCGCTATCAGAAGGAAGTAGATATACCACATTATGCAGAAAGAATCCGAGAGATGTTTGCAGAATTGCAGATGCAGTATGGATATAGTGAACAGGATGCTATGCTGGTGCTGAAAGATATTCTTGCTCATGAGTATATGGATAAGAAAAAGAAATGATAGCTGTTATATGAAATCCTTATATTGTCTATTCAACCATTGGTTGAGAAAGACTATCCAAATGCGTTATTTTTTTATTTGATGTTTGCTGATAGAATTAAAACATCAAATATAGAAGGAGATCGGAAATGTATTCAATCGGCGAAAAGATTAAAGAACTGAGAAAAGAACGGAACATGACACAGGCTCAGCTGGCAGAAAAACTAGGAGTAACTTATCAAGCAGTGTCAAAATGGGAAAATGGAACAGCGAGTCCTGATATTTCGATAATTCCTGACATTACGAGGGCATTTTCTGTATCTGCTGATGTACTATTTGATCTGGTTAATCCTGATGTAAAAAAAGAAGAAATATATGCTGATTATAGAGATATTCTTGATAATACGAATAGTATATTAAGGGCAAGACGTCTTTTAGAGAAGGCAATAAAGGAATTTCCAAAAGAATATAAGTTTTATATTTTGTTGGGGAAAATGGTATGTGATTGTGTGGGTAGTGATAGTTTGACATTGGATAATGCTGATATTCAGTATGCTTTAAGATGTTATAACAAAGTAATTGACGAGTGTACAGATGAAGAAACTGTTAATTTTGCAAAATTAGGAAGATATGTTATATACAGTAATACTGATGACAAGACGCTAGAACAATATACAGGAGAAGATGCATTTCAATTAATGAAACTTATGCCAAGTTATATGAGATTTGTTGATCCGAATTGGGATAAACACTAATAAAAATGTGTTAGTTTATTGAGAGTTAGATTGGAATATTATTGAACAAAGAGCAATTGTTTTGGAGAAATCCAGAGCAGTTGCTTTTTTTATACAAATTTTCAAGGAGGAAATGTGAAATGAAGGAATTTTGGAACATGATCCAGATGGTATTTACCATGCTGGGAGGATGGCTTGGGTATTTCCTGGGCGGTTGTGACGGCTTGCTGTTTGCATTGGTCGTATTTGTGGTGATGGATTATATCACCGGTATCATGTGTGCTGTGGCGGATCAGAATCTGTCCAGTGAAGTTGGATTCCGTGGTATCTGCAGGAAAGTGCTGATCTTTATGATGGTCGGTATTGCAAATGTGCTGGATATGCAGATCATTGGAACTGGTTCTGTGCTGAGAACAGCAGTGATTTTCTTTTATCTGTCTAATGAAGGTGTGAGCCTTTTGGAGAATGCAACGCATCTTGGACTGCCAGTACCGGTAAAACTTAAGAAGGTTCTGGAGCAGATCCATGACAGAGCTGAGGATGATGAGAAGGGAGATATGTGATTATGGGATATACAAATAGTGGATTAGTAGATTTTAAGTGGCTGAGCCCGAATCATTCCGGACAGAGGGAGCATGCGATTGACAGGATTAGTCCACACTGTGTGGTTGGCCAGTGTACTGCGGAAGGTCTGGGAGAATGGTTTTCTCAGACTTCCACCCAGGCTTCTTCTAATTATGGTATTGATCGTGACGGAAGAATTGGTCTGTATGTGGAGGAGAAGAACCGTTCCTGGTGTACTTCTAGTAAAGAAAATGATAAGAGAGCGGTGACAATTGAGTGTGCCAGTGATCTGCAGGAGCCGTACTGGATGAATGAGAAGGTGTATGCCTCTCTGATCAGATTGTGTACGGATATCTGTAAGAGAAACGGTAAGAAGAAGTTGCTGTGGTTTGCTGATAAAGAGAAGTCTCTGGCTTATGAGCCAAAGGCAGATGAGATGCTGATCACAGTTCACCGTTGGTTTGCGAATAAGAGTTGTCCTGGAAACTGGCTGTATGCGAGATTAGGAGATCTGGCTGAGAAGGTTACTGCAGCTCTAGGTAATGAGAGTGTGGCTGAGGAAGATAATAAAGGATTGCAGGCAAGTGCTTTTAAGGATCTGACTGAGGAAGAGGTGATTTCCAAGGTCGGGTCCTTATTTTCTGCAGACCAGAAGAAGTCTGGTATTTTGGCTTCGGTTTCTCTGGCTCAGTTCATTCTGGAGTCTGGATATGGCAAGAGTGAGCTGGCACAGAATGCGAATAACTGTTTTGGCATGAAAGCGGTGCTGAGTGGAAACAGTTGGAGGGGATCTTCCTGGGATGGCAGGTCTTTCTATAAAAAGAAGACACAGGAGCAGAAAGCGGATGGAAGTATGATGACGATCGTAGCGGATTTCAGAAAGTATGGATGCGTGGAGGATTCCATTGCGGATCATAGTGCTTATCTGAATGGAGCGATGAATGGTGCTCAGAAGAGATATAAAGGTCTGGCAGGTGAAAAGGATTATAAGAAGGCGGCGCAGATCATTAAGAATGGCGGGTATGCTACCAGTCTGACTTATGTGGAAAAGTTGTGTGATATTATCCAGAGATGGAACCTGACCAGATTCGATGTGGCTGCGGATATTCTGCCGGAGACAGGGGAGAAGTGGTACAGGGTAAGAAAGAACTGGAAAGATGCCAGATCTCAGATCGGGGCTTATCATGTGCTGGAAAATGCAAAGGATTGCGTTGATAAGAATCCGGGAAGTTTTGTGTTTGATGAGGAAGGGAAGGTGCTGTATCCGGAGAGATGCAGAAGCTGTCCTTATGTAAAATAAGTTGAGGGAATGCCTGATGTTGTCCATATGGATGATGTCAGGCTTTTTTTTTGATAGCCATTTTCTTAATAGGATTGTTATGATATCATATATTATACATGTGCGAATTCAATGCAGTTTTGAATAGATAGAATTCAAAAAGGAGTACTGACAAAATGGGATTCTTTGACAAGTTTATAAAGAAAGATAGTAGAGAAACATCTTCAGAAATTGCTATATCAGAAAAAGGTATCTTAGATTTGGCAGATCAGTATTTACTTGATACTGAAACAGATTTATCAAAAGAAAAGACCATTAAAATGCCTATAGCAGAATTATCTACTCTTGGCATTGGTGTTGCATCCTTGATGCCATCATTGAGAACAGTGACACAAACATCGATGGTGAATACAAGTGGTCTATACCGATTAGCGAATAAATCTGTTACTGATACTCTCAAAGTTGCAAAAAATGGAAATTTCTGGGGTGCATTTCATAAAGCTGGTGGTGGTTCCAAATTTGCACAGTTAGTAGAAGCAGGACCGCTGACGGCTACAACCAATACTGTTATGCCTTTAGATCCGGCAACTATGATGATGGCTGTAGCATTATATTCTATTGAGAAACAGTTAGGATATATTGCTGAAATGGAAAAGCAGATATTATCGTTCTTGGAGACAGAAAAAGAATCACAGATAGAGGCAGATGTTCAGATACTTACGAATACAATAAGAGAGTATAAGTATAATTGGGATAAGGAGCTTTTTATTCAAGGACATTATCAACAAGCATTAACGATTAAACGAAATGCTGGAAAAGACATACGTTTTTATCAGAAGGAAATCCAAGAAGCGAATAAGAGTAGTTCGGTGGTAGTTGCAAAAGCAAATGTGAATTCTTCCAAAAATGAGATGGAGAAAAAATATAGATATTATAGGATGGCACTCTATCTGTATTCCTTGGCTTCATTTCTTGAAGTTATGTTGCTTGGAGATTTTCGTGAAGAACACATTTTGCAGATTGAGAATGAAATAGAAGAACATTCTATGAAATACCGGGAGCTTTTTGCAGAAACATCTAATTACATGGAGAAAATTGCTGGTAAATCTGTTGAGTCAAATGTGTTACGAGGGATAGGAATTGCCGGAAAAGCGGTAGGTAATCTTATTGGAAGTATTCCTCTTGTAAAAGAGGGGCCTGTTGACGAGTGGTTAATCGAAGGAGGTTCTTTCTTAAAGAGAAATGCAGATGAAATGGAAAAGGATGCCGTTCACGGATTACTTTACGTGTCTGATCCAGGAACTAAAGTATTCTTGGATAAGATGGAAACAATGAATCAAATCTATAATCATACAAAAGGAATTTGTTTTGATAAAGATAATATTTATATGCTTGTAGGCTAAGAATGTAAATGGCTGGTGTTGTCTGATGGGATAATACCAGCTTCTTTAATAGAAGATAAAGTCGTGTATTAAAGAGTAGTGCAAATCATTATCGAGTATTCAAGGGGTTTAAATTTTCGGCTTGTAGTAGAAGCAGTGCTTCAATAATTTGAAGGAGGCATACTACGATGCAGAAAAAAGTAGACCGTAAGAGATTTGTCAGATACAAAGAAGGCGCAGAACTGTACTCTATGTGTCAATCCAAGTTTGAAGAGATGGCAAAAGAGGCAGGTGCCATTTACAAGTTAAATAAACTTGTTCTGGTTAACTGTGACATTTTTGAAGAGTATCTGGAGACATTTCGAATCAAAGAATAATCGAGAAGGATTTGCACTTATTTTTTTGAATTAGGGGTTGACTTATTGACGGGCAATAAGTAAAATGTACGTAAGTTGAGAGGAGGCATTAGCGATGAGTAATATGGGACGACCTAAGTTAGAAGAGCCGATGATTCATAAAGTATCGGTGAGATTTAATGAGAGGGAATATCAAAGACTCAAAGCTTATGCAGAATCGATCAACAAAACTATGACCGAGGCATTAAAAGACGGCATAGAGTTGCTTTACAAGAACGCCCAGGAAAAGGAATAAGTGCAGATCTCTTTTCTTTCATATTAGAAAGGAGATTACAATGGCAGCAAGAAAAGACAATAAAGGCAGAGCACTTAGAAAGGGAGAGTTTCAGAGAGCAAGCGATGGAAAGTATGTATATGGTTATGTAGATCCGAACGGAGTTAGACGTTATATCTATTCAAAGGATTTGAAGAACCTTAGGGAGAGAGAAGAACAACTTGTTAAGAATCAGCTCGATGGACTTGATGTTTATGTGGCCGGAAGCGCAGATTTGAATTTTGTGTTTGACAGATATATTTCAACTAAGTCAGAGCTTCGTAGAACCACCTACACGAATTACACTTACATGTATGATCACTTTGTGAGAGAGGGATTCGGAAAGAAAAAGATTGGGGATATTAAGTATTCTGACGTGCTTCACTTCTATCATGATCTCATTCATAATAAGGGGATTCAGATTAACACTTTAGATACCATACACACTGTACTGCATCCAACATTTCAGCTGGCTGTCCGTGATGGAATTATCAGAATGAATCCATCTGACGGAGTTATGGCTGAATTGAAAAAGAAGACTGGCAATAAAAAGGGAATCAGGCATGCACTTACACTTGATCAGCAGAGAGCTTTTATGAACTATATTGCTGAGAGTCCGGTGTTCGTGGGATGGCTTCCATTCTTTACAGTGTTGCTTGGTACCGGATGTAGAATTGGTGAGGTTGTTGGACTTCGTTGGCAGGACGTGGATTTGAAGGAGAAGACCATTAATATTAATCATGCAATGACCTACTATCCAAGACGCGATGATACTTATAAATGTGAGTTTAAGGTGTCACTTCCAAAGACGGAAGCAGGTATTAGGGTCCTTCCTATGATGAAGCAGGTATATGAAGCACTTCAGGGTGAATATGATCGCCAGATGGAAGAAGGATTTTCTGAAACGGTAGTTGATGGTATGAGCGGTTTTATTTTTACAAATCGTTTTGATTCAATCCATAATCCTCAGGCAGTGAACCGTGCTATTAAGAGAATCTACGAAGCCTATGATGCAGAAGAGATTGTGAAGGCGAAGAATGAGCATCGTGATCCAATCATCATTCCTCATTTTTCATGCCATCATTTGAGACATACTTTCTGTACTCGCTTTTGTGAGAATGAAACAAATGTAAAGGTTATTCAGTCAGTAATGGGACATGCAAGCATTGAGACCACAATGGATATTTATGCTGAAGTTACCGAGATGACTAAGAAGGAAGCATTAGACAATTTATCAGCGAATTTAGATGTATTTTAACAGAGCTTAGAAAAGGGATTCTAAGGTATTTGTTAGAGAGTACAGCAGAAATGTGAGAGTACAGCAAAGGTACAGCATAATCATATTTTTGTGTACTCAATAGTCCCTGATAATACTTCAAAGAAGGGAGCGCAAACCCTTGATAATACTGGACAAACGGGCATAATACCGTAAGTCCAGTAGTATTCCCTACAATGAGAAGCGGCAAGGAGAGTTAAAATCCATACTTGGTACGAAGTAATCCATAGAAAGACGGAGACAGACGGAAGTACACGGAAGTGTGACAATCCTGTTGGAGTCTGATGGATTCGTAGAACATCAGATGTGATTCATAGATGAGCAATGTAGGACTTTACTTTCTTCAGCGTCAGATTCGTCAAAAGAGAGGTTATCCCATAAAACTTGAACCAGATCAAGGCCATAAAGTGATTGGAAATCATCTTTCCGGATATATTCAGTTCCTCGTTGCTGTATCCCAATTGCAAGTGTAAGTAAAGCGTGATAAATACTCTCTATTTGTTTTGCCTGGTTAATTCTTTTTTTGTATTCATGATTCAGACCTTCTTTTCTTTTTCGCTTCAAACATTCTTCGATATACTTTTTATAAATGGATACTTCATTTGTAATTCCTTCGACGTTTTCTGCAATAAGCTGACGAGTCATTTCTAAGAAGAAGGCTTTGCCTAATAACGGCATTATGTTTTCTAAGATTGAAAATTTTTCTGAATCTGTTTTCAATGAAGTGCCTGAAAAGAGGTATTCCTGCCGATTCTTCTTATCAATCTTTGACAAAAATAAAAGTTCTGTTTTGGCAAGATCCTGATCCATCCATTCTTTTATATCATAATTGAGAAAACAATCTTTTCTTGATGTAATAATAATCTTTGTACCAGAAAAGTATTTATTGCAAAGTTCCATCAATATTTCTGCATTTTCTTCTATTTGTTGCGGGCTAATGTCTGCGGACATTTCATCAAAACCGTCAAGACAAATCAGAAGTTTAAAATGTTCTTTTGTTTGTATAAAATCCGAAATGCTACATTTTAATAGTTCTAATCGATCCCGTAGGAAGGTTTGATATGAATTGCAGCTGCGTAAGTCTTGTAATGAAAAATAAATAGGCAGATAATTATTTTGTGGATTTTTCCAAAAGTCAGCTAATAATTGTTTGCAGAGACAATACAGAAAGAATGATTTACCATCTCCAAATTCGCCTAAAAGGACGCGTATATTATTTGAAGAGGAATACAGCCAATCGATCATATCCTCTTCTAGTATTTTAGTTCCAAGTTCATCTCGTTCATTCTTATACTTCATAGGAACGTAGCGACTGTGTAACTCTTCATATATTGTCCACTGCGCGTGGTCATAGTGATGAGCGGGAACAATCCACTGAGGATTGGTTAAGTAGCCTCTAAGACCCTCAGGCAGCAAAATGACAGGATTCAGTTTTGCTTTCCATTTATCGATTATCAATTGCTTTTTTGCATCAGACCAATTATTGGGATGCTCAGGAGAATCTTCGGTCTCATTATAAAATAACTTATATAGATCAGGTACTAATCCTAACAGTTCTTTTACTTGGTAATCAGCATTCCATACCTGTATATCTTTTATTGGATAATATAGACCAGGCTTTTTTCGGCCTCTTGTACAAGTTCTATGGCATAATGATTAAGCGTACTTGTCGGAGCAAAAAGAATCCAATGTTCAATTTCAGTAGTGGCAGTACGTTTGTCCTGTTTAATTTTATCTTCGAGCTGTGCGTCTTTAATAGATGTTGAAGTTACATATTTACATTCAAAATGGCAGTGGTACTTCTTATTATCGGCACCTTTAAAAATCAGGTCAATATCTCTTCCGTTTTGTGTGCCTCGATCACGCTGCTTCAAAAAATCCATTGTTTGGACAGTTTGCTCTAAAAGTGTTTTATTGTCTTCATCGTCAAAGTCAAAGAGTAATCGTAATAACCTCATTAAGGCGTTTTCAAGAATTTCACCTTTTTCCTGTGAATTAGCATAGTTTGCTGTTACAGTTACGTTTGCTTCAGTAACTACTGACTCTTGGGATGAAGGAACAGGATTTTCTTCTTTATTGTCAGAATCACAAACGGGGAGAGCAATATTAGCTTGTCTCCATTTTTGCGCTTCTTTGGATGTCAATAGCCATATTTTTAAGCAATGGATACCTTCATCGCCAGACAGAATAGGTAAAGCATTGAGTAGAGAATTAAACAATTCAGGTAAAGGATCTCTGAAATCCTCATAACAACGCGATATTTCAGAAGTATCTCCTCGGGCAATTGTTTCGCAAAACGCATTAATCAGAGTTTCATGGTCATAGGAAGACTCTTCGGAAGAGACTATGCAGGATATGTTTTCCCCAAGGATGGTAACAGTAATCGCCGGAGAAGATGGCGTTAGTATCAGTGGAATGAAGAAGCTCAACCTGCAGAAGCTGAATATCCTTCCACCGGAGGCGACAAAATCCATCTGGGAGAGAATCGATGCATCAAAGCCGGAAAAGCATCTCTGTATGACAAGTGATGAAGATACAGTCCTTTTCCAGTCATGGGCCAAAGGCGAAGGCGGATACATCGACATCCCCGGGGATATCATTATCCACGGGAATGTATCACTGGTTGATTTCCTGCTATCGATCGATACGGTAGATAAGGAAGAACAGAAGGAGATGGAATTCCGATGCCGCTATGTGATGTTTCAGGATTACAAAACAAGCGTAGTCGGAGCAGAGCAGGATGATTATGCATTCGTCGGCGTGATCATGCCGGTAATCCCGGAACTGGAGGAATTCTTTATGCCGGTAGCCGTTAAGAAAGATGATGGAAAGATCTACTTTGGATTTCTCGGACTGAGAGATTATGATTCGGAAAAGGCAGCAAAGATGATGAACCCCGAAGTGATAGAAGAACTCCTTATAGAAGGCAGAATGTATGCAGAGACCTGGTACGGAATCCAGTATACGCTGATGAAGCAGAAGGACAGGGAGATGCCGTTTGCACTGTATCAAGAGAGACATCCGGAGTAGTAAATGTGATAGGTTGAAAAAGAAGAACAAAAGATTAAGCACATCTTCTATGAATGAACGGATATATGGTACCATAGGAGATGTGCTTTTTGTATTTAGAGTTTATGTTTCAGTATCGAAAAGTCTTTCTTTTGCAATTTTTACTAATGCTTGGATAGCATCGTCATATGATATTTTATCAATAATCAAAGCAGATGTTACTTCTTCATAGTCTTTTCTGAAGTATTCTTCTTCGATAATCTGATTTAAGGTATCTGATATAGATATTCCTGGCTGTGCAGATACACAGGTCTTATTACGGCATCTGTCATTTCTGACATCTTCGATAAGGGTGGCACATTGACGCCAATCAAAGACTTTCATAAGTTTTCCAATGTCGTAAATATGTCTTGACTGACGGTCTTTTTCTTTACGGATATAGTAATCACAGAGAGCAAATACTTTATCAACAAATGTCCTCTCCAGTGTCTGAACCGTTATATCGTAAGGTTCGAGTTCAAATTCTGGAAGAATTTGTTGTTGTCCAATTGCACTTAAGTAATCTCCGATCATGGAAGATGTTGGCTTTATCGTATCCGGATATGCTTTCTGGATAAAAACCATTTCAAGCTTTATATAAGGTTTCACTGCTAAATCGCTAAAACTGATAGGATATTTAATGTAGTAGCAGTTATAGCTTCCATGACTGTGCTTCTCAACATCATCTCGATTCTCTATTTCAAATCCAAGTTCGTCGCAAACAGATATGATGGCTTTATTGGCATTCCTTTTATTGCTTTGAGTAAAGTGAGTTGTATCCAGTGTTAAATCGATATCTTCCGAAAATCGATTTATAACCTTAAAACATTTCGAAAGGCTGGTACCACCCTTAAAAAGAATACCGGGAATTCTCTCTTTTAATTTTTTCAGAACAATCGTAACGAAGTAATCTTTCTCAACAATGGCAGGACTTATCTTAAAATAGTCAGCGGTTGCAATGATAGCATCCGAAAAGTCCTGGTAACTCTTATATAGTTCCATTTAATGTTCCACTCCTTAACATGTTTTTAACGGCTAAAGCAGGAAAATACATTGACATAAAAAGCAATCTTTCTCTTGTCAGATTATTAGCTTTGATATATTTTTCAATTTGAGATCTGGCAAAATCATCAAGCTCGTCTTGTACGCTCATTTCATTAAATAGCTGCAGAAGAGTATATTCCGGATAATTATCTGCAGTTATTGTGCAACGTGCTTTTCTGATAATAAAGTCTTTTCCATCTATCACAACTTTACGCTTTCTGGTAGTCTCATTGTTCGTTACAATCTCAAGGGTATTAGGTACTTGTGTAGTGATTCCAAACTGATTCAGAAGGTTAATTCCTGCATAAATGCCATAAACCAATTCACCATCTTTTAGATATTTCTTTTCAGCCACCATTTCAGAGCATATGGTTGATTGCCCGAAAAATGTTTTTCGTGGGAGGAAATATACGCCTCTGGAGTATAAAACCAGTTCACCGTTCTGTTCTGCTTTTTTGATCAGGCGAAAGACATAAGCTCTTGAATATTGGCTGAATAAGTTTACGATCTCATCTGTAAAAATCGGAGTATTGAATCCGAATGTTTTTTCGATTTCGCTAATGAACATGATAATATCCTCCTTTCTGTTTAGCTAGAGTATACTATTTTCTACATTTTATGTCAATATATATGCACAAGGGTTGGCCTGATATATAAGTCAATTTCAAAATCCGTACTCTTACAGCAATACATCCATATATGAGCGCAGTACTTTCTCTACTCTGAATACTTTGGCATATTCAGATAACTTGGCAAGATTCTTATCATTCCTTTTCACATAGGATTTCAAGGCAGTAGTGAAATCCTGGATCTCGAACTTACTTCTGTTCCGGATGAGATCTATGATCGTTCTTTCAAGATCATACATCGGAATCCTGTTGCCAAAATGATCTGTCACTTCTACTTTTCCAAGTTCAAGAAATTCCTTATTCACATAATATACATGGTAACCGGATTTATTAAGTCTTGTCGCATTGTAACCACTGTAAACGGTGATGGTATGAGACATAGGTTCCCTGTCAATAAGACCATAATAGTATAATGCCTCATCATGGGAGATCACACCGTTTGGACAGCGCTTATGAAGAACAAGTAATTCGTCTACAAATTCATCCGGAGACACATACAGTCCTGGACCAACTCGCTCATAATCATTTGCTTTGATAAACTTATAAAGACTTTCTCTTGATATACGCAATTCAGCCGCTTTTGATACTTCGAGAACACCTGAAACGGAAATAATTGTTTGATTTGCCATTCGTTATCACCACCTTTGCGCTTAAATAGTAAACTATATAAGCACGAATGTCAATTATTAATGCGCGTATTATGATGACTATTTAAGCACATTTGTAATCCGGATTGGTCAAGCGTAAGAATATAATGTAATTTCATACAGTCAAGTCTTTTCTTTATTTTTTCTTGTGATACTATAGCTATGGGGAAAGTATTATTGATAAGGGCCGGAGTATACGATTACAGGGAGGCTTTATATAATTAATTTTGGCAAAAATATCATAAAAAGAAAGATACAGGAAGTAAATCAAAAGAAGGTATGTGAACTCATGGATGAGAATGCATACCTCCTTTTAATATAAATACCTGATGACGGATACCAGACATGCGCTAGACGAAATATTTTGATATGAAATAATAAAAATAGTCAAATAAATCGTAATGTTATCCTCAACGTACACCACTCTTGACATCGCTTCAAGAATCGCTGGTCAGTTACCGCCGACGGGAGGAACTCATGAACAGATTAACCTTAGTTCCCCGTCGTAAATCTATTTTAGCGATTCTTTCTGGCTTGATGTCAAGAGCAAGCCGCTTATGCGGTGGTTGGTTGAGTTCTGCCTCCGGATCAGAATCTATGAACAGATTATGCTGCATGTAATACTTTGCAACCAATAGTTCGCCCCTACTGACTGACCCTACGGAAGCAAAACCCTCATTACAG
>JAZLLO010000087.1:0-25197 GCA_045598185.1 Marvinbryantia sp.
CCTGCTTCTTCCAGTTCCTTACTTACGGATGGAGCCGGTCTTGGAGTGATCTTGTCGATCATAGACCATGGGAAGGATACCTGTTTTTCATCTGTGATATATGCAACGAAGTCTTCTCCAACAAAACCTTTTGCCTGCCATTCCTTTGCCATTGTAACGATGGAAGCCTGAAGCTTTTCACCGTTGTGTGAGCAGGTATCCATGGATACCACTGCAAGAGGAGCTTTACCGTTCTGGAATCTGTGATAAAGGAGTGCACATACAACTGCCATGGCAGAACCTGGTTTTTCAGGGCCGTTATCTATATCTGCCTGGATGAATGGGAAGTAGCTTCCGTTCGCACCCTTTAATGCATAACCTTTTTCTGTGATCGTAAAGGAGATCATCTGGAGTGTCGGATCTGCAAAGATCTCTTTTAATCTGTTCCACTGAACAGGATCAGATGACTGAGCCTTGATTGCTTCTGTAAGGGAACCAAGAACGCTCTTTTCTGTAGAACCGTCTGCTTTTAATGTAACGCCAAGTACCAGATTGTCATATGGTACATAAATCTTGTCTACTACGTCAAAGTCAAATGTCTCTACGCATGTGATACCCTTTGTTGCTTTTCCTTTTTCGAGCAGTGTGTTTGCAAGCCCGCCGATAAAGATACGGAAGATGTTACCTGCTCCGAAGTGTACCCATACAGGAGCCTTCTTTGTCTCTTCTGCTACTGCTGCAACGTCATAAGAAGGAAGCTTGATCCCCTTCTCTTCCCAGAGTGCTTTCTCTTTTATACCTTCTAATGTTAATTTCATCTAGTTGTCCTCCTATAAAAGAGCGGGCGCAGGACTTTTACATCCGTGCGCCCTCTTTTGTCACATTTATCTGATACTTTTTATAGTATCTTTTTATTTGATACCTTTGATTCTGTCGAGTGTATCCCATACACCTAACATATACTGTGTACCAAGTGCACGGTCATACTTTCCATAACCTGGACGGCATGAGCCCGGTCCTTCTTCCCAAAGCTGACGGCCATGGTCAGGACGTATATAACCTTCAAAGCCACCGTCATGATATGCACGAAGGATCTCAATGATACCGGTCTCACCACAGCAGTCACGGTGTGCTGCTTCTGAGAAGTCACCGTTATCAAAATGATGGATGTTACGGATATGTGCGAATGCGATTCTGTCACAATGCTTGCGGACGATCTCTGCCACATTGTTGTTCGGGTTCGCATTCAGACTTCCGGAACACAGTGTCAGACAGTTGTATTCGTCATCTACCATGGAAAGGAATCTGTCAACTGCTTCTGCGTCTGTCATAAGACGTGGAATACCGAAGATATCCCATGGTGGATCGTCCATATGGATCGCCATCTTGATATCACACTCACGGCATGTCGGCATGATTGCTTCCAGGAAGTACTTCAGGTTTTCCCAGAGTTTTTCTTTTGTTACAGGAGCATAAGCCTTGAACAGTTCGTCTAATTTTGCCATTCTTTCAGGCTCCCAGCCTGGGAATGTCATGTTATACTTCTCTGTGAAGCTTAAGATATAATCTGCCATTGCTCTGTAATCTTCTTTGATCATATCCTTCTGATAGAATAATGCTGTAGAGCCATCTCCTACCGGATGGAACAGATCTGTTCTTGTCCAGTCAAAGATCGGCATAAAGTTATAACAGATAACCTTTACACCAAACTTGCTTAAATTACGGATGCACTGCTTGTAGTTCTCGATATACTGGTCTCTTGTCGGAAGACCAATCTTGATGTCATCATGAACATTAACGCTTTCTACTACATCCATGTCGAATCCCATTGCATGGATCTGATCTGCAACTTTCTGAATCTCTTCAACTTCCCAGATCTCACCAGGCATCTTGTCATGAAGCGCCCATACGATGCTTTCTACGCCAGGAATCTGTTTGATATCCTGTAATGTAACAGGATCGTTCCCTTCACCGTACCAACGCCAACCCATTTTCATTGGCATGTCATTTCCTCCTAGTATATTTTATTTGTTCAGTTACTTTTTCAGGCATGAAGAAGCAAACTGATAAAATGCTTCCTTTTGGTCCCCCAAAACAGAGTCGCTTAACATATAACCGCTTCCGGAATTGGTAACAAGGATCACCATGTTTCGTTCTTTCATGACATATCTCATCTTCTCCCACGGAATCGACTCAGACTTTCCTCCCGTAGTTACGTAGATAATCTTATCACTAAACTTCAATTCCAGATCCTTCGGTATAGCTTTTACCTGTTTCAGGCATCTCAAATATACGCCCAATGGCTGTATGAGCGGAACAATCAGACAAAGAAGTATAAGTACAATTCTTGTCCCGATATCACTCTGCCCCCAGAATCGTATCAGCAGTGCCAGCATTGACACTGCAAGAACCAGACTGATCACGCCAACCATTGAATGATATATTCTCTGCATATAAAGGATGAAGCAATCCTTTGCAGTTATACGACATTTAAACTGATATCGCATATCTTATGAGAAAAGATTTGGAAGGAACATACTGATTCCCGGAACGAATGTCAGGAGCATCAGTACTACCAGCATACACAGATAGAATGGAAGTGTTGCCTTAACAACATTCGCCATCTTAACCTTGTTATCAACCTTACCAGCAATACCTGTACCAATGAAAAGTACGGCACCAACAGGAGGTGTAAGAAGACCGATACCACAGTTCAGGATCATCATAATACCAAACTGAATTGGATCAATACCGATAGATGTAGCAATTGGAAGAAGGATAGGTGTAGCAATCAGGATGATTGGTGACATATCCATGATACATCCAAGGAAAAGAATAATGAGGTTCAGAAGGATTGCCAGGATGATCTTGTTCTCTGTTACGCCCTTGATAGCATTAGCTGCAAGATCAGGAACGTGAAGCTGTGTCAGACAGTATCCGAATACACTTGATGCAGCGATCAGGATCAGAACGATAGCAAGAGTATCGATACACTCTTCCAGTACATTCCAAACACCTTTCCAGTTAAGTCCTTTGTAAACAAATACGCTGACGAAGAGAGAGTAAATAACAGCAACAGCTGCTGATTCTGTAGCTGTGAATACACCACCTACTACACCAACAACTACGATGATGATAGCTGCTAATGCCCAGATAGAAATAGAGAACTGTTTACCAAACTTCTTAAGGCTGAATGCTTCACCCTTTGGATAATTTCTCTTCTTGGAAATAATATAAGAACCAATCATAAGAGAGATAGCAAGAAGTGCTCCAGGAACATATCCTGCAAGGAAAAGGCTTCCTACAGATACACCACCAGCTGACATAGCATAGATAACCATGTTGTGGCTAGGAGGTACAAGAAGACCTTCACAAGAAGAAGTAATTGTTACAGCTGTAGAGAAATCTGCATCATAACCCTGGTCTACCATCATAGGGATCAGAATACTACCAAGAGAAGCTGTATCTGCTGCTGCAGATCCTGAAATACCACCGAAAAAGTAAGATGCAACAATGTTAACCATCGCCATACCACCTGTCATCCAGCCTACGCAGGAATTCGCCAGGTCGATCAGCTTTTGCGAGATACCACCTTTACCCATGAGACATCCCATTGTGATGAAGAATGGAACTGCCATCAAGCTGAATGATGAAATACCTTTTACCATATACTGACCAAGCATCTGAAGTGGTGTTCCCTGATATACCATACAGAAAACAGATGCAAGTGCTACTGCATAAGCAATCGGGAAACGAAGCATAACCATAACAAGGAAGCTTCCTAATAAAATAAGAATTGCCATAGACTGTGTACTCATTTTACTTGTCCTCCTTACTTAAAAATACTTTTAAATGATTTACGATAACTTCAAGTTCAAAGATGATCATAAAGATACCTGCAAGTGGAATTGGGAAATACATCCAGAACTTAGAAAGCCATGGCATACTGATATAAGTAGCCTTTGCACCAAGTGTTGCACTCAGAGACCAGCCATAGATTACCATGATAATTGCAAGTGCAAATACAGCGATATCTGCAAGAATATCCAGGAACTGGATCACTTTCTTTGGCAGATATGGATCAAGAGCATCCATACGGATGTGTTTATTCTTACGAATAGCCATAGCAGCAGAAAGAACTGCCATATAAGACATCAGTGTCAGAACTACTTCTTCTGTCCATGATGGGTCCGGAACGAATGGTACATAACGTCCGGTTACAGCCATAGCAGTGATCAGAATGTCAGCCACAAGAACGATCTTACAGATTACCAGACATACTTTATAGATCACGTCATAAATTGGTCTGAATACTTCCAGTTTTTCCAGAAAGTTAACCATAAAAATAACCTCCTTAAATATGAAAAGCGCAGGAGAGCATTCTCCTGCGCCTTTTTTGTGTTACAAAATGCAGTTTAAGCCCGTAAAACTAGTAGTGATATAAATATTACTGCATATCAAGAATCTGCTGGTAAAGATCTTCCATTCCCTTTGTGTTATCAGCAATAACGCCAGCAACTGCTTCCTGCCATGGTGTAGGATCAGCAACTTCTACTACATTACATCCTTCAGCTTTAAGCTGTTCAAGAACTTCATCTTCTTTAGCCTGAGAGATTTCTCTATTATATTCACCAGCATATTTAGCTGCTTCCATGATCCAACCCTGCTGTTCTTCTGTAAGTGAATCCCAAGCTGCGTCTGTGATAACGATCTGGATTGCACCAAGTGTATGACCATCAAGGATCAGGTTGTTAGCTACTTCTGGGAATGCATTAGACTTGTAGTTTGCGATTGGCTGTTCAGCGCCATCTACTACACCAGTCTGAAGTGCAGAATAAAGTTCACCAAATGCTACTACCGTTGGAGATCCACCAAGAGATTCAACAAGACCGTTCATAACAGGGTCGTTAGATACACGAAGCTTCATGCCTGCGATATCACCGATTTCGTTAACTGGGTTTGTTGTAAAGAAGTGACGGAAACCTTCCTCACCATATGTAAGACCTTTGATACCTGAACCGTTTTCAGAAGATTCATTTAAGAATTCCTGTGCAAGATCAGATGTAGCAAAGTTCCAGAAGTGATCACGGTTTACGAATGTGTATGGAAGAGAAAGCAGAGAAGATTTCTGTCCGCCATAAGTTGTCAGAGCAAATGCAGAGATACGAGCCATCTCAACGTCAGAGAATGTTGTCATACCATCGAGGATATCATTCTCAGAACCGAGAACACCACTTGCCTGAAGGTCGATTTCGATTGCGCCACCTGAGAGTTCTTCAACTTTCTCTTTGAAAGCTGTGTCTGTCATACCAACGATAGTATCGAGTGGGTTAACCTCAGCGAATGTAAGTGTTACGTCTGCTGCCATTGCTGTAGCTGCCATTGAGAGAGCTGCAGCTGCACCTAATGCTGCTCCATAAAGTTTCTTGTTCATAATTACTTTGTCCTCCTAAGATGTAAAAATTTGCAATTATTGCTGTTATTATTATAACTGAATTGTGTAATTTTGCCAATCATTTTCTTTACAGAAATACAATTTTTCACGTTTTCCCCATATTAATAAAGATCCGGATCTTTTTCAGATCCGGACCTCTCTATTATGATATATTCGCTTAATAATACTTTTTATTCTGTGTATCCTGGTAAACCTTCGATAGCGTATGCACGTACAGGCATAGAATCAGCATAAAGAAGTGGCAGTGGAGCACAGTTAAAGAAGAATACCTTGCTGTTAAGCTTATCAAGATTCTTAAGAACTTCGATGAAGTATCCGTCATATCCACTTTCCATGATAACATCGTGGAATGGAGCTACGTCATCATTGCAGTTTTCGATAGAAACACCATCACCGAATCCTACACCTTTAACGCCTTTTGCCTTGAACCATTCAGCTGTTTCTTTGTTAACAAAGAGACGTTTGTCAACTTCTGTGTTTGTAAGCTTTGTGAAAGGAGGAATCTGATATGCACTATCAATGATAACGATATCACCTTCTTTTACAAGGTCACCTGCGATTGCATCAAGATCTGCTGCTGTGATATGAGCATTCTCTGGAAGTTTATCTTCAAAGTTAATATAAACGCCACGGCCAATAAACTTGTCAAGATCCATCTCGCCTACTGAAAGACCGTCAAGGTCATAGTGATGGAATGGGCACTCAGCATGTGTTCCAAGATGTGTTGTTAAGTCAAGTTCTGAATGCCAGTCAGGAATTGGTCCACCTGTCTGATAACGATGAACATGGCAACGACGATCCTCTGATCTTGGATCAAGACCCTTTGTCAGGTCAACAATTCTTAATCCGTTCATCTCGTATACAACTTTTTCATTCAGCTGAAAATCTCTAGTTACTTCAGATCCATTAATCTTTAACATAATCTTTCTTCCCCCAGTACTGTCTATCATATTATATGGGTTTGGTGTAAATTCACAATTGATCTACACTAACAATAGTATCATACCACAATATGCACATATACTGCAACGATTATTTCATTCTTGTATACAAGAAAAAGCTACAGGGATACAAATTCCCTGTAGCTTCGTTCACATTTCAGATACTCTGATTATTTACCAGCTTCTACGATCTTAGCGAAATCTGGTTTCAGAGCTGCTCCACCAATCAGACCGCCATCGATGTCTGGCTTAGAAAGGAGTTCTGCAGCATTGCCAGCGTTCATAGATCCGCCGTACTGGATACGTACTGCTTCTGCTGTTGCTTCATCATACATTTCACAGATTGTGTTACGGATAAGTGCACAAACTTCCTGAGCCTGATCAGCTGTAGCTGTCTTACCTGTTCCGATAGCCCAGATTGGTTCGTAAGCGATAACCATTGTCTTAACCTGATCAGCTGTTACGCCATCAAGGTCAGCCTTGATCTGAAGGTTGATCCAATCTTTGTATGCGTTTCTTTCACGAAGTTCAAGAGATTCGCCACAGCAAAGGATTGGTGTAAGACCTGATGCAAGAGCTTTCTTAACTTTTGCGTTAAGGAATGCATCGTCTTCCTTGAAGTATTCACGTCTTTCTGAATGACCGATGATAACATACTTAACACCAGCATCAAGAAGCATTGGTGCAGAGATTTCTCCTGTGTAAGCACCCTTATCTTCGATGTAGAAGTTTTCAGCGCCAAGTGCTACATTTGTGCCCTTGATTACTTCTGCAACTGGTACGATATCGATTGCAGGTACGCAGTAAACTACGTCCACACCTGGGATATCTACTAATGGTTTTAATGTGTTTGCTAATTCTACTGCCTGGCTTGGAGTCATGTTCATCTTCCAGTTACCAGCGATAATTTTAGTTCTTGCCATTTTTAAAGTTCTCCTATTTATCTTATTACTTATAAATTGATCTTACTTGTCGTCAGCTGCTGCTACACCTGGAAGTTCCTTACCTTCAAGGAATTCAAGGGAAGCTCCACCACCTGTAGAGATGTGGCTCATCTTATCGCCATATCCAAGCTGGTTAACCGCTGCTGCAGACTCACCACCACCGATGATTGTGATAGCATCTGTCTCAGCAAGTGCTGCTGCTACTGCCTTTGTACCAACTGCAAGTGTTGGGTTTTCGAATACACCCATAGGTCCGTTCCAAACAACTGTCTTAGCATCTTTAACAGCTTCTGCATACATAGCAGCTGTCTTAGGTCCGATATCAAGACCCATGCTGTCAGCTGGAATCTTATCTGAATCGCAAACTACTGTTTCGATCTCGGAATCGATTGGGTTAGGGAATTCTTTTGCTGTAACTGTATCGATTGGAAGAAGGAACTTCTTACCAAGTTTTTCAGCCTTAGCGATCATTTCCTTAGCGTAATCAAGGTAATCTTCTTCTACAAGTGATGTACCGATTTCCTGGCCGTTAGCTTTGAAGAATGTATAAGCCATACCACCACCGATGATCAGTGTATCAACTTTTTCAAGAAGGTTGTTGATAACAGAAATCTTTGTAGAAACCTTTGAACCACCAAGAATTGCAACGAAAGGACGAACTGGGTTTTCTACTGCATTACCAAGGAAGTCGATTTCTTTCTGCATAAGGTAACCAACTGCGTTAACGCCACCTTTTTCAGAGATGAACTTTGTAACACCTGCTACTGAAGCATGTGCTCTGTGTGAAGAACCGAAAGCGTCACATACATAATCGTCAGCAAGTTCAGCAAGTTCTTTAGAGAACTCTTCGCCGTTCTTTGTTTCTTCTTTACCACGGAAACGTGTATTCTGAAGAAGAACTACGTCGCCTTCGTTCATAGCTGCTACTGCTGCTGTTGCAGCTTCGCCTGTTACGTTGTAATCTGCTACGAATACTACTTCTTTGCCAAGTTTTTCAGAAAGTCTCTTAGCTACTGGTGCAAGCGATTCACCTTCGTTAGGACCATTCTTAACTTTTCCAAGATGTGAGCAAAGGATAACCTTAGCGCCATCATTCATAAGCTTCTGGATTGTTGGAAGAGCTGCAACGATACGTGTTTCGTCTGTGATCTGTCCATCTTTTAAAGGTACGTTAAAGTCGCATCTTACGAGAACGCGTCTTCCCTTAGCGTTGATATCATCAACGGATTTCTTATTTAACCCCATCTTCTTAGTCTCCTTTGTGTTTTAATTTCCTATTATACAAAAAAGGGTCCGGTCCATAAGACCGGACCCCTTATAGGTCTTTAACTCAAATACGAATTAAGCTAATTCGCTGAAGTACTTAATTGTACGAACCATCTGAGAAACGTAGCTGTTTTCGTTGTCATACCAAGAAACAACCTGTACCTGAGATGTTCCATCTGGAAGGTTAACTACCATTGTCTGTGTAGCATCGAAGAGAGAACCAAATCTCATACCAACGATATCGCTAGAAACGATTTCATCTGTGTTGTAACCGAAAGATTCTGTAGCCTGAGCCTTCATAGCTTCGTTGATACCTTCAACTGTAGCTGTACCTGAAACTACTGCGTTAAGGATTGTTGTAGAACCTGTTGGTGTTGGGATACGCTGAGCAGCACCGATAAGTTTGCCGTTCAGTTCTGGGATAACAAGACCGATAGCTTTAGCAGCACCTGTGCTGTTAGGAACGATATTAACTGCACCTGCACGAGATCTTCTAAGATCGCCTTTTCTCTGTGGTCCATCAAGGATCATCTGGTCACCTGTGTAAGCGTGGATTGTGCACATGATACCTGACTGTACTGGCATATAGTCGTTAAGAGCTTTAGCCATAGGTGCAAGACAGTTTGTTGTACAAGAAGCTGCAGAGATGATTGTATCTTCAGCTGTAAGTGTTGTGTGGTTTACATTGTAAACGATTGTAGGAAGGTCATTTCCTGCTGGAGCAGAGATAACAACTTTACGAGCACCTGCATCGATATGAGCCTGAGCTTTAGCTTTGCTTGTGTAGAAACCTGTACATTCAAGAACTACGTCAACACCGATTTCTCCCCATGGAAGTTCAGCTGCGTTAGCTTTTGCGTAGATTTTGATTTCTTTTCCATCAACACAGATAGAATCTTCACCAGCTGTAACCTTATCAGCCAGAGCATATTTACCCTGTGATGAGTCATATTTTAACAGGTGAGCTAACATTTTTGGGCTTGTTAAATCGTTGATAGCTACTACTTCGTAACCTTCTGCACCGAACATCTGTCTGAAAGCAAGACGACCGATACGACCAAAACCATTGATTGCAACTTTTACTGACATAATCGTAATTCCTCCTAAGAATTGTTAATATTTAATCTGCAATGCAGATTTAATCAGATCGCGGACACGCCTGTTACAATTTTAACATTGTATAGACACGTCAACTTCGTATGTTATTCTATCGAATTTTCTGAAAAAATTCAAGGTATTTTTCTATTAAATTATGTGTTTCGTAATAATGTATATTAGACTATACTATAATCAATAATAATTAGAAAAATGCACAAAAGGAGAACCATCTTATGATAAGTGATTTACACTTACACTCTAGCTTTTCCGGAGACTCTGACACTCCGATGGAAGACATGATTAACGAAGGTATCAAAAAAGGATTGAAAGTGATGTGTTTTACCGAACACCTTGATCCTGATTATCCTCCGATTGGAATAGATTTTTCCCTGGATATTCCGGAATATCAGAAAAATCTATTCTATTATAAGAATAAATATGCAGACCAGATAGAGCTGCTCTTTGGAATGGAATTCGGAATGCAGGCGCATCTGTCTGATACCTGTAAAGCTCTGGCTGATACTCATCCCTTTGATATGATCATCGCATCCCAGCATCTTCTGAACGGAGAAGATCCTTATTATCCGGAAGTATGGGAAGGAAAGAAAGCTTCTGAGCTGATCAGCTCCTATTTTCAGGAAATCGACCATAATATCCGACTGATGCCAGAGTTTGATACTCTTGGTCATCTTGATTATATAGTACGTTATTCCGGAGAAGAACGTAATCAATATACTTATCAGAAGTACAGTGACTACATCGATCCGATCCTTCGATATCTTATTGAATCCGGCAAGTCTCTTGAAGTGAATACCGCCGGCTTGAAGTATGGCTGTGGTCAGCCTAATCCAAACCGTGATATTCTGATTCGCTACCGCGAACTTGGCGGCGAACTTATCACTGTCGGTTCTGATGGACATGTACCGGAACATCTGGCTTATGACTTCCCGATTATACCGGAATTTCTGAAAAACATTGGATTAACCTACCATTTTATATATCGAGAAAGAACCGCATATCCGGTAAAATTGTAAATCAGTAAAAGGTGGTTGAGCCATTGGGGACGGTTCAACCACCAGCAGCTCAACCACTCCAATGGCTCTAATTTACATAATTGTTCCGCCGCCCAGTATATCGGTTCCATCGTAGAATACCGCTGCCTGGCCTGGTGTCATAGCGCGCTGTGGTTCATCAAAGATACACTCAACTTTTCCATCATCCATCATACGGATCGTTGCAGGTGCTCCTTTGTGATTATAACGAATCTTTGCAGTAACACGCATAGGTTCTTTCAGTTCTTCAATTGACATCAGATTCACGCGATCTGCAACCAGTCTTTTCTGAAACAGTTCTTCATTATCTCCGATGATAACTTCATTCGTCTCCGCATTAATTCCTGTAACAAAAACACGTTTTCCCATAGGAAGTTCGAGACCACGTCTCTGTCCAATGGTATAATGGGTAATCCCCTTATGTGTGCCAAGTACAGTTCCATCAGTTGTCACAAAATTACCACAAGGGAGTTTTGTTCCTGTATATTCTTCCAGAAATGCCGCATAATCTCCATCCGGCACAAAACAGATATCCTGACTGTCAGGCTTATGTGCAACCGGAAGTCCCACTTCTCTGGCAATCTTTCGGATATCATCCTTCTTATAATGTCCAACTGGCATAAGTGTTCGCTTCAGCTGATCCTGTGTAAGATTATAAAGGGCATAAGTCTGATCCTTTTCTGCTGTTACAGAATTGCAGATGGTATATCTTCCATTGTCAAGCTGACGTATCCTTGCATAGTGTCCGGTTGCAATATAATCCGCACCGATGGAGATACTTCTCTGAAGCAGGGATTCCCACTTCACATAACGGTTGCAGGCGATACATGGATTCGGTGTTCTTGCATGAAGATATTCATCTGCGAAATAATCCATAACATTACGTCTGAATTCATCCTTGAAATTCATAACATAATAAGGAATATCCAGCATCTGTGCCACTCTTCTGGCATCCTCTACTGCGCTAAGACCACAGCATCCGCCGTTCTCTTCCATCGTAGTCTCTTCTTCATCCTGCCAGATCTGCATCGTAACCCCGATGACATCATACCCCTGTTCCTTTAACAGGTATGCTGCCACCGAAGAATCAACACCGCCGGACATCCCTACTACTACTTTTTTCTTCATTTACTGAAATCCTTTCTCTTTACGAAAACAACGGACAGCGTATTCACACTGTCCGTCACCAAGAAATTAATATTCCTCTTCTTCTTCATCTTCGCTGATATCTGTCTTTGGTTTTTCAAGGCCTTCGATCTTGATGCCATTCTTTTCTGCATAATCCCAGAGAGCTGCATGGATAGCTTCTTCTGCAAGAAGGGAACAGTGTACCTTTACTGGTGGAAGACCATCAAGTGCTTCCATAACTGCCTTATTCGTTACCTGAAGAGCTTCCTGAATATTCTTTCCCTTTACGAGTTCTGTTGCCATACTGCTTGTTGCAACAGCTGCGCCACAACCAAATGTCTTGAACTTAACATCCTGAATAATTCCGTTGTCATCAATATCAAGATAAATTCTCATGATATCACCACACTTGGCATTACCAACTGTACCAACACCGCTGGCATTTTCAATCTCTCCAACATTTCTAGGATTCTGGAAATGATCCATTACTTTTTCGCTATACATAAACTCTTTTCCTCCGAAGCTTTCTATTATAATTCTGTATAATTCTGTTATTTATTCAATTTTGCCTGTTTTTTCATATAGTCTTCGTATAATGGAGACATACTTCTTAACTGTGCAACAATTCTCTTAACCTGTTCGATTGTAAAATCAATATCCTCTTTTGTCGTCTCTTCACTTAAGGTCAGTCTTAAAGAGCCATGTGCTTTTTCATGAGGAAGACCAATTGCAAGAAGTACATGGGATGGATCCAAAGATCCTGATGTACATGCAGATCCGCTTGAACCGCAGATACCTTCCATATCAAGCATGATCAGAAGAGATTCACCTTCGATAAATTCAAAGCTGAAGTTACAGTTATTAGGAAGTCGATCTGTTCTGTGTCCATTCAGTTTTGTGTTCGGAACTTCTGCAAGGATACGGTCGATCATGTAATCACGAAGTTCTACTTCATGGGCTGTCTTTGCAGCCATGTTGGCAACGGCACGCTTTGTTGCTGCACCAAGACCTACGATACCCGGAATATTCTCAGTACCTGCACGACGCTTTCTTTCCTGTGCTCCACCATGAACGAAAGAACGGATCTTCACGCCTTTACGGATGTATAAGAAACCGATACCCTTCGGTCCATTGAGCTTATGTCCGCTTGCGCTGAGCATATCAATGTTCATCTCATCTACATTAATTGGAACCTGTCCGAATGCCTGAACTGCATCTGTATGGAATAAGATTCCATTCTCATGAGCAAGTGCGCCGATCTCCTTGATTGGCTCAATTGTTCCAATCTCGTTATTGGCAAACATTACAGAGATAAGGATAGTAGTAGGACGGATTGCTGCCTTGAGTTCATCCATCTTTACCACACCATTCTCATCAACATTCAGGTATGTCACTTCAAAGCCATGCTTCTCCAGCCATTCACATGTATGAAGGATCGCATGATGTTCGATCTTTGTTGTGATGATATGATTGCCCTTTGCTTTATATGCTTCTGCTGTAGCCTTCAGAGCCCAGTTATCAGACTCAGATCCGCCTGCAGTAAAATAAACTTCTTCTGTCTTCGCTCCAAGTGCAGATGCAATTGCTTCTCTGCTCTCATTCATAGCTTTCTTAGAGCTGCTTCCAAGACCATAAATAGTAGATGCATTCCCATAAAATTCTGTGAAGTATGGAAGCATAGCTTCTACTACTTCCGGTGCAGTCTTTGTTGTAGCCGCATTGTCAAGATAAATCACTTTTTTCATCTTAATCTTTACCTCAGTTCTCACATTTTTCCGTAGCGATCTCGTTCTTCTCCATCACTTTCTTACTTTCGAAGACCAGCTGTTCCAGTGTAATGGCATCTACTGCTGATGCAATGCTGTCATTAATCTTCTGCCATACAAACTTCGTAACGCAAAAGTCCGCTCCCTCGCATCCGCTTTCTTCAAACCCTGTACACTCTACCGCATGAAGGTCACCTTCCAGAGCACGTAAAATATCACCGACCGATATCTCTTTTGCATCCTTTGCAAGGCGATATCCGCCAAATGCACCTCTGGTACTGCTAACCAGACCCGCTCTTTTCAGTTTTCCCATCAGCTGTTCCAGATAGCTTTCCGAGATATTCTGTCTTGCAGAAATGCTGCTGATAGAAACTGCTTCTATCTCACTATGCACCGCAAGATCGATCAGCGCCCGTAAGCCATATCTTCCTTTTGTGGAAATCTTCATATCGCTACCTCATATATATTCGTTGATCAATTCCTACTTTTTTACTAGGATTTTCCCAATTCCGACTATATCACTATGAATTAACTTTGTCAACATCTTTCAGTTCATTTTTCGGTATTTGACACCTTATTACATCAGATTCATACTTCCTCATAATCTGTTTTCCACCTACGTCTCCAGAGGTCTCCATCAGCTCTGGAAAATAGATTTTCCCCCAGTAAACAGGGTTGCCATTTTCTCCCTCCGATGCAGCACAGATGATCTTATCCTGGTTCTGATATGCCAGTTCGAGCATCTTCTCCATGCTTCTTTCTTCCAGGTATGGCTGATCACAAACAGCAAATAAAACACCCTTTATATCCGGTGCATTTTTCAGTATTGCAGATAGTCCAAGCCGCAAAGAATAAGAGATTCCTTCTTCCGGATGTTCATTTTTTACAACGTGGATTCCTTTTTTTTCTGCATAATCTTCTATCTCCGGGAATCTTGTTACAATTACTTTCCCGCAGGCCGGATATCCAGCCGCAAGATCCGTAATATGCATAAACATCTGCTTTCCATCCACTTCTGCCAGAAGCTTATTGCTTCCATAGCGCTTTGACTTTCCTGCTGCAAGAAGAACAATTCCTATATCAGAATAGAAGTATCTGCGAATTGCTTCTTTTACACCTCTTCCAATCTTACGGGACTTATCTGATATCAGATATACAAGGGATGAGTCAGTTCGAGGATCCACGTCTCCGATCTTCATCCCTTCTGTAACAGCTACTCCATCCTGAAGCATTCCGCGAATGATCCCATCAATCTGTGCATATACTTCCTTTCTCCCGGTAATCGCAAGAATATCACCCTTTTTTACAATATCTCCGATATGAGCCACCGCTTTCATTGATCCATCTGCGCTTGCTTTTATCAGTCGTTCCAGACCATATCCGCCAATGATCCCCGGCACTCCGGTATTCGGAATCGCTTTCCCTTCATATATTGGTCTGCCAAGTGTACTTCCACGCATAGTCTCGATTACCGCATAGCAGTCATTCCCGCCTTCAAATCCAGGTCCAAGCGCAATCACACACGGAGCATCCAGAATCCCGGTTCCAATATTCCTTTTTGCAAGAATTGCATCCACGATGACATCCGGCTGATAGACTTCTCTGATCGATGCATCCGGATCAACGATCACAGCGATTTCTTTCTTTTCCAGTACCATGCATGCCTCTTCGTAATTCTGTACAAGCCTTGCCGTTATTCCTTCCACAGTAGTCTGGCTATCATAAACAGCTTTTGAAAAAGCTACCTGTCTTCTCACTGTCAACGGTACTGCTATCTCCGTCATAATAATCTGATGCCCAGCTTCGTATAATTCCGCTGCCACACCAGTCGCAAGATCTCCTGCACCTTTAATCAATATCTTCATTTTCCAATCCCCTAAGAAGCTCCCCAGTGATATGCACCGGACAGCCACAATCACTCTGTATCTTTTCTGCCAGGATACGAATCCTATCCATATCGCTTCTTATCTCTGCTTTGCTCAGCACTACCTGATAAACAGCCGAATCCGGCAGCCCCTTTCTTCCCGCCAGTTCGCTGGAAGCAAGCCTTCTGATATCTTCTGTTTCAAGCACATCCCCATCCTCTTTATCCAGAAGAACAGCGATTCGTTCCGAGCGAAAACACTTTTCTTTTATTCGACATCCCAGTGCATCAAGTCCGTAAACATTTACCACAACCGTTGACAAAGGCAAAATTACCGGTTCGTGTTCTGCCGGACATTTCACCGGAAGACGCTTTGCCCCATCGGCCTCCAGAAACAGTGTTACTTCTTTCTCATAGAGCTGTTCCAGAAATGCTATTGATACCCCTTTCATCTTTCCTTCCTCTACAGGTTTTCCAATCCATGCAGTTCCAGTCTCCTGATAAACATGGAAGAAGCTTTCCAGAGATTCCTCTTCCAGAAAGCTTCTGTCATTTTTAAATTGCATATGTGTCGTGGTAGAAACTGCATGACAAATGCGAAGTCGCATGTACTCTTTTTGCAGATGTCTGATAATCGTAGTCTTTCCACCACCTCCAACCAGAGAAACCACCTCTGGCAGATTTGTATGTAACCGGAACGCCTGGGTAAATGCAGAAAAAGAATACCATTTTCCATCTATCAGGCTATTTATCATTCTTCATTCCCTCTATTAGCTATTCCCATCACAATCTGTTCACTTGTAATCGGAAGGTCACGGAACCATAATCCTGTTGCATTGTAGATTGCATGCGTAATAGCTGGCGGCGGAGTATTGATTACAATTTCACCAATAGATTTAACGCCAAACGGTCCTGTCGGTTCAAAACTCGGACAAAACTCTACACGTACTGGCGGCATGTCTCTTCTGGTAGGGATCTTGTACTGCATCAGTGAATTATTGTATAACTGGCCCTTGTCTGACATCTGAACAGCTTCATAAAGTGCCATACCAATTCCCTGTCCAATACCGCCTTCTACCTGAACTCTTGCAAGATTCGGATTCACTACTGTACCACAGTCAACAACTGCTGCATAATCAATAATCTCAACTTTTCCTGTCTCTGTATCAAGCTCGATCTCGCAGGCACCTGCCATATATGGTGGAGGAGATACGGCAGAAGTATGACTTTCGGTTACCTGAAGCTGATAAGCGTTACCCATCTGATTCTTGTATCCAATATCACTAGTCGTTACAGACTTTCCAGTCTTCATATTCGTTGCAGTATGTCCGTCATAGTCCAGATCTTCCTCTTCACATTCTAGCATATCACATGCCATCTTACGGATTCTCTTTTCCAGCTCTGTACATGCTTTCACAACAGCCTGTCCTGTAATATAGGTGGTACTTGATGCATATGAACCGGAATCATATGGTGTTGAATCGGTATCTGCCGCATAAACAAAGATATCATCCGTAGTTACATTCAGGCAATCTGCTGCCATCTGTGCAAGAATCGTATCGCAACCGGTTCCCATATCAGCTGCAGAGACCAGAATACGATAGCTTCCATCTTCATTCAGCATAGCAGTACATGATCCAACGTCTACATAAGAGATACAGGATCCCTGCATAGCCATAGCAATACCAACCGCACGGATCTTTCCGTTTCCACAATCTTTTGCAGGATATTTATCCTTCCATCCAATCATCTCAGCAGTACGCTCCAGACAGTCATCCAGTCTGCATCCTGCCGCCAGTTCATTATCATAAGCAAGCATTGTCTGCCCCTGACGTACCATATTCTGCATGCGAAGATTCACAGGATCTCTCTTTAAGATTACAGCAAGTTCATTGATAACAGTTTCCAGAGAATAGATTCCCTGAGTTGCTCCATAACCACGGTAAGCGCCTGTTGCAAACATATTAGTATATACGCAGTCAAAGGTATGACGATATGCTTCCAGGTTATTATTATATATCGGGATGGACTTGTGTCCTGTAAGTCCTGCCGTTGTCGGACCATGTTCACCATATGCACCGGTATTGGAAAGGTTATAGACTTCAATGGCACGGATACGTCCATCGTAGTCAGCACCCACTTTAATTCTTACTTCCATCTCATGACGAGGAGAACCTGCAATCTGAGACTCGTATCTGGAATAGATCATCTTTGATGGTTTCTTCGTCATCCAGGTTACAAATGCAGGATAAACTTCTGAAACCGCGGTCTGTTTTGCTCCAAAGCCTCCGCCTATACGTGGCTTCATAGAACGAATCTTTGACTTTGGAATCTGAAGTGCATTCGCAACGATTCTTCTGATGTGATATACGATCTGGGTGGAACTTACTATTACAAGTCTTCCATACATATCGATATAGCAGGTAGTACGAAAAGTCTCCATCATAGCCTGATTAGCAGCCTGTGTATGGAAAGTTCTCTCAAGAACGATGTCGCAGTCTGCAAGAGTACCTTCCAGATCTCCTTTTCCTTCTTCCATATGGGCGCAAAGGTTTCTTTTATTATCTGCGCCTACCGGATATAAAGATTCCCAGTCATCCTCAGGATGTACAAGAAGTTCATTATCCTTAGCCTCTCTGAAATCCAGAAGTGCAGGAAGTACCTGATACTTTACTTTCAGTCTCTTTAATGCAATATCTACTGCTTCTTCTGTCTCTCCGGCTACAATCGCAACCGGATCTCCAATAAAACGAACATGCTGATCAAGGATCAGTCTGTCATATGGACTCCATTCAGGATAGGTCTGGCCTGCCTGTGTATATCTTTTCTTCGGTACATCTTCCCACGTATAGATTGCTTCAATTCCAGGTACTTTCAGTGCCGTATCCTTTTTGATGCTTTCAACAATCGCATTGGCGTGTGGGCTTCGAAGCACTTTTACGATCAGGCATTCTTTTTGTGCAACATCGTCTACATAGACCGGTTTTCCGGTTACAAGCGCCATGGCATCTTTTTTTCTGACGGCTTTTCCTACTTCTCCCATGCTGCACCTCCCCGTTTCTTATACTCGATAAAATTATGCATTCCTCGAAGTTGTCCTTCATATCCTGAGCATCTGCACAGATTTCCTGCAAGGAACTGCTTGATCTCTTCATCTGTCGGTTCCGGATTCTCACGGAACAAGGCAATTGCATTCATGATCATACCCGGATTACAGAAGCCACACTGCTCTGCTCCCTGATCCGCAATAAATCTTCCGAATTCTTCCGCTTCCTTCTGAAGCCCTTCCAGAGTATCTACTCTGTGTCCGTCTGCTCTTACTGCAAGCAAAGCACAGGAAAGAATCGGTTTATCATCCAGAAATACGGTACAGAGTCCGCAGTTTGTCGTTTCGCATCCACATTTTACGCTGTAACATCCATGTTCTCTTACAAAGTTATAAAGCGTCATGCCAGGAGCAACATCAGCGACAACCTTTTTTCCATTCAATATAATGGTTATGATCATATCAGTTTTCCTCCTTTTCGACTACTTTAAGTGCGCGCTTCAGCAAAACACTGGCCAGATGTCTTCTGTATTCTGCAGATGCTCTTATATTTTTTCCATATGTAAAACTATCAGCCACTTCTTTTATCTTATCTTCCGTAAGATCATCTAAAAACACAACATCTGCCTTAGCAGGTCTTGCGCCTATCGAAGCTCTTACTCCTGCCTCAGTCTTTGCCAGGGCAACAGCCAGTACCGGGAAGTCTGTCTTTGTATTACGGAAAGTCTGATAAGAAAATCTTCCTTTTTCTTTCTTTACGATTACTCTGACCAGAATGTCATTATCTTTCTTTTTCTTTGCAAACTCTGCAAGCGGAATGATCCCCCCTTTGTAGAGTTCAACATATGTATCCATTACAAGAAACGCAGTCAGAACATCTGAGAAGCCAAATCTGCCATAGATACTTCCTCCGATGGTCGCCATGTTTCGAAACTGTACGCCTACAATATCCTCTACCGCCATCTTCACAAGTCCCTGACTATAGGTGTTTAATCTTTCATGAAGTTCCAATTCTCTCAATGTCACCATACATCCAATAGAGAATTCCTCTTCCGTCTCTTCAATCTTATTCAATCCAAGCGCTGACAGATCAATTCCTTTCTGGACAGTGGTGTTACTCATACGCATCCAAAGCATACCACCGATAATACGGTTGGTTCGCTTCTGATTCAGTTCGTATGCCTGTTCCAGACTGTCAACAACTACTACATCTTTTATCTTCAGCATCATAACCTCCTGTCTGCCATATCATGATTACGCCGCTTGTTTTGTACTGCATCCTCTGTTTTCTATAATAAACTTTATCTTGTAAATGTGCAAGATAACCAACAAAAAAGAGCCACCGGGGACGGCTCTGACCGGTACAGCAAGTGTACCAATCAGAACTGTCCCTGGTAGCCCGCGCCCCAATGGAACAATTATCTCTTCTTACTTCTGATCCAGTCTACATATACAGCGAGAAGGATTACAAGACCTTTTACGATATACTGCCAGTTAGAGTCTACACCAAGAAGGTTCAGACCGTTGTTCAGGATACCGATGATAAGAACACCAATAAGTGTTCCGCCAAGTGTACCAGAACCACCGCTCATTGAAGTACCACCTACTACTACTGCAGCGATGGCGTCCATCTCAGCACCTTCACCAGCTGTTGGCTGTCCGGAATACAGACGGGATGCAATAACAACACCTGCGATACCAGACATGATACCTGTGTATGTATAGATGATGAATTTAACTTTAGATACGTTGATACCAGAGAACTTAGCTGCCTGTGCGTTACCACCTACTGCATAGATGTGACGACCAAGCTGTGTTCTGTTAACGATAAATAATGCAATGATAAAGATAATAAACATCAGAACTACTGGTGTAGGAATAGGTCCGATATAACCAGCGCCTGGGAACTTGAAGGTATCTGTCATACAACGGATAGGAGCACCACCTGTAATTACAAGTGCGATACCTTTTGTAATGTTCATAGATGCAAGAGTTACGATAAATGGAGGGATATCTGTCTTACAGATAACGAAACCATTGAACATACCTACTAAAGCACCAACACCGATTGCAAGAATGAAACCTACGATCTCAGGTAAACCAAAGTTGATAACTGCACCTGCAGCCACACAACCGGATAAAGCGATAACAGAACCTACAGAAAGTTCGATACCACCAAGAATGATTACCATTGTCATACCTGTTGCCAGGAAAAGGTTGGAAGCATTCTGACGAAGAATGTTAAATAAGTTCTTAGATGTTGGGAATGTTGTTCTGGTAGTCGGGAATACTACCAGGAATGCACACATTACAATAAGTGCGATGATAATACCGATATTGTCTTTAAAAAACTTGACAAATCCATTTTTAAATCTGGTTGCCATATTAATTCCTCCTTAGATTCACTTATTTCGCAGCAAGCTGCATGATCTTTTCCTGTGTTACTTCTGTATGATCCAGACAACCTTTTACGCGTCCTTCATTCATAACATAGATACGGTCGCTCATACCAATAATCTCCGGCATCTCGGAAGAAATCATGATAATGGACATACCCTTCTTAACAAGATCATTCATGATTGCATAGATCTCTGCTTTAGCACCGACGTCAACACCACGGGTAGGCTCATCCAGAATCAATATATCAGGATCTGTTGCCAGCCATCTGCCGATCATAACCTTCTGCTGATTACCACCTGAGAGGTTACCAATGATCTGCTCCTGGGAAGGAGTCTTTGTTGCCATCATATCAATATACTTCTGTGTAATCTCTTCTTCTTTCTTTCCATTTACAACAAGATTCTTGATAAACTGACCAAGTACCTGAATGGTAGAATTGAATTTTACACTCTGTACCAGGTAAAGACCTTCCGTCTTACGGCTTTCCGGTACTAATGCAATACCATGTTTAAGTGCATCGATTGGAGACTTAATCGTTACTTTCTGTCCCTTCACGTAGATATCACCGGTCATATGAGGAGCCATTCCAAAGATTGCCTTCATAGTCTCACTACGTCCGGCACCTACAAGACCTGCAAAACCGATAATCTCACCCTTACGAAGTTCAAAGCTTGCATCCTGGGCCATCTTACCATCTGAGATGTGTTCACACTTCAGAACAACTTCTCCAGGTGTAAGATAATCTCTTGTATAGTAATTCGTCAGAGAACGACCAACCATCAGGGCGATCAGTTCATCTGTTGTTGTTTCTTTTACAACCTTAGTATCAACAGTCTGACCATCTCGCATAACTGTAACACGGTCACAGATCTCCTGTAATTCGCTCATCTTATGAGAGATATAGATGATACCTACTCCCTTGCTTGTCAATGTACGCATTGTATCAAACAGGAAACCTACTTCTTTATCTGAAATAGAAGAAGTCGGCTCATCCAGAACGAGGATCTTAGCATTGAAAGAGATAGCCTTAACGATCTCTACCATCTGCTGCTGTGCAATGGTAAGATGTTCTACCAGAGAATCTGCTTTAATATTCATCTCATAGGTATCCAGGAGCTTCTGTGCTTCCTGACGCATCTTCTCGTGGTCAACATTCATCTTGGTTCCCATCTCACGTCCAAGGAAGATGTTCTCAGCAACTGTCATATATGGAACAAGTACAAGTTCCTGATGTACGATAGAGATACCTGCTGCACGTGCAGCACTAACACCATCGATAACAACCTTATTGCCTTCAATGAATATCTCACCTTCTTCTGCATGATAGATACCACCGAGTACTTTGATCAGAGTAGACTTTCCGGCACCATTCTCACCCAGAAGAGCATGTACTTCTCCGGCTTTCAGCTGAAGGTTAACATTCTGTAAGGCTTTAACACCTGGGAAAGACTTATTGATCCCTTTCATTTCCAATAAGTATTCACTCACTATTTATGTCACCACCTGTCTTTAATTTAATAAATCTATTATTCTATAAGTAAAGGCTTTGTCCACGAAGGGCAAAGCCTTTATAATTATCAGATAAAACCTACATTATTCAGTTAAATCTTACTGCCATCCTTCTGTACCGTAATCAGCTACGTTATCAGCTGTTACAAGGAATGTTTCGATAGGGATGAAAGCTTCAACTTCTTCGCCTGCTAACCACTTGTAAGCTGTTTCAGCGATTGTCTTACCAATTGTGATTGGAGACTGTGCACCAGTACCTTCGATACATGTATCTGCAAGGAGCTGCTTAACGTCTGGAGAACCATCAACACCGTAAACAAGTGGAGCAACACCTGCTGCATCACAAGCTGCGTAGATACCAAGAGCTGTTGGATCGTTACCACCAAAGATAGCAACTACATCTGGATGAGCTGTAAGAAGGTCAGTAGCTTTTTCGTTACCGATCTGCTGATTACCCTTAGCATCCTGCTGTCCAACTACGTTAAATGTAACGCCTGATTCTTCGATAGCTTTTAAGAAACCATCTGTTCTATCTACTACAGACTGCATTGTTGGAGAATCAAGAACGAGGATATCTCCACCTTCTGGAACCTTTTCAGCAAGGTCTTTACCGCAAACATAACCAGCGTTAAAGTTATCTGATCCAGCATAAGAAACAAGGTAGCTCATATCTCCAACCTGTGTATCGAAACCAAACATAGGGATATCAGCATCTTTGAACATATCAAGACCTGGGATGATACCATCAGCATCAACTGGGTTAACGAAGCAAAGTTCAACACCTTTAGAGATCATATCTTCGATCTGGTCGATCTGTGTGTTAGAATCATTAGCTGGATCCATAGAAACTAATTCATCACCGTTAGCTTCTACTACTTCTTTGATAGCGCCTTCAAGAGCTACGAAGAATGGGTTTGTTCCATCCATACATGTGTAACCGATCTTACGGCCTTCTGCAGATGCTGTCATACCAAGTGCAGCAAGTGTAGCTGTTGTAAGAGCTACTTTTACAATAGTCTTTTTCATGATAAAAATCCTCCTGTTTTTGTGTGGCTACGCCGCCACAACTGATAGTATTATTATACAAAATCACCAAATAAATTGCAACAGAATTTTGTAATTAGTACAAAATCTCAAAAGAGCTATTTTTATTGCAGACTTTTATCTCATATTTTCCCTTTTCTGTAATTTCTCCGATAATACTGGCAGGTAAAGATAGTTCCTGCAGATCTTTTACCAGGGCATTAGCATCTTTCTCTTCTACTGCGATCAAGAGTCCTCCGGAGGTCTGCGGATCAAAAAGAATCTCTTCCATAGCAAATGAAATATCCTCGAAAAATACCGCATCCCCTACATGGTTACGGTTCTTCTGCCCTCCTGCCGTAATCAGGAATTCATCCGCATGTTTTTTTGCTTCTTCGATCACCAGAATCCGGTCAGCATATAGTACACAGGATACCCTGTTATCCATCATCTCATGAAGATGCCCCAGAAGACCGAATCCTGTCACATCGGTACAGGCATGAATCTCATATTTTTTACAGGCTGACGCAGCATACTTATTCAGCGTTGTCATTGACTGAATTGCTTCATCCATCGCCTCTTTAGATGCTTCTCCTACTCTGTTGGCGGTACATACGATACCAACTCCAAGCTTTTTCGTGAGGATCAGCTTATCCCCCTTTCTTCCCTGATTGTTCGGGTAGATATGATCCGGATGAACAATTCCCGTTACCGAAAGGCCATACTTGATGTCACTGTCTGCGATCGAATGTCCCCCTGCAAGTACACCGCCTGCTTCGATAACCTTTTCTGAACCGCCGCGCATGATCTCACCAAGTATATTCAGATCCATCTTTTCCGGAAAGCATACGATATTCAGCGCAGTTTTTACTTCACCTCCCATTGCGTATACATCACTAAGCGCATTGGTTGCAGCAATCTTTCCAAAAAGATAAGGATCTTCCACCATTGGTGGAAAGAAGTCCAGAGTCTGGACAATTGCCAGATCTTCTGTCACCTGATAAACAGCTGCATCATCCTTACTGTCATAACCAATCAGAAGATTCTCATCTGCTGGTCCTTTCAGGAGTTTTTCCAGAATACGGCTTAACAAGCCGGCTCCAAGCTTTGCGGTACATCCACCACCTTTACAAAATATCTTTGTTTCTTCCATCTTCTTTCCTTAAAAAAGGGCTGACCCACTGCCGGATCAACCCCTGTTATCTCATTAGATTTCATAATCCATAACTGTTCTTGTTGCTGTATATGGTCTTACCTTTCCATCTGCAACTGCTACATGTGCAGGATGAACTGCATAGCCTTTTAAGCTTTCCGGACTTTCCATAGTAGAATCAAGCATTACTTCTGCGTTTGAAGATGGAAGTCCTTCTGTAATAACCTTAATCTCAAGAAGTCCTGGAACCTGACCCTTTAATCCTTCAAGGCCTTCTTTAATTCCCTTCTTAACTTCAGCCTTTTCAGCTTCTGATAAAGTATCTTTTAATGTCCATAAAATAACATGTTTAACCATAACGGTGTCCTCCTGTTTATTTTTGTTATATAGTATTCACTTTTTTCTATTATATATGATTGTTCTTGAAAAATGAAGGCTCAATCACAAATTTTGTGGGATTTCCGATTCCTCTCATAGCTCTGACGACTTATGTCGAATAGCTTCAAAAAGAAATATTCGTCATCAGGATATCCATATCCCTGTCTGCGTAGAGTCTTGATCTTATTGTTGATA
>JAZLLO010000088.1:0-41331 GCA_045598185.1 Marvinbryantia sp.
TCAACAAGTTAATGCAGTCTGTTTATCATGTCCATTTTACCCAAATCTCATAATGAATCCCTTTAATGATCAATGTCCCGCCAAAGTGTTACTTATAAAGAGCATTATCTCTTTCTACAAAATCTAACCGCACAGGTGGAAAAATTACAGTAAAAAATCCTTCCTTAATGCTAATGCTTTAAGGAAGGATCGATTACCATATAAAAGTCAGTTTACTTTAGCCTTTTACAGCTCCAGCTACCATACCTTCGATGATCTGTTTGCTGAATGCAAAGTACATAACAACGATCGGTGACATGGTGATAAGCATTGCTGCCATCTGCTTTGGATAGTCAGATGCGAACTGACCCTTGAACTGCGTCAGAGCCAGAGGTACAGTCTGAAGAGCCTGGCTCTTCATAAGTACTAACGCGAATGAGAATTCATTCCAGCATCCGAAGATCTGAATGATCGCTACTGTAACCAGAATTGGTTTACAGATTGGAAGAATAATCTTCCAAAGTGTATAAGAGAAGCTGCTTCCATCGATAGCTGCGGCTTCTTCCAATGAGATTGGTATCGTCTTTACATAACCTTCTACCAGGAAGATACCCATTGGTAAACCAAAGGATACATATGGAAGAATCAGTGTAAACCACTTATCTGAAAGACCACATTTTGAAAATACAATGTAAATAGGAACCAGAAGGGAGTGGATTGGAATAAGCATACCCATCAGGAACATTACATATAATAATCTGTTACCTTTGAACTGAACTCTGGAAAGAATATATCCAACAACAAAGCTAAATCCAACAATGAGGATAATAGAAAGGAGCGACACACGAACACTGTTAAACATAGAAGCACCAAGATGATAGTCCTTGTTTGTCAGGATTCTGATATAGTTCAGTAATGTAGGCTCTTTTGGAAGGCCAATGATATCAGCGTTGAATACTCGTTTTTCTTTCAGTGAAGAATAGAGCATCCATACCAGTGGGAAGATACAGCTTAAAGAGAAGATCCAGAGGATCAGGTTGGAAAAAACTGAGAGAGTTATTTTCCCTACTTTATTCGGTTCTTTTTTCTCATTCATACCTAGGCCTCCTTATCTGCTGTAAGCTTTTCAATCAATGTACGGGAACCACCGATAACAATAAGTGAAAGTACAAAGATACCAACTGATATACATGCACCATAACCCATGTTACTCTGTTCGAACGATACCTTATATCCATACATTGCCATAACCATAGATGCCGTTCCAGGACCACCCGCTGTCATGGTGTAGATGTTATCGAATGCTTTCATGTTACCTGCGATACAAAGAGTAAGGCAGACAAGCATTGTATTCTTAATCAATGGAAGTGTGATATGGATTGCTGTCTGGAATCCATTCGCGCCGTCAATTGAAGCACTTTCAAAAATATCTGTACTGATACCGGAAATAGCAGAAAGGATAATAACCATATAATATCCGATATACTGCCAGATCAGCGGTATAGAAACAAGAAGCATAACCAGTTTTGTGTTATTCAGCCATACCTGACAGAGATCAGGACGATGGCAGATGTCCTCGAGGAACCAGTTTAAAATACCGTATTTATTATGATAGATCATAGACCAGATCATACCAATACATACAGCTGAAATAGTACTTGGGAAGAAACCGAATGTTCTGTGAACACCTTTAAACTTCACCATCTTGGAATTACAGATCAATACAAGAACGAATGCAATTCCGACCTGTCCGATGATACAGGCAACTACAAGATAAATATTATGTCCAAACGCTTTCCAGAATGTTCCATCATTGAACATCTGAACATAGTTAGCAATTCCTATAAATGTCTTTCTTGGTCCACCCTTCCACTCAAAGAAACTATAGACAAGGGCTGTGATGAGCGGAACAAATACTGTAAACACAAACATTACAACAGGAATCAGAAGATATGCAAAAATTGTTTTTTTGTTTGGCTTAATGGAAGCTAACATTTACGATACCCCGCCTTCCTTCATTTTCCTAAAAAAAACCGTTCTGCCCACCGCTGTGAGCAGAACGGTCTTATCAATCAACTATTCTCTTTTCAGATAATCTTTTGAATTATTTGTTAAGGTAGTTTTCTTCGTAAGCTGCCTGTGTATCAGCTGCTACAGTTGCAGGATCCATTTCGCCGTTGCACATTGCCTGCATCTCTGTATTAAGAACTGACCAAACTGCGCTATCTACATAAGAGTCGTAGATTTCACATGTGCTTGTATCAACATATGACCAGTTGTAGAAATCCTGTGTCTGCTGATCGAATGCAGAAAGGTCTACTTCACCAGCGCTTGTAAGTCCACCAAGTGCATAGTTTTCAGCTACGTATGTAGAGAATGCTGGACCTGTTGCTTCCTGAGCAAGATCGATAGCTGCTGCAAGCTTATCTGGATCTTCAGCTAATGCTGGGTTGATAGCGATTGCATAACCAAGACCGATGTTCTGAGAATCTGGAGCTTCTGTTGCATCTGCTGGCTGTGGAAGAACTGCTACGCCCATGTTAGCGAATTTTTCTTCATCTGTTTCCTGAAGTGTTGCATAGATGTAAGACCAATCCCAGTTACCACCGATGAATGCAGCTGCATCACCTGCGATGAAGTATTCACGTGCATCTTCATTTGTTACAGCATTGAAGTCTGCGTTGAAGATAGATGTTTCTGTGAAGAGTCTCTGTGTTTCAGCAAGAGCTTTAACGAATGCTTCGTCTGTGAAAGCAGCGCCGCCCTTAGCGATCAGGCTTGCGAACCAATCTGGACCTGTGTATCTGTTACCAAGTGTTGAAAGGAAGCAAGAGTTCATCTGCCACTGTCCACCATTACCAAATGCGATTGTGTCAACACCGTTTTCAGCAAATTTAGCGCTAGCTTCTTCAACTTCTGCCCATGTAGATGGGAATGAATCGTAACCAGCTTCTGCCCACATAGCCTTGTCATATACAACTACTGTACATGTACCACCTGTAAGTACAGGATAGCCATAGATAGAATCGCCAGATGTGAATGGTGTGAAGTAAGCTGTATTGTAATCGCCATAGTATGGAGAAGCTTTGATTGCATCTGTAAGATCAAGTACAAGACCCTGATCTGCCCAAGCGATTGTATTCATACCCTGAAGGAGGAATACGTCTGGAAGATCATCTGCTGCTGCAAGAGCTGCGATCTTTTCTTTGTATTCTGCGTTAGCGATAACGTTCTGTGTAAGTGTGATGTCTGGATGAGCTTCATCCCAAGCTGCTAATACTGTACGGAATCCATCAGAACCACCGTTACCTTCTGATTCTTCTGATGTAGAGTAGTGCATGATCTCAAGGTCTCCTGCGTATGCGAGATCTGTTGCTGCTACGTCTGTTGCTGCTGCTGCAGAAAGTCCCATAGATGCTACCATAGCTGAAACTACTGCAAGACCCATAACCTGTTTCTTCATTGTGTTTCCTCCTTAGATATAAAAAAAATGAATTCAGAGCTCATTCGCTCATTACTACGATTTTTTCTAAACCGTTTTCGTGACTACATTTTATTACATTCCATCCAAATTTTCAAGTGTAATTTTTATATAAATTGGTTATTTTATCACTTTTCATGCCATTTTCACAAAAACGCCATCTATTTTTTCGTATAATCCAGAAAACGAGCTAATATTTTCGCTAAAACATACGAAACAATTTCGTGTTTTAGTGAAAGCGCTTACTTTTTATCGTCATTTTTACAATATGAAAAAATTATAAGAATATTGATTTCTATGTATATAGGTTGTATACTATCACCGATTTTAGAAAAATTTTATAAATAAAGTGAGGAAAAGGAAATGAGTATTCTTTTATCTGTATCCATTGCCATGCTTGCCGGTCTATTGATGACACGTGTGTTCAAGCCATTAAAGCTGCCTGCTGTAACAGCTTATCTGATCGCAGGTGTACTGATTGGTCCTTATGGTCTTGGAGCACTTCGAATTCATGGTTTAGGATTCACATCTGCCGAAGCTGTTCATCAGATGTCGTTGGTATCTGAGATCGCACTTGGATTCATTGCTTTCTCTATTGGTAATGAATTCCGTCTGAAAGATCTGAAGGCTACCGGACATCAGGCTACCATCATTGGTATCTTTCAGGCAGTAGCCGCTACTGCACTTGTTGATATCGCACTTGTATCTATGCATTTTATCATGCCGGACAAGATCAATATTGCACAGGCTATCACTCTTGGTGCCATAGCTACTGCTACAGCACCTGCTGCTACACTTATGGTTGTACGTCAGTACAAAGCAAAAGGTCCTTTAACAAGCCTTCTGCTTCCAATCGTTGCTCTCGATGATGCTGTTGGTCTTATCGTATTTGCTGTATCTTTTGGTATTGCAAAGACACTGGAAAGTGGAAATGTAGATCTGGTTTCTATTTTCGTTAATCCACTTATGGAGATCTTCTTCTCACTGCTTCTTGGTGCAGTCATGGGATGGGTTCTTACACAGCTGGAAAAGCTTTTCAACTCCAATACCAATCGTCTGAACATGTCAATCGCCGTTGTTTTCTTAACAGCTTCGCTTGCTATGGGCGAGATTGAAACCAGTGGTTCCCTTAAGATTGGGTTTTCATCTCTTCTTGTATGTATGATGCTCGGAACGATTTTCTGTAACTTATGTCCGCTTTCGGAAGATCTGATGGCTGCTACTGATAAATGGACTTCTCCATTATTCGCACTGTTCTTCGTTATCAGTGGTGCTGAACTGGAATTAAATGTCTTTACTGATATCGCTATCGTAGGCATCGGTATCATCTACATTCTGTTCCGTTCTGCAGGTAAGTACATCGGTTCTTTCCTTAGTGCAAAATGGTCTGGATGTTCCCCTGAAATTCAGAAGTACCTGGGAATCACACTTCTTCCACAGGCCGGTGTTGCACTTGGAATGTGTACAACAGCAATGCAGCTTGGTGAATCCGGTAACCTGATCCGCAACATCACCTTATTCGCTGTTCTGATCTACGAACTTGTTGGTCCTCTTATGACAAAAGAAGCTCTGAAGGCTGCAGGCGATATCAAGCCTATGTCTGATGAAGTTAAGAATCGTCGTCAGAACAAACTTGCAAAAGCAGGTAAATAATAACAACACTAACAAAAAGAATGGGGGCTGGATATCCAACCCCCATTCTTTTTACTTTCTTGGAGATACTTTACTGTTGATCTCTTTGTATAATTCTTTTATCAGTTCCTGAATCTCTTCTACTGCATTATCAAGATCGATCAGTTTTGAAACGGATTTATCTCTTGTAACAAGTTCAACCTGATTATTCTTCAGATTCTTTGGTCCAACGATCACACGAACTGGAACCCCAAGAAGATCGGCATCTGCAAACATTGCACCCGCACGTACTTCTCTGTCATCGTAAATCACTTCCACCTGAGCCTCTTCCAGTTTCTGATACAGCTTATCTGCTGCGCTCTTACATGCTTCCTGGTCTGCTCTCATACAGCACAGGTGAACCTGCCATGGTGCAATTGAGATTGGCCAGATTGGTCCATTATCATCATGCTTTGCTTCACAGACAGATGCTGCAAGACGTCCTACACCGATACCATAGCATCCCATGATTGGATTCTTAACAGATCCATCTGCATCTGTGTAAGTCATATTCATTGTCTTTGTGTACTTTGTTCCAAGCTGGAAGATATTACCAACTTCAATACCACGTCTTACCTGGATTGTCTTCTTTCCACAGCATGGACAGATACCGCCGCTCTTTACCTTTGAAACATCTACATACTCTACATCGCTGAGATCGCGTGCAAGATTCACACCCTTAAAGTGATAGTCTTTCTCATTAGCACCGCAAACCATGTTTTCCATTCCTTTCAGGGAAACATCATAGACAACAGTGCACTTTCCTTTCGTCATATATGGACCTGTAAAGCCTGCTACGATTCCGCTCTCTTCGGTAATCTCTGCCGCATGTACTTTCTCGCCAAGATAATTGGTGAGCTTTGTCTCATTTACTTCATAATCACCGCGAACAAATACTACAACATATTCATCTGTCATGTTCTTCTGATACATAACTGCCTTGCAGGATGCTTCTACCGGTGCCTGAAGGAAGTTGCAGACGTCTTCGATCGTCTTACAATCAGGAGTTAAGACTTTTTCTACTTCAGCGATAGGAAGTGTATCCGAATTCTCAACAATATTCTCAGCAGCTTCAATGTTCGCACGATATCCACACTCTTCACATATTACGATGGAATCTTCGCCTGCGTCTGCAAGAAGCATGAACTCATGGGAAATGCTTCCTCCCATCATACCTGAATCCGATTTAACCGCGATAACTTCCGGAACTCCTGCTCTCTGGAATACACGGTCATAAGCTCGATAACAGCGATCATAATACTGTTCCAGGTCTTCCTGTGATGTATGGAAAGAGTAAGCATCCTTCATTGTGAACTCACGTACACGGATAAGACCGGCTCTTGGACGGGCCTCATCACGGAACTTTGTCTGGATCTGATAGATCATGAATGGATACTTTGTATAAGTATTACCATATTCTCTTACCAGATGAACAGCCGCTTCCTCATGGGTCATACCAAGAACCATCTGGCTGTTGTTCCTGTCTTTGAATCTTAACAGTTCTTCTGCCACGCTTTCAAAGCGGCCTGACTCTTCCCAGAGTGTAGCCGGAAGCGCAACCGGAAATAATACTTCCTGTCCGTCAATAGCATCCATCTCTTCTCTGATGATTGCTTCGATCTTCTTTGTGATTCTCTTCATAGGCGGATATAAAGAGAAGATTCCATTTGCTACATATTTGGCATAACCACCACGCACTGTTAAGGCATGGCTGTCAATAATACAATCAGATGGCCGTTCTTTAAAACGGTCTCCAACAAGATTCTTTAATTTCATAATACCTTTTCCTCCTATTAAAAGAATCCCTTGTCTTCTATATTAAGAAAACAAGGAATTCATAAATTCGCCAATTTTCACCACTTAACCTTACTTCATTCTCTATTTTTTGTCAAGGAATCTAACTATCGGTTATTTTTTCGATACGCCATTGCCAGATGCCATAGCGGAACTGAGTAAAGATAAAAAGCTGCAAACAGACACAGAGACGTTGCGCCAATCGTTGTTACCGGTACTGCCCCCGCGATAGACCATGGAATAAGTGGTGCAATAAGTACCGGAGCATCTTCGAGCATGATCGCTCTTCTATCTGAATCAGGTTCCAGCTTTTCGCACAACTGATTCGTCAGAATAATAGATAATGTCTGATTGCAGCTGACCGCTGAGGTCAGAACCGATATTCCAAGCATCGCCCCGAATGTCGGTATCTTCTCTCCGATTCCTGCAATTCTTTCCTTCAATGTATCCAGCATATGTGTGCCTTCAAACATTCCTGCATAGGATGAAGAAAGACATACTATGAATGCCACTCTTCTCATGGAAAGGATTCCACCACCATTTAACATAGCTGCTATCTCAGGTGAATCTGATCGATATCCCCAGATAAGAATCCTTAGTACTTCCTCTGGGCTTATATTCTGTATAAACATACACACGACGACTGCTGCAAGAATGCTTACAAGCATCGTCATCTTTACCTTAATACGAAGGAGTGATAACAATAAAATGATGCATGCAGGTAAGATGGCGATCCAGTGAAGCTGAAAACTCTGTGAAAATAATTGCTTTACATCCATACTTGCATCTGCATGTTTCCCAAAGAAGCCAAGTACAAAGTAGGCAATACAGGTTATTCCAAAAGGTACTGCTGCGTAGCGGCACATCTCTTTTATATTCCTGTATATATCTGTTCCGGTCAGTTCGCTGACAAGGAGTGCACTTGTTGAAACCGGAGAACAACGATCCCCAAAAAAGATACCGGATAAGATGCTTCCTCCTGCAAGAAGTGGATTAATGTGCATCGTACTCCCCATAGTCATGCAGATAACTCCCATGGTTGCTGCTGTTCCAAAGGATGTTCCTGTCAAAAATGACATCAGGCAATTCAGTAAAAAGGATACAAGTAAGAATACCGATGGCTTTATCATCCAGGAGGTGGAGCATATGATAACTGGTATCGTTCCTGCTGCTCTCCATAGTGCTGTCAGCATTCCGATCAACAGAAATGTCAATATAATATTCTTAACCGTAAGCATTCCTTTTCCTGCAAATGTAGCCATCTGGGTAAAGCGATAGCCTTTCATTAACCCGTATCCAAAGAATATAAAAAATGCAATTATAAGTGCCAGTTCCATCTCACTGTCCTCCATTATCCGTCTTAAGGCACGAATTATTATACATGAGATTTTTCTTCTATACAACAAAACGGTGTAATTATCACCTGAAGGTAATAATCACACCGTTTATTCATGATAACTTTTTATCCTGTACCAGGAACTGTTCTAGTTCTTCCGGTAATACATCTTTTTCTAACTTCAGATCCAGAGTCTGTGATAAATCCAGACTGAAAATGCCAAGTATAGAGCATGCATTCACAACTATGCTTTTATGGATCAATTCTGCACGTGTATCTGTCAAACTGATAATATTAGCAAATCTCTTTACTTTTTCAATACTATTTAGTTTTACTTTGTATGTTCTCATATTTCCCCTCATTTCATATGCAGCTGCATCTGCTCTGTTACCCCTACAAAATACAACTACATTCTTTGAAAGTCAATGTCAATAATGTAGATATTTTCGAGTTATTATATCCTTATTCTGTCAATTTTTCTATTTAACGCGGTAAACTTTTACTTAGTAATGAATTATAGTGGAGAAAGATTCACTATTAGTATCACAATGCTGGTTACAATCATAACTACGCCAACTACACGGTTCAGAGTCTTTGCATCTGCTTTATTGGCAATGAGTGCTGCAATCCTTGCCCAAACAAGTGTAAACAGCACACAGAAAAACAGTGTCTGAATATCAGGAAGACCACCGATCGCAAAGTGGCTGAGTCCACCTGTCAGAGCAGTAAATGCCATAATAAATACGCTGGTTCCTACTGCCATATGCATCTGATAACCAAGGAAGGTTGTTAATACAAAGAGCATCATCATACCGCCGCCTGCACCAACAAATCCGCAGATAAAGCCCACAATCAAACCACCGATGAGCGCTTTTATCAATCGTTCTTTTGGTGTTCCTGTCATCATCTGTTCTTTAGTAGCCATAACAGGTTTTACGATAAAACGAATTCCAAAGAAGATAAGGGCTATCTGCATCGTACTTCCCATAGTTCTTTCTGGAAGGAAACTGGCGATAAAGCTTCCTGTTACTGTCATAAATAGCACACTTATCATCATCGGAAGACTGTTCCTGATGTCAAGATTCCCACTTTTTTTATAGGTATAAGCACTAATCGCACTTGCCAGTACATCGCTTATCAGTCCTACTCCTACAGCTTCATAGGCCGGTATTCCAAGAAAAGTCACAAGCATAGGTCCGATTACTGCAGCTGCACTCATTCCGGCAAAACCCGTTCCAATCCCTGCACCGGCACCTGCAAAAAAACAAACCATTATTTTTATAAGTAGATTCATAAAATACCTCTCTTTTGTTTTTAGTCTATATCATAAAACACCCCTGCATGATAATGCAAGGGTGTCTTTTAACATTTGATATGATTTTATACGCAGGAAGCAACCGGAACTTTAACTACGATCTTACGGATCGCTGCCGCATTCTCGCCAACCTGGATTGCAGGAATGTGTACATCCCATGGGAAATAGATGGCATATGTTCCAATCTCCATAGGAATCACACCTTTTCGTGCATTATCACTCTTCTTATAGAAGCAGATATCACGTGGTGTTCCAAGAAGATCTTCATCAATAACATTAGTTTTATCATCATTATAATAAACAGCATTCTCCGGACCACCTGCAGCAAGGAACTGAACGTCGATATTCACACGATGAATCTCAGGACGAAGTGTCTCTTCCGGTGCAGTTGTCAGGTCAAGGACCTGAAGAATCATTGGCACACCGTCAAGTTCAATATCGAACTTTCCAGGTTCGTGATTTGCCATATCATTCTCCTTCAGAAAACGAATGGCACTTTGCAGCGGCTTTGGAAGAACCGTGATCTGCTGCTCAAAAAATTCATTATTAACATTACCATAAATCATAGGAAAAACCTCCTTAATACATTACTGGTATTAATTTTATGTCAATTATGTATATTTTTCAAGCTTTTACTTAAGTTTCATTTATCATACTGGCTATACAAACAATTATCAATCCATTGAGGACGGGGCAGTTGGAACCATCCCAATGGCTCAAAAAGAGCACGCGAAAAGAGTGCAGGACAAGATCATCAAGACCTTATGCCTGCACCCTTCTCACATATAACAAAAAAAGGAAGGAAAACGAAATGCTGGATCTATAATCCAACGTATATAGAAACTTTCCTGATACATGATACAGGAAAGATAATTGTTAGTCGAAGCTTCCACAATATGCTAGCTCTACCACGGAAGCTTCATTTGATGATTATATTATAAAAATCAATTGTGAAAGAATTGTGTCCGAAAACGAAAGAGATTCTAAAGAATATGTGAAAAAAAGTTTGCAAATACTACAGTCAGAAGTCCAGCTACTACAATAGAAAGACTGCTGAGTGCTCCTTCCACTTCGCCAATTTCCATAGCTTTCGTTGTACCGATTGCATGGGACGATGTTCCGATTGCAACTCCTTTTGCAACTGGTTCTTCGATGCGGAAAAGCTTCAGTACTGCTTCTGCTATTACATTGCCTATTACACCGGTGATAACGATTACCGCAACCGTTATAGATACAAAGCCACCGAATTCTTCTGAAACTACCATTCCAATCGCTGTTGTAATGGATTTCGGAAGAAAAGTTACATATTCCTTATGTGTAAATCCAAACAGGATAGCAAAACAAAGGATCGAAATCAGTGATGTTAATACACCTGAGCTGATTCCTGCCAGAATTGCTATCGCATTCTTTTTTAAGACTTCAAATTCTTCATACAAGGGAATTGCAAGGCAGATTGTTGCAGGTGTTAATAGATAACTGAGATACTTTGCGCCTGCGTAATAACTTTCGTAGTCTACATGAAAGGCTACAAGGATGCCAATCGTAATGATAATTGCTACGAGAAGCGGATTTAATAAACTAATCTTCAATCGTTTTTTCAGTTCAATTCCAAAAAAATAGGCTGCCAGAGAGATCATGGCGCCAAAATACGTAGCTTCACATAACATTCTGCTCATGATCACCCGTTACTCCTTTCTGTAAATCCTTCTTCTTTTTGCCTTTCCGTATGATACTCTGTGTCACAAGACCTGCTACGCCCATAACCAGGATAGTTGATAATACCGTGGTAATCGCATAAGCAGCAAGTGAAGGGGTTATGATATCCCAGGACTGCACCAGTCCAACTGCTGCCGGAATAAACATTACCGGCATGATCTCAATCAGAAACTTACCTGTTTCCCTGATCTTATCAAGCTTTAGCAGTCCTGTCTCAAGCAAGATGAATAAAATAACAATTCCGTAGATACTTGCCGGAATTGCCAGCGGAATCACTTCATGAAGAATCTCACTGAAAAAAGCAATTCCCAGAATGCGGCAAAATTGTAATAAATATTTCATAGATTTGTTTCTCCTGATCCCGCAATCGTCATCGTTACTTACTTCCGCAGTTTGTCGCATCTCCTGTCATGATTTCAAGTCCATGCATCAAAGACGGCATAATGTATTCAAGGCTCTCTCTTACTGCTTTTGGACTTCCAGGGAGATTTATGATCAGAGTTTTCTTACGAATGCAGGCTGCTGCACGGCTTAACATTGCACGTGGTGTAATAGAAAGACTATAATAACGCATAGCCTCCGGAATACCCGGAACCATTCTTTCCGCAATGTCCATAGTAGCTTCCGGCATACAATCTCTTGGGGAGAAGCCTGTTCCGCCTGTTGTTAAAACCAGATCTGCAATATTCTCATCTGCAATTCTTGCCATCTCATCTGCAAGCATCTTTCTCTCATCCGGAAGCAGAATAGTATGCACTACCTCATATCCTGCTTCTTCCAGCATCTTTACGATCACTGGTCCGCTTATATCCTCTCTTTTTCCTTCATATCCAGAATCACTGGATGTAATAACTGCTGCTCTCATCTTTCTATCCTCCTATCTGCGCCATAATACGCGCTTCGTCATTATTCATTTCCTGTTCTAAGAAATGATGTCCGATCGGTTTCCTCTCTAATACCTGATTGATTACCTGCAATAACTCCTCATCAGTACATCCATTTCTTATAACAGATTTCAAATCTTCCCCTATCTGATACTGAAGACAAGCTTTTAAGAATCCATCTGCTGTCAGACGAATACGGTTGCACTGTTCACAAAATTTATGGGAAATTGCACTGATAAAGCCAATCTTTCCCTGAAACCCTGCAAATGTATAATAATGTCCCGGGCCATTTCCCAATACCTTTTCATACGAAGAAGACTTTCCATATCTTTCTTCCAGCATGGCAAGGATCGTTGCCTCATCCCAGGAGGAATAATCCTTCCCCTGCCCTACCGGCATCATCTCAATATATCTTACATGAAGCGGATACTTTCTTGCCATCTCCGCAACATCAAATATATCCTGCTGATTCTTCAACATTGGTACACAGTTGAGTTTCGTTGTAAGCTGCGGATACCTGACAGCTTTTTCTATTCCATCCAATACCTTCTGAAGCTCATCTCTCCTTGTTAGCTCACAGAATCGAACCGGGTCCAACGTATCGAGACTGATGTTCACAGCATCCAGTCCCGCCTCAATCAGTGACGCCAGTTGTTCCTTTAAAAGAATTCCATTCGTAGTCAATGTAACCTGCTCAATACCCGGAATCTGTTTTAACAGTGCAATCAGTCCTACACAATTCCTTCTGACCAATGGCTCTCCACCGGTTAGCTTGATTTTCTTCAAACCTTGTGCAGCCATCACAGTACAGATGCGTGTGATCTCGTCAAAAGTTAAAATATCACTATGCTGCAAGGATTGCACGCCTTCCTCCGGCATACAGTAGACACATCTCAGATTACAACGATCTGTCAGAGAGATTCGAATATAATCTATATTACGTCCATATTTATCTATCATTTCTCCTGTTCCTCGATGCTATTGTAGTTAGTTCATTTCTTCTATCCATTCATTACAACTGTTTTTCACAGAATGAATGATTCCCTCCACAGAAGGATAGATCTTTTCACAATTCCCAATCCTGTAAATCTTTTTATCTGTATCTGTAACATCTTCCAGAAGAGTCCTATCCGGAATAAGCCCCGCTGCAACTACAAGAAGGTCGCACTTCACGTACTCTTTCTGTTCAGTTTTTAAATCTTCAACCATAACGCCGCAGATATGTTCTTCTCCGAATATCTCCGTTACTTTGGAATGAACCTGAAGCGGCAGTTGATACTGTTCCAGACATGATATCTTATTCCTTTTAAGCGCAGGACTTTCTTCCTGCAGTTCAATGATACGCTGTATCTGACATCCCTTTATGATCAATCGTCTGGCAATGATAAGTCCGATATCACCGCCTCCTATCACCACTGCTCTCTTTTCTGGTTGATAACCTTCCAGATTGATCATACGCTGCAATTCACCGGCGCCAAAGATACCCTGCGGTCTTGTCCCGCTTATCATCAGACTTCCAACCGGGCGTTCATAGCAGCCGGCAGCAAGGATCACATAGCGACTGATCAGAGACTGTTCAGCTATCGGCGTAACCATAGATACGTAAAAACTATCTTCCATATAAGAAAGCCTGGTAATCTCACAATCCATCATCAGAGTAACCTCTGTTTTCCGAAGTTTTTCTTCCAACTGTTTTCCAAATAGAACTCCTGTCAGATCATCCGGACCAAATCCAGTATGGATGCACTGCCTTAGGATCCCGCCAGTTTCTGCCTCCCGGTCTGCCAGTACAATCTTCCAGTCTGGTCTCTTTTCCCATAAAGCACATGCCGCTGTGATCCCTGCAACACCTGCTCCAATAATCAATATATCGCACGATTTAAACATGTGATACCTGCTCTTCCTGCAAAATCTTTTCTATCAATCGTCTGCATCTGGTACCCTGACAATGCCCCATGGTCACACAGCAGCGATGCTTGACTCCTTCTACTGTAGTGGCTCCTCTATGAAAAGCTTCGCGAATCTGTCCTTCTGTGATCTGGTTACAATGACATATTATCCTTCCAGAAGGTTCTTTCTTTCTGCTCACAGTACCTTCTTTAAAATCTTTCCTCTCTTTTAGATTAAAACCGATTCCCTGAAAAAGCTTTTGAATTGTATATTTCGCAAGTTCCAGAGAACAGGTAAGTCCCGGTGTCTTAACTCCGATCAGGCTGATAAAACCAGGGTATTCCTTTTCCTGCCTGATTGCAAAACCATGTACATTCTTTCCACCATTTAACAGATCAACAGGATTCGGCCTGACTCCTGCAAAATTACATAAGAGTCTATCCGTATCCAAATTCGGAAAAACAAAAGAAACTTTCCGTTTCAGTTCATCAAGTCCCCAGCTGTTCGTTGCATGATCCTCCAGAGAAGATGCTGTTTCTTCTGATGCACCTGCCAGCAGCTTTCCATCAACGGTAGGCACAAGGGTCAGTCCTTTTTCTTGCTTTGCGGGTTCATAAAACAAAATATGCTTCGGCATCTGTTTTAACTGCGGCGAAAAAAGAAGATATGCAGCCTTCGTTGGACGAATACGGATACGTGGTGAAAGCAGCATCTCACTTACCTTATCTGCATAGATACCGGCACAGTTGATGACGCCTTTCGCATTTATAAAATGAATCTTCCCCTTAGCTTTATCCAGTACTTCCAGTTCGTAAAACGAATGTCTGTATCTGATTGCCGTTACTTCCGATTGCATAAAAGAAGAAACACCATTGACAAGTGCATTTTCATAAGCAGCTATCCCAAGTTCCCAAGGATTCACGGTTCCGGTGGTTGGAGCAAAAAGACCAAGCGAAACTTCCGGATTAAGTCCAGGCTCCAGAGCAAGAATCTCATCCCGTCCCAAAAGCCTCAGCCCTGGAACGCCATTTTCCAGTCCCTGTTCATACTTCCTTTTCAGAACATGTTCCGCTGTTTCTTCAAATCCAAACATTATCGAACCAGGTCGCTTTATCGGAACATTGAGTTTTTCACAGAGCTCTATGATTCCATTATTCCCATTCAGGCACATCCGGCTTTTCAGGGTATGTGGCTTATGATCATATCCTGCATATAATATTGCAGAATTTGCCTTGGTGATTCCGGTACATATATCCTTCTTCTTTTCCAGAAGCATTGTCCGTACCGGATATCTGCCAAGCTCTCTTGCCATCATGCATCCAAGGATTCCTCCTCCGATTATGCATATGTCTGTTTCGGTCTGCATCAGTACTTTCCTCTGACTCTTCCAGGTTCACCGATCTGATATCCGCCAAGTTCTTCCAGACGGGCACGGAACTGTGGACTCTGAAGTGTCCGGATCATCTGCTGTACCATCGGTGTCTCCCATGCTTCATCTGTAATCAAAAGGTCATACTGCTCTACACAGATTGGTACAAAATCAAGGTCATATAACTGAGCTGCGGAGTAGATACCCATTCCTGCATCAGCAGAACCGGAGGCAATCTGTGCCGCAACCGATGTATGCGTAAACTCTTCTCTGTCATATCCATAGATAGATGAAGTCTCTATCTTCTCTTTCTTACAGAGATAATCTATCAGAATTCTGGTACCGGAGCCCTTCTGTCTGTTGACATAACGAAGTCCCTCCTTCTTAAGATCCTCAATACAGGTAATATTCTTTGGATTACCTGCTGCAACCATGATTCCCTGTGTTCTTCCCACACATTCTACCAGGCGTACACCGCCTTTCGGGAAATATTTCTTAACAAATGAGTCATTATAGGATCCATCCTTTTCATCCAGAAGATGGATTCCAGCCATATGATTCTCCCCTCTTCTTGTAGCCATGATTCCGCCCATGGATCCCACATGGGAAGAACTCATGTAAACCGATGGATTCTCTCTGTGAATCATATCAGAAAGTTCATCAAGAAGCGGATCATGACTTCCGATAGCCATAAGGGTATGCTGTAATTCTTCTTTTTCTCTTAAGAGGCGGATCTGTACGTGACTTCCGGCTTCGTAGCCTTCTGTTCCCTGAGGAACCTCAAGCATACCATCCGCTTTCATAAAGGAACTGATGACACCGCTTCCTCTGCTAAGAGGGGACGCAATCAGGGTATCTCCGACATATCCTAATCTAACTCGAACATACTCATGATATTTCAGACCGGACACCACTGCTCTTGAAAGAACTGCTTCTTCATAAGGCGCTGCCTGTACATTCTTATGGAACCACTCTTCCAGGATTGGTTTTAATATCTGTTCGATTACGATAATACCGGACACCGGATAACCAGGAACACCAAGAACCGGCTTCTGGTTCTGATATCCTAAGATAGCAGGTTTACCAGGCTTGATAGCGATTCCATGATATAAAACCTCACCAAGTTCACGAATTACCTGACAGCTATAATCTTCTCTTCCTGCAGATGAGCCGGCATTGAGAATAACCATATCACATTCATCAAGTGCTTTCTGAGCCATCGCTTTGATCTGATCAAACTTATCCGGAACGATCGGATAGATCACAGGTGCTGCTCCCCATTCCGAAAGCATAGAAGAAAAGATAGAGCCATTAAATTCCATAATATCTCCAGGTGCCGGATCCTCTGTCGGAGGAATGATCTCATCTCCTGTAGGAATAATACCGACAACCGGTCTTTTTATTACATCTACCTGAAGAACTCCTCCTGCAATCAGTGCGCCAATTGCTGATGGCGTAATCTTCTGATAGGAAGAAAGGATCATCTCACCCGCACAGATATCCTCTCCAATCTGACGAATATGCTGCCATGGTGCTGCGGCTGCATACAGACATACGCCTCCTTCTTCCTTTACGATATCCTCCACCATAATAACCGCGTCACAGTTCTCTGGAAGCGGATCACCGGTATCAACTACCACATACTGATTCTCATTCAGGTGTATCGGTGTTGTCTCCGTTGCACCAAATGTATCCTTTGCTTTTACTGCAATACCATCCATTGCACTTGCATGATAATGTGGAGCACAGATATGCGCATATACTGCCTTTGCTGTAATCCTTCCACAGCTTTGTGTTACCGCAATTCTTTCCGTAATACCGTCAAATCCCTTTTCTTTTAATACAGATATATACTCTGTTCGAGCTTTTTCCAAATCTACATTAGTCAAAAACTCAAATGCCATTTTGTTAATACCTCCAATAATCTATCTTTTAAAACGAATAAACTTTGATCTCTGTTCCTGCCATAAGACCTTCACAATCTCTGTCAATGCCAAAATATCCCGCAGCACCTGCCAGAGATGTAATGAGTCCCGACTTACTTCTGATAGGTTTTGCATAGATCGTACCATTTTCCTGTCGTAAAACAGCACCCATATACTGCGCTCTTCCATGATTAGCGCCTACCGGTTCCTCAAGAATTGCATGTACCGGATAAGAAATGCGCTTACACCCTGTCATCTGATCCATCATCGAAACCACGAATAACTTCATAATAAACATTGCCGCAACCGGATGTCCAGGAAGCCCCCATACCGGTACTTTTCCAACTCTTCCAAGTATCGTTGGCTTGCCAGGCTTCATGGCAAGACCATGAAACAGAAGTTCCCCATTCTTCTCGATAACCTGACTTGTGGCATCCTTTGTTCCAACAGAGCTTCCGCCGGATATCAGTACCATATCGCACTGCTTCGTTGCCTCAGCTACCACCTGATCAAGAAGATCAAACTGATCTTTTACAATACCATAAGAAATGGCCTTGGCCCCCGCTGCCCGAACAGCTGCTACAAGCATGGAAGAATTCACATCACGAATCTGTCCCTGTTTCGGTGCCTCTTCTGCCGGAATCAATTCATCGCCGGTAGAAATGATTCCGATTCTAATCTTACTCTTTACCGGTACTTCTGCAATTCCCATTGCTGCCAGTGCACCAATATCCTGTGTCTCCACAAGCTTTCCTTTTTCCAGCACTACCTTTCCCGGCTTCACATCATCCCCACGATATACCATATTAAGGCCTGGCGCCGCTGGCTTTAAGATACCAATCGTACCATCACCGTAATCCTCTGTATATTCGATCATAACGACACTGTCTGCCCCTTCCGGAACTTCTCCTCCGGTAGGAACCGCCACACAGTATCCATCAGAAACCTCTGTCTGTGCCGCCATACCCATAAGTACCTGTCCTTTTAATTCAAGGAGCGCCGGCATGCTGTCAGAACAGCCAAAGGTATCTGAAGCTTTTACCGCATACCCATCTACAGTTGAACGATTAAAATCCGGAACATATTCTCTTGCTGTAATATCTTCCGCAAGGATACGTCCAAAACTATCCAGAATGCTTACCATTTCCTTCGTGGTAATATCCTGAAATTCTGTACGAATCAATTCAAACACTTCTTCCGGTGTCTTTACATTCAGCATCTTTCATCCTCCACAATGATTCTCTCACATCATTTTATCCAATTTTAAAAAAAAGCATTTGATTTTATTATATACTTTTTCGCACATAGAAAACAATATTACATTTCTCCTTATTCTATGCTATTCTAAGACATGAATCACAGGAGGAAGGACATAATGAATAGATACAATCATTTTAAAGTAGCGACTTATATTCATGCATATGATCTGGCAAAAACGTCAGAGAGCGAGATGGAACAAAGGCTTAATAGCTTTTGCGATACCATCCATGTGGATAAAGTATATATTGAAAATCATCGAGGAAAAGTTGACATCCCGATAGAAACATTAACCTGGATGAAACGTTTGTGTGAGAAATATCATCTGGAAACAGCTGGTGGTATTACCTGTACTCAATATGTCAATCAGATTCGAAAGCCTGCCATCTACGATACCTTCTGTTATACAGATCCCGCTCATAGAAAAGAGTGTCTTCGCATTGCAAAAGAACTTGCATGTGTATTTGATGAAATCATTCTGGATGATTTTTTCTTTACCTCATGCCGCTGCGAGATGTGTATTGATGCGAAAGGAAGCCGTTCCTGGAAAGAATATCGCCTTAACCTGATGGAAGAATATGCTAAAGTTCTGGTAGATGAAACAAAGAAAGTGAATCCTGATCTGAAATTCGTAATAAAATTTCCCAACTGGTACGAAAGTTATCAGGAGGCAGGATTTTACCCTGAAAAGGAAAAAGACATTTTTGATGGAATTTATACCGGAACTGAGACCCGTACTACTGACAGCGCACAGCATCTTCAAAGATATGCATCTTATTCTATCATGCGTTTAATGGAGAATACTGCACCTGGAAGAAATGGTGGTGGCTGGGTAGATCTTTTTGGTTCTCTCGATAATCCGGATAATCTTTTTGAACAAATGGAAGCGACTCTTCTTGGCGGTGCAAAAGAGATCATGCTCTGGAACTTTGAAATGTATAGCAATTATAAAGAACTTCCAAAGCTTGCAGAATATTTCCATAAAGTAGATAAGCGTCTTTCCATTACTGGAAAACCTGTTGGTGTCCCGGTATGGGAACCATTTAATGGAGATGCTGAAGAGCAGGTCTACAATTATCTTGGAATGTGCGGTGCTTCTTTTAATACCACACCATATTTTTGCGAGGATGCTCCGACTATCTTCTGCTCTGCTTCTACCGCTGAAGATCTTGCTTCTGTTGAAAAGTTAAAGACTTACGTTCGAAATGGCGGTACCGCTGTTGTAACCCTGGGTTACTATCGTGCTGTATATGATAAGGGTATTCGTGATTTTTCATCCGTAACTCTGACAAGCCGCCATGTGATCGGTAAGAAATACCGAATCCAGAATGCTAACTACTTTGATGACGTGAATATTGTGGACTGTGATACACCGGTTCTCTACGAAGTCATTAATTATAAAACCAATTCCACACATTGTGACATCTCTGTTATGGCAGGAGACTGTAACTTCCCGGTGATGACAGAAGATAATTATGGAAAAGGGCGGTTCTTTATCCTGAATATACCGGATAACTTTGCAGATCTTTATAAGCTTCCTGAAAAAGTGCTTCAGACCATCAATAAACACATTTCTATCGGGCTTCCGGTCTATATCGGCTCAAAAGCTAAATGCGGAATGTATCTCTTTGACAATGAGACTTTTGTCCTTCGCTCTTATGATAAAAAAGTGAAGGATGTAAAAGTTATTCTCAGAGGCGAGAACAGAAAACTTGTGAATGCTGAGACAAATGATATCTATACTGATAGTGAACACCTTCCATCACCAAGCTTTATGCCGGATTGTACGACACTGATCGATGATCCAGAAGAATATGCTTATACAATAACTTTACAGGCCGGGGAATCACTGATCCTGAAATATGAGTGAGCCACTGGGGACGGTTCCGACTGCTACAGCAAGTGTACCAGTCGGGACCGTCCCCAATGGCTCATTGCTCATTACTTAAACGAGACTGGCTATCCTTTTTGCCAGTGCCATTATTGTTAAAATTGGCGGATTGCCCATTGATTTTGGAAGTAAGGTTGCATCTGCCACATAGAGATTCTCAGGCAGTTTGGGATTATGCAAAGTCTGACTTTCCTCTTTTGTAAGCGGAAGCATTCCGCCTGGATGTCCTGCATTCAAGGTTCCGAAGAACTGCTTTTCCTCCGGTACCCCGAGACGCTTCAGTATCTCACGGCTCTGCTTTACGGCTTTTTCCATATTATTGTTATCGATGGAAGTCATGGACTTGTCTACCTTTCTTCCATCTGTGCTTCCTTTTTCTTCATCTGCCAGTTTGATCATAATGCTGGCGATATTGCCCATTGGAAGATGCCATTTCCGATTAAAGAAAAAGCTTAGATAATCCATATATGGTGAAAGGATATATCCATCCTGCTGACTGATAAATGGCATCAGAAGCTGATGATCCTGGCGGATTCCAGGAAGTGGACCTGCAACACACAGCACAGGATCAACAAAGAGGGACTTCTCACATGCTATACCTGAGTTCTCAAGGATTACAGGTGTTCCAAGACCTCCTGCTGCCAGTATCACAAGATCTGCTTGATACTGAACCTTCTTAAGTCCTTTTCTTGCATTTACAGCATTGACTTTTCCATCTTTAATAACAAGATCAGTTACTTTACATCCGGTAATAAGTCGTGCACCTTTTTCTACCGCTTCATCTATCCAGACTCTTGTATCCCACTTGGCTCCTGTTGGACATCCGATTGCGCAATGTCCACAACCAACACACTTCTGTGCACACAGAAACTTCGGTGTGATAACCGGATTTAACCCCATCTCTTCAAACAGGGAATACATCTTTTTTGTACTTTTTGTCCATCTTTTCTGATGCTCTGTTGTAATCGGAAGTTCCCTGTAAAGTTCTTCAAATTCTTTGTCCAGATCAATACCCATTTCCTTCAGGTCAGCGTCATACCGAACTGCATTTCCTGTTGCGAGTGTCGTCGTTCCTCCCTTACCAAAACCACGTACTAACACCATATCTTTTGTCTTATCTATGATCATATTCGGCAGCAAAAGACAAATCAGACGTTCATCAAAGAAAAGTCCGCTTTTTCGCAGTTTTGCAAAAAAATTAATCGGATAAGAAAATGGCTTGAATTCCTTCCCCACCTCTAATATTGTCACCTGATACTTTCCCTGCAATTCCTTTGCAATGGTCGCACCACCTGCACCAGTACCTATTACTATTGCTGTCTTTTGTCTTTTCATCTGTCTGCTCCTTTCAAGCACGCCCGACCCACTAAGAGCGGTTTTGACTGGCACACGAGTAAGTGCTCGCCGTGCCAGGCAAAACCGTCCCTAATGGATCAAAATGTGCTTTACAATACTGACATCCTTCTGTAATCCTCTGTGTAAATATTAATGTCCCATTCCCGCAGATTCCGGCAATGATTCCGGCATCCATAGCTGAGATCTCACTGCACTCTGCAGATGAATATAGCTGACTGAAATAACAGTTTAAAACATGCACCTCTCCCGGAATATCTCCTGTCATAGTTATACCTATATTCCGGTAAAGATAAAATACCAGTCTCTGCAAGTCTCCTTTATCTGTGAATCCTGCAATCTCTCGAATCCTTCTTCCAAGTTCGTAAGAGATACCGAAAAGTCTTTTCTGGTCTGACTGGTTCTTCATGCATGCTTTTGTAAACTTTGCATATTCTTCCAGACAATCTTTCGAAAACAAAATGATCTTTGCTTTTTTCTGAAATCCTTTTGCAGTTGCAAGTAAAAGGATCTGTATCTGTATCCGGGCAATCAGCCCAAATGAATGTCTCTCCAGAAAATCCAGGAATTTCTTAAAAATGTATATTCTCACTGGTACATCTCCTGAATCTCTTTCTGATAATGTGCTTCCACATTCCCACGTTTTACTTTCAGGTTCGGTGTCAGTTCTCCCTTCTGGATACTAAGTGGCTGCGTTATGATTCGATACTTCTTCACCTGTTCCGGGTGGGAGAGATCCTTATTCATATCCTGTATCTGCTCTTCCAGGTTGCCGGCATCTCCTTCGAGCCAAAGAAGCGCTGTACAGTATGGACGATTCTCTCCGATCAGTACCGCTTCAGAGACTGCCGGAATGTTCTTGAGCCGTTCCTCAATCTTTGGAATACTGATATTCTTACCATAGGCAGTGATGATCATCTCTTTCTTACGACCATACAATGTAATATGTCCACGTTTATCTATACTTCCAAGATCACCAGTCTTTAAAACACCGTTCTGAATCGTATCAGTCTCAAGACCATAATATCCAAGGCAAACCTGTGGTCCTGTTACGATCAGTTCTCCATCCTCTTCTACTCTTACTTCTGTTTCCGGAAGTGGCGTTCCAATAGACGGGATCACGTTATCACCAAGACGATTGATAGTGATAAGCGGTGCCTCTGTCTGTCCATATGCATTATGAATCTCAATACCAAGGTCACGGAACTTTAAGAGTAACGCCTCGCTGATTGGCGCAGAACCTACGATCAATTGTTCACAGGCATCAAGACCAGCTTTCTTCAGGATAACTTTACGTAAAACAGCAGCTGTTGCTCGTTTTGCCGGCCCTTCCTTCATAGTCAGATACTTCTGTCCGATCTTATTCGCTGCCAGCTGATCCCAGAGTTTTTCATAGAATCTTGGTACAGAGAAAAAAACAGTTGGACGAACCTTTGGAAGTGTATCGACCAGGGAACCAAAATCATTCAGGAAATAAAAATCTACTTTTGCCAGCATATAATAAGGAGCATAAGAAGCCAGAATACCTTCCACAACATGACTTTCCGGAAGAAATGAAAGGTAACGCATCTCATGATTGCGTCCTTTCCAGGAAAGGAGATTCGTCAGCACTTCGCCCATCCATCCAAGCTGATGGTAATTAAACATAACGCCTTTTGGCTCTCCTGTAGTTCCTGAGGTATAGCGGATCGTTGCAAGATCCTCAGGATCTGGTGCCTGCACTGGTGTCGGTCTTTTTCCTTCTGACAGAAACATTTCCCAGCGCATAGTTCTTGAACTCACAATCTCCTGTGCAACAGAAAATGAAACAACCCGTACATCACTATTCAGATTCTGAATGCCTTCCATGATTCTCTTATCGCCTACAAAGAACCATCTGGCACCACTTCGATTCAGAAGAAGTTCTACTTCTTCTATCGGTGTCGTATAATAGATAGGAACAGTGACTCCTCCTATCAATCCAATCGCCTGATCCAGCATCATATATTCAATGCAATTGATGCCGGTGAGCGCTATCTTATCCCCTTTACGGATTCCCCAGGCCCATAAAGCAGCACATATCTTTCTTATCCTTTTATTCACACGTTCTCCTGATACTTTTCGGATTCCGTCGGCACTTACATCATAATAAGTGACCGGATAATGCTTACTGTCTCTTCTTACATTCGCCTGCTCGAATACAGTACGTTCCGTCTGCTGCATAAAGTTCTTTCTGCATGCATATTCCAGTAATGGATCAATATATGTTTTCCAATCGAGACTATAAGGTCCTGTCAGTGCATCGGTATTGCTGCGGTCAAAGTCCTGTTCTCCATAAAAATATGGCAATAATGTCAGAAGATTCGTAATCAGATTCTTTTTCCTGTCCCCCATCTTCTGATTATAGGAGATACCAGCATTTTTTAAGGCTGGTATCGATGTAAAAAGCGGCTTGGCAAGACTTAAGCCCAGATTCTTATTCGCCCAGTCGCAGACATAAGGAGCCAGTTCCCCTGCCTTTGGCTGCATCTCTTTTGGACATGTAAGATGATAGATACGTCCTTCAGATTCTTCTGATAAACCAATCTTTACAGTACAATCTGCAACATAATCTACCGGAACAAGATTAAGTCCCAGATCCTTTCGAACAGGAAGCATCGGGAGTTTTCCCGTAAGCATCAGTTTTAACACATAATAGATTGTATTAAAATTCTTTACTCTTCCTGTTCTTGAATGTCCTACGATCATACCCGGGCGACAGATCGTCCATGGCAGGGAAGAACTTCGCACCAGTTCTTCAGCCATGGCTTTACTCTTCTCATACAAACTGGAAAACATCTCTCCTTTCGGAGGTGATTCCATAATTCTTCCTTTTTGCTGACCCGCCACGTAAGCCGTAGAGATAAAGATAAATCGTTTCAGATTCGAAATCTCGCGTGCAAAAGTACAAACATGCTCTGTCCCCTCTCTGTTAACCTGGTCGAATACATCTCCTGGTTTCTGAAGCCCAATCTCAGCACCCGAATGAAAGATCAGACTCACTTCGCTCTGAATCAATGCTTTTAATTCACTTTCTATTCCAAGTCCCGGAACCGTAAAGTCACCGGTTACTGGGATGATCTGCTCACCAATACTGTCATACAGATTTTTATTATGATACCAGGCAGCCTTCAATCGATGTGATGCAGTTTCCTGATCCTTTGCCCGCACCAGTACATAAACTCTCTTATCCGTTGTCGTTACAAATCGATCTATAATCTCTGTTCCCAGAAATCCCGTTCCACCGGTAATAAATACAGCATCTGTCATGATAACCTCCTGTCAATATATTGCTTAAGGAATTTTCCCATTCTTTTTAATGTTTTCTGATATTGTAATCGTTGTTCTGATATATGCTTTGCAATCTCCTGTCTGTTATTATCTGCATCACGCATGGAAAGCAAAAGCTTCTCTGTCAGATTGCTGTCTGCAACATGATGAAGATATTTCTTATCAAAAGAAAGTTCCCGGAAAAGACTGTCCAGACGTTCATCCATGGAGATTGCTACGACAGGAACTGCACTTTCCATACTAAGTACTGATGCATGATATCTGGACGTAACAAGTAAGGAAAGCTGATTTAAGATACCTGTCATGATATCTACAGAATAATCACCGGAACAAAAGGCTGCACATGGCATATGCAATCTTTTACGCAAAGCATCGCAAGCCTTAACATCCATTTTTTCCATACCGATAAGTACGGGAAATATATCTTTCTCCTTCTGGAATCTTCGAACCGCTTTTGCAATAGAATTATTATAATATCGAAAAGCAGCCCGCCTTTCCGGACTATCACTGAAAAAGTACCATCTATCATATCTGCCTTTCATACGTCCGGTAAGGATTCCTTTCATCCATTTCTTAAGTGAAGCACGTACCGGCCAGCAAAATGGATCGATCACTGCGATTCCAAGCAGCTGTTTTTTTCCATCCCATCCTTGCTTTCTTAAAAGATCCAGCGCTGATTCTCTGTCAATCATACCATCATAGATCCATGCAGTATCAGTGCCCACATATCCCCGTAAACCAAGTGATATCAATGCATTCTGCGATTCTTCTGTTCTTGTGATAAAGTACGTATCCCTGCAGATCTGAGAAGAAAACTTTTCCAGAAATGGTTCCATCGTCCCGACTTCCGAACCGTATGCTATACATGGTTTTCCCTGTCTTGCCATTATTCCGGATGCTTCGCAGAAAAACAAAGTAAGTGCATTAGCAAAGGTACTTTTTAAAGTTGAACCTTCACAGATAATGGCAGCATGACTGACACAGCAGATCCGATAAAGATCAAGTAAAAAGATAGAACTGAATTCATAAAGCTTCACATCCGGATCAAAATATCCTTCCATCATCTGTCTGTTAAGGGTCATTACCGTAATCTCAACATTCTCTGATCCGAAGATCTCCTTTATCTGTTTAACGATTGCAATAACTCTCGCATCCGCTCCTGTATTTCTTGCCCCGTTATAGCCAACCAAAATCATTTTTATCTTCTTCCCAGGTGTCCATTCCTCATACGAACCTATTCCAAGTTTTGAAAGAGGTTTTGACAGACCCGAGAAGAAAACAATTACTTTTATCAAGACACTTATTATCCAATCCATTATTTCTCCTTATGCTAAAAAACTAGTTATTCATTAATTGATCACAATTGATTGTATTCAACTGACTGTTTTATGTCAATACATGACCATATAATTCTCTTCAATAAATTGAATCATTATAATTTCTTGATGTAACCCGCAATATATTATACAATAAAGTATATGCAAAACAGAAACTCTGAATTTCCATTGCGAAAGGTAGACATTATGAAATTTTTATCCAAACATCGACGATTTGTTGCAGTATTTCTTTGCCTGTTCCTGACCTTATTATCTATATCTACTGTAACCTATCTTCGTTTTCGTTTCGCTGTAAGACAGGTCGATACAAGACTCGATCATGCTCTCAAGAGTACTTCTACATTTTACAGAGAGCACAAAGAAGGTACTGATATCATTGCAGATTATGAAAAATCTGCCAACCTGCTTTATATCGATATCTACAGCAGAATGCTGGAGAATAGAGAAATAAATGTTGAAACCTTGAATTATTGCCATTCTTTATTTCCTACTCGCTCTTTTTACTTTATTAGTCATAACGGAGCCTCAATATCTGACAGCCAGGCTCCCCCTTTAAAAGCAATATATAACGTTCTCAAAGAGGATCCCACGTTAACTTATTATATTATAGATAACGAGATCTACACCTGCAGACATCTGGAGGATGGCTGGTTTATCATGAACGAGCCTGTACCTTATGACAGAATCATATGGGAGCCTCTTGATATTCCATCACCTTCAGAAAACGTATTATGCTGGAATACGAGCAATGGAAAATTGTTATTAAACAGTGTTGATGCAATACAGGATCTATCCCCTGAGGAATTTCTTACTACGCATCCGAATTCCTATGTTCCCAATGAGTTTTTTGGAATTCACATCGGTTACAATGAAGAGATGGGATATTTCCCATACAAAGAAATTCATCCAAGAGATCATATCCTTGTTGTAGCATATGCTGATCCTGGAATCATTATCAGAGATGTGTTCAGAGACTTGTCTGTTGTGCTGATCTTTATTCCTCTTATCGCATATACCATGTGTATGTATGCGATTCGTATCTACGACAAAGAAGATTTGCAATCTACTGCAAATAAACGTGTGTTCTTTCGTCATTATGTTCTGAACCTGGAATACTTTTATCATCTGAGTGCTCTTTTGATTATAAGTATCGTTATTGCTTCGCTGACAACTGCATATATCCACCTGCTAACCAATTTCAGTGAACAGAACATGAGAGCTGCTTCAAGTCTCGAGTGTCTCGATACTATGTTAGAATCCGATTCTACTATATCAACTAATATAGATGCATACATAACATCCGCCCAAGCCACGCTTTCTTCACAGCTTGCTATTGCGTATGAGAATGTTCCTGATATGATGAAACCAGATGGACTGGAACGAATCTGTAACAATAGTGGTTCTCTGGAGATAAGTGAGATTAGTGTTATTGACAAGAACGGTATTATTATATCATCCAATCTGTATAACATCGATTATGAGCTAAATCCTAATCTATTCTCGGATGCAGATGCGTTGGAATTCCTGAATAATAATAATGATGATTTCGCTTCAAATACATATCGAGCCTACGATTTAACCCATTTATATAAAAGGCTGAGTGATTCCTTCATTCTACGTATTACTGTTGGCCAGAATATTGATCAGTTGTTAACGAACTATAGTTTTTTTTCCAACAGTATTGATTCCTGCGATTTTGGAGAAGCTGAGAAGTATTATTTAAATGTCAATTCACCTGAAAATCTCTATACTGTCACAGAAAAGAAAGAGCTTATCTGTTTACAGAATGACTGGGAAGGCATTGCTTCTGTTTCGGTTCCTTATCAAGGTATCCACAGACTAAATGGACATATATATTATATCAATACGTTACTGCATGATGATCTACTATTGATCAGAGCCCTGCCTATTCGATATATCCTGCTTTCTTTCCTGCAGTCCATCTTTGTTGAAGTGTTCAGTTTTATCCTGATCTATGGAGTTCTGGTTCTGCTAACCGCATGCTATTACGACAATGCAATGACTTCTGATGTTAACCATCATATTCGTATGCATCATATTCCTGAGAAGCTGCGCGATGGAACATTCCATAAATCTATTCGATCCATCGTGAACATCGCTTTGATTCTTCTTATAGTAATCTTTCTTCTGGATGGGTTCATTTCGAAAAATGCATTGACACGTTATCTTTTAAGTAATGAATGGGAAGATGGACTTAACCTGTTCAGTTTTACAAAGATATTAATTGCATTCATCACTGTGCGTATCTTCAATTCATTGATACAGAAGATTGTCATGATCATTGCTAAAGGAACCAGTAATCGTGGTATCACGATCGGTCATCTGGTATGCAGTATGGTAAAATTCGGATCTCTGGTGTTCATTGTTGTTTATTCTCTGGTGCAGATTGGAGTGAAACTTAATTCTCTTCTCACCGGTGCTGGATTAGCCGGTGCAGCGCTTGCATTTGCAGGACAAAGCGTAATCAATGACCTTCTATCCGGTTTCTTTATTGTTTTTGAAGGGAAATTCGGTGTAGGTGACTGGGTTACTATCGATAATTTCCGCGGACAGATCACAGAGATCGGTGTTCGAACCACCAGTGTTTCCATGGCGGATGATATTAAGATCTTTCATAACTCCGCATTAAGCGGTATCACCGTATGGAGCCATGGGATGAGCGGTGCTATCTGTACCGTAGATGTCGCTTATCGCGAAGATCTTGAACGTGTTCTTCGAATTCTGCAATCGAGTTCTGACCGTTATATGAGAGAAATCCCTGAGATGGAAGAACCTCCTTACATTCATGGAGTTATTCAGCTTGGCAGCAGCGGAGTTACTCTGCGTATGACTTCTTATCTTACGAATCAGCAGAATGTAGGCCGTGTGCAGCGTGCTATGCTTCTGCTTACCAAACGGATCTTTGATGAAAACGATGTATGTATCCCATTCCCACAGGTGGTCGTACACGAAGGCGAAAAAGATATCATCCCTGTAGATGCAGCCATTTTTGCAATACCTGATGTAAAAACCGAAGAAATTATAACAGAAAAGAATGGCGAAAAGACAGAATGAGTCGTTGGGGAACTTTCCCCAACGACTCATCTTACTTTTAAGCTCTTTAGATATTCCTTATCTGACAGTTTGATACGATTGCTTTCCCTTGCCTTCTGAATTGTCTTATTATGCGTCCAGTCGGCCATTGTCTGCTTCTCTATATATGGAATCGTTGCTTCCCATTGTTTAGCAAGGGCTGTTGCCATGTACCATGCAATCTCCATATTCACATAGTATTCCTCTGACCTGATAGCTGTTACCATATCAAGATACTCTGTTTTAAAATCCTCATCCAGAAAATGCTCCATCAGCATCCCAATACCAAATCGTATAATATAGGTCTGACCCGAGGCAATCCATCCCGGAATAGATTCTAAAAGTTCTTTTTTCTTCTTTTTGAATACCTTTGGTGATGTCTGGTCACAAGTTGCCCAGTTATTGATATAAGGCAAAAACTGTTCCAGTCTCTCAATACAACTATCAAAATCCTTCATCTCACTGATAATGAATCCATGGAGCTGGTTTTCATCAAAATATCTATGAGGAAGCTCATTCAAAAACTCTTCATAGGATTCGCTTTTATATAATTCTTTTGCGTATTTTCTAAGGATCGGTGTCCTAACTCCGATAAAGTCCTCTCTTGTCAGATTCGGTGTCAGGTTCTTCTGAAAGTCTCCATAAGCATCATCTTTATGCTCATATAAAAACTGCATAATGTTGTCCATCTTTATGTTCCTCCTGAAAAAATACCGGGGATCAACAAGTAATCCCCGGCAACATCCTCCTATTCAATTGTCATTTTGATTAACCAATAAGGTAATCATTATTCACATAACCATACATGTCAAGACTTGGTACATATACATAATCAAACTGTTCACCATAACTCTGTACATGAACCATTGATCCATTTGAGAGCTGTGCGATTTCGTTTGAAGGATCTGTTACAGCACTGCTTCTAAGAGCAAGGTAACCGCTGGCTACATTAACTGTAAATGTGTCATTGTCGTGTGACATATAACCACGCTCAGCTTTAATTCTTGAAGAATTAGAGCTGTGTGTTTCTTTGATCCATGTATAATCTGGGTTAACATTATCATTAGCTGGAGTAATTGTCTCTGTTGTAAGAAGGTCTGCTCTTACGTAGCCACCATCTGCAAGGAGTACCCAACCATTATCTGTTACACCACTGATATTAACAACTTCACCATATGATAATCCACCAATGATAGCACCGTTTGTGGATGGTTCTGTTCTGATATTCGCACCGTCTACACAGCATGTTCTTGTACCATATACAGTTTCGATAGAAAAGCGAACGCTCATACCATCATTTGCATTAACTGATACTACGCTACCTGCTACAGCAAGTGCTCCAATTGTAAATAATACTGCTAATTTCTTCATCATTTTGTTCATCATATCTATAATCTCCTTTTTCTTATAAAAATTTCATCTTTTAGATATAGAATGAACAGATGAAATATATGAAATAGAAATCATATTCGCGATAATTGAACAATGAATCTTAAATTAAAACAATTGTAATATTCAGATATAACATATATACCATGATACAAATGAGTTGTCAATATTATCTGACTTTCCAATAATAAGATTTATAATGTACAAATTTTTACATACATGACAATTTTATACATCTGTATTAATCAGATTTTTCCATGATTCAGGCAAGTATTTTGAGATTACTTTTCTTATCTCTGCAATTATAATATAGCTATAATTACCTGGTAGGAGGACATGGATATGAAATTGAGAAACAAATTACTGGTTGCTGGTCTTGCAGCTGCATCACTTGGTACTGTTGCATTCGCTGATGATGCTCTTGTATGGGAAAACAAACCAATCGAAAGAACTCCAAAGTATGAAGATGTTGTGGTTGGTACTGTTCCAACAATGTCTGGTGAAGAACATGAACTGAAGATGAATATCTATCAGTCAGAAGACGTTACTGAGAATTCTCCTGTAATCGTATTTATCCATGGTGGAGCATGGTGGGAAGCTTCTTACAAATGTGAAGAAGAATTCACTGCAAAATGGGATAATCAGCAGCTTGTAAACTTATTGAGTCTTGTTGATGAAGGTGCAACTGTATGTACGATTGATTATCGTCTTAGCCAGGAAGCTCCTTATCCTGCACAGATCGAAGACTGTAAGGGTGCTATCCGTTTCCTGAGAGCTAATGCCGAACAGTATGGTATTGATCCAGAACGTATTGCAAGTTCCGGTACATCAGCAGGTGCACATCTTGCATTATTACTTGCTGTTACTGGTGATGTTGCTGAACTTGAAGGTGAAAGCGGTGGAAATCTTGATCAGTCAAGCCGTGTTGTTGCATGTGCAGACTTCTTTGGTATGACAGATTTCATCAACTTAAGTACAGACCTTTATGACACACCTTACAATATCAACGCTACAGAAGCTTATTACCAGGTAGATGCTTATGATTCAGCAAGATCTCAGCTTCTTGGCTTCAATCAGGAAGGTCAGGGTATGGGCGTTCTTAGAGCTGAACAGTATAATCCAGATACACCTTATGGCGAATATCTTGAATTATCCAAACTTGCAAGCCCAATGTACTTCGTAACAACAGATGACTGCCCTATCTTCATTGCTAATGGTGGTAAAGATGGTCGTGTAGCTGTTGCTCAGGCAGAGAAATTACATGAAAGATATATCCAGGCTGGTCTTGAGTCTTACTTAATGGTTAACTCTCTTGCAGGACATGGAAATCTTGGTAAATATGTAAATGATGCTGCATTAAGTTTCCTTAGAGATAAACTTGACATGTAATCTCAATACATATGACAAAATAATATAAAAATATATGGCTGCTGTAGTAGAATACAGCAGCCATTTTTCATTATAATTGAAGTAATAATTATGACTTAAGGGCTTGCATATATGAAATTATTACTAATTGATGAGTTGTTCGAATGTCTGAATCTTGAAACTATGATTAAGCATCATTTTCCTACCTGCCATATTCTCCCGTCACCTTCCAAGTGGTATGAAGGCTTAAAACTGGCAAAAGTTGAGAAACCTGATATTCTTCTTGTGAATCTGGATGTTATCGGAATCGATGGAATGGATATTCTAAAGTTGGTGCGAGAACATCACCCTTCTGCGCAGTTAATCGTATATACCGCTACAGAAAACTTTGCCTATGCAAAAAATGCTCTGGATATGGGCGTGAAGTATTTTTTCATGAAACCCATTTCGGAAGAATTACTCGTCAATGCACTAAATGAAATATGGAACGAGAAACAAAGACAAACATATAAACAATCTCACCTGACAAGTGCTGTAATTGACAGAATCCGCCTGCACCGTGTTGCAGGGCAGAATATGATATCATCGCTGCTTCTTGGTGCTCCGGAACCAGAAAGTCTTAATCTGTGGATAGATAGTTCTGAAATCATTTTTCAGGATCAAGGTTGTATATTAATTACTGTCAAAGAGGACAATGTGATTACTGAGCTGTATTTTCTTCAAATTCAGAAAACGATACAGGAGCTACAGCATTATGCTTCCGGAATCGTGAAAAAATATGAAAATGTAATCTGTATTCTTCTTTTTCCGGATGCTCAGCTGACGATACAGAATTACAAAGACTGGTTAAATGGTTATATAAAAATATTTTCTCAAAAGCTCCCCAAAATGGATCTTTCATTCTTTGTCAGCTCCTGGGCTCCTTCTTATGAGAATTCTTCTGATCTTTGGAATGAATGTCAATATCTACTGAATAAAGATAACAAGATGCGCATGGATAACATATTATTCTTCGAGAAGACACCTCTTCAGACGAACAATATGCTGCTATATGTTCAGACTCAGAAAAAAGTGAAGAAGGCTATCCTTGATCATAGTTGGGACGAAGCAGAAAATATCCTGACAGAATGGATCCGACAAATGCGGAAAAATCAGCTTCAAGTCAGTGAACTTAATATGCTTCTTAACTGCATTTTTCGGAATTGTCTTTCTGAAATAGATAAACAAGTCTCCTACTACTCGCTTAACCTGTTTGGAATTCAGGATCCGTTTATCGAACCTGAACGATTCGTACACATCGGTATGGAACTGATTCGTGGTAAAATCTCTGTTGATTCCCAGGATCATCGTCTTTCTATCGTATTAAAAGCACTTGATTTCATCTGGGAATACTATTCCGAAGATATCTCTCTTGAGAATGTAGCTAGATATGCAGAAGTCAGTCCATTCTACCTAAGTCGATTACTAAAGAAATATCTGAATTTTAACTTTGTGCAGATTCTTACTTTTGCAAGAATTCATGCAGGGACAAATTTATTATGTGAACGTCAGGATCTTACTATACGGCAGATCAGTGAGCAGGTAGGTTTTTCTTCAGAATCTTATTTTTATAAAGTTTATAAAAAGTATACCGGTATCACGGCCGGAAGACTTCGTGAGCTTCTACACACATAAATTAACTTTTACATCAAAAACAGCTTCTTCCCAAATATACGATTATAAAAATCATGTATCTTCAGAAGAAGCTGTTTTACTTATTTATACTATTATTTCAGAGGAACTACCGTACATACGGAATGAGACTGAATTCTCTTTCCTACTCTTGTTATGCGAAATCTGGCACCGCAGTTAGGATCCGGGCAAGCGATATCGCAGTCAGAAAGCATCCAGTCATTTGGATGAAGTTCTCTTTGTTTAGCAGGAAGAAGCGGGAGCAGTGCACTTAAAGAATACATTGAAAAGCTGGTTCCTTCCGGAAATACCAGATTCTCTCCTTCTACCAGAAAGTAGTCACCTACTTTGTGACTGCAAACCATTGGTTTGTCTCCTTCTATCACTTCAACCTTCAGATCATAAAGGGTAAAGGTATCATCCATCTTATTTCTCCTTCTGGCGTCCCCATCCGGTAATAACAGCTGCCAGGAATACAAAAAACAGAGCAAATGCATAGATTGTTCCGCCTGCAACGACAACTGGAGACATACCGGTCAACGCTGCGCCGATAAATACAAATACACTCATAAATGGAACAATGGAAGGTAAACTGTTTGCCGTACCATCCAGTAAGTTCGCACGACGATACGGATGAATATTCTTAGCAGAACCAATGCGGTTAAGAATTGGTCCAAATGTCAGAATAGAAGCACTTGTTACACCACCAAGAAGAATAGTTGTAATAGAGATACCAACCATACATGCAATCTCTGCACCGCTGTCTGTCTGTGCAAGCTTGCTGCTAAGAATCTTTTCAGCAATAAGATCAAGCATACCTGCATCTGTAAGGATACCCATAATACCAAATACAGAGATAACAAGTGCACAGGTAGGAAGGATATTGTTAACACCATCAATCAGGAAACCTACAGCAGCATTGTTAGCAGCATCATTTGCAAATACATCTGACATTGTGAAAAGTCCTGCTCCAAGACCAACGATAATACCAAGAAACAGACCAACTAAGATACCGGCATAAATATTACGTGTTTTTGTTGAAGTAAAAAGCATAACTACAACAGGAATCAGCATAATCAATGAAGCAGGATTTGCTGCGGCTTCGATTGTTCCGCCTTGATAAGTTCCGCCCATGCCGCCGAATACTGCAAAAATAACAATTGAGATCAGACCTGCAACTGCAGAATATTTTAAACGGCTTGTAACAACACCACCGATATCGGCAGGAGTTCCATTTTTGAATACCTGAGTAGAAGCTGATGCGATTGTTGTATCTGAAATAGGTGCCAGATTATCACCGAAGATAGCACCGGAAACGATACAACCTGCCATAAACATTTCATTGGCACCGAGCAGCATACCTGCTGGGAAGAAAATAGGGAATGCGATAAACATAGTTCCGATAGAAGAACCTGTTGCAGTGGATACGATACAGGTAGCAAGGAAAGTAAATGCTACGAAGATACCACCTTTCATACCTACAGAATTAGCGATCCATACAAAACCACCGGAAAGACCGCAGGTCTTGATAAGTGCGCTGAACATACCAACCATCAAAAGGATGATAACTACGGATACTGCGGTAATAGAAGAGATACCACGAACTGCGCTATCCCAGAAATCACGATAACTGGTACAGAAGATACCGCCAATTAGCAGTGCAAGGAATCCTCCAACTGCTAATGCTTCCATATTGAATGCTTTGAATCCGATAAACAGCAGCATACAAAATGCTACATAGATTACAACAGGAATCAAAGACATGTAAATGCCTCCTCTAAAAGTAAGTTTGTTTTCTTTTGCCATTGTTGTCCCTTCTTTCTCTTACTCTTTCATTAGTGTTCTACATTGTTACGGTCTGTAAGAATGATACCTTTGTATCTTGGAGAATTTCTCTCCAGATCATAGCAGTCCCCTTCCGGTGTTGGATACTGATTGATAAAGTTACGGATGATATCCATCTCTTCCTGTGTAAGGTCAAATTCCAGAGTTCTGCGGTTCGATTCTACATGTTTTGAATTTCTTGTTCCTACCATAACAGCACCAACACTTGGCTGACGGAGGATATACTGTACAGCGACATTCGCGATACTTACATTATGTGCATCTGCAATTGACTTCAGTACAGGAAGTAACTTCTGCATGCCATCCCATCCAAGAGAATCTTCGATGATCTGCATATATTTTACCTGAGAACGTGTCTCTGGAGCTTCATATTCCTTACCCATATAGCGCTCATCTAAGAATCCTCCTGCCAAAGTACCAAAGCAGAAAGTATAGATATCATGTTCCTTGCTGTATTCCAGAAGAGAACGCTCCGGACGACGGTCAAACATAGAATACTGTGCCTGATTTGAAACAACCGGGATACCGGCATCTACCATCATCTTCAGTCGCTCCGTATCCATGTTACACATACCGATGTTACGGATCTTACCTTTTTTCTGTAACTCTACCAGGTCAAATGCCGTCTCCATCATGCCAGGAATACTGAAATCCCACCAATGGAACTGTACCAGGTCCAGAGCTTCACGATGCATTCTTTTTAAAGAACGATCAACGATGCCTTCTGTATATTCCATGTTGATTACCGGAAGAACATCCTTATCTGGTACGAATTTGGTATGGATCTGAATCATCTCTTCCTTATAATTACCACTTGCCTTCAGTTCATTAACAAACTGACCCAATAATTCTTCTGCACCTGTATAGATGTCAGCACAGTCGAATGTTGTAAAGCCCTGATCAACCAGCATATGAAATGCTTTGAGAGCATCCTTATAGTCCAGTTGTCCTTGAAGGCAATGTTCTGCTGAAAGCTGCCAGCAGCCATTGATTACACGATTAAACGTATAACCATTTTTAAAACTTGCTTTTTGTTCCATGTTTTCTCCTCTCTTTTCTTTAGATAAAAAGTACTTGCCCCCTAGCGTAGCTTTTTTTGTATAGAAACGAAGTTTTCTACACAAAAAAACCCAGCATAAAGGATTACTTTATGCTGGGACAGGAATCTGAATTCATAAACCTGCGGTACCACCCGGCTTGATACGCTGTACGTATCCACTCATGCACACCATCATGTGCTGATGCCTTTTCTACGGGAGCATCACTTCCGTCTCTCATACTAAGCTATGCTGTTCTGTTCGCCCTCCAGAGTCCATTCACGATTGTCTTTCTGTCTCGATTCCACCACCCGAAACTCTCTGTAAGAAATGAACCAACTGCTACTAATCTCCATCAACGGTTTGCTTTATTTCTTTATCATAGTATCACTTTAAAGCCAAAAATACAAGTCTTTTATTAAATCGTATATGTAAATACCGCTGAGAGTTCTGCATCACTGTCATGACCGACATATACCGTAAATTCTCCCGGTTCTTCCACATAATTCATATCAATATCATAGAACTTTAACATATCCACACTGATATCAAACGACACTGTGACTTTCTCTCCTGCTGCGATATCTATCTTTTTAAAGCCTTTTAGCTGTCTGACAGGTCTTGCAACTGATCCTACCATATCCTGGATATACATCTGTATTACTTCCTTGCCAGCTCTGTCACCTGTATTCGTAACATCTACGTTTACTGTAATCTTACTATCATCCGATATACGATCAGATGATAGTTTCAGATTATTGTAACTATAACTGGTATAATCAAGACCGTGTCCAAAGACATATAAAGGCTTATTCGGAGCATCGATATATCTTGAGGTGAATCGATTGTCATCGTTATGATACATACGACCAGTACTGAATTCACTATAATATACCGGCACCTGTCCCACATTATATGGGAAGCTCATAGACAATCTTCCGCTCGGACTTGAATCACCAAAAAGTACATCCATTACCGCATGTCCAGTCTCTGTGCCAGGGAACCATACCTGTAATACCGCTCTCGATTTTTTGGAGATCTCACGCAGATCAAGTGGTCTGCCGCTAAAGTTTACAACTACAACATTCGGATTCACAGCAACCACACGTCTGAATAATTCAAGCTGATGCTCCGGTATTCCTATCTCTGTTCTGGAACCACCTTCACCTGTCATCTGATGATGTTCCCCGATAGCCATGACTACTATCTCAGCCTTACCGGCATTCTCTACTGCACGTGACATCATTCTTTCTATTTCATCTTCTGTCACCTGATTGTTGACCTCTCCTTGAAAACCTACCATGTGCTGATCAGCTGCCAGAATCGTACATCCTTCATCTACAGTATATTCACACTGTAGTTTACGCTCCTGAAGTGCCTGCAAAAGCGAAACATTATCATCATTCTTATTGAATAACGTCCAGGAACCACACACTTTCTTACTTGTCATGTAAGGTCCTATGAAAGCGAAATGAATCTTAGAAGTATCGTCTGTCTCATCCTTTAGTGGCAGTATGCCATCATTTTTCAGCAACACGAATGTCTCTGGGAGCGCCTTTCTTGCAAAGTCCATATGATCTGCATCTGCCAGAATCTGTTCATCATATTCCTCATCTGCATCCTTATATGGGTTCTCAAAAAGTCCAAGTTCATTCTTAAAACAAAGTATTCTGTAGACACAGTCATCAATCCACTGTTGCGGCACTCTTCCATTCTCCACAAGTTTCTTTAAACTGTTTGTGTAAACGTTCGTTACCATATCGATATCTACACCAGCCTGTATTCCAAGATATGCTGCTTCATCAGCATCTTTTGCAACTCCATGACAAATCAGTTCCTGAATAGCTGCCCAGTCTGAGATAAGAATGCCGTCAAAGCCCCAGTTTTCCCGAAGCACATCTTTCATTAGCTTTTTATTGCCAGTGGACGGGATTCTTCCAAGTGTATTAAAGGATGTCATTACCATTCTTGCACCTGCATCTACGCCTTCCTTATAAGCAGGCAGATAATCTTCGAATAATGTTCTTTCTGATAACTCAACCTGATTGTAATCGCGTCCGGCCATCGGTGCACCATAACCGGCAAAATGCTTGATACACGCAGATATTCTATCCTTTTCCCCAATACCATTTCCCTGATAGCCTTTTACCATAGCCTTTGAAAACTGACTGTTCAGGTAGACATCTTCACCGGTCGATTCCATTACTCTTCCCCATCTTGCATCACGCACAAGATCCACCATAGGTGAAAAGGTCACATGAAGTCCTGCTCTTGCTGATTCTTTTGCCGCTATCTCAGCCATCTTTTCCGAAAGTTCGGGATTAAAACTACAGCCCTGTGCCAGCGGAATCGGGAAAACAGTTCTGTAACCATTAATAATATCTGCCATAAAGATAAGTGGTATATGATGAGGCTGCTTTTCCATATATCTCTTCTGAATATCACGCAGCTTTGCAGCACCTACTGTTGATAATATAGAACCAGTGTTATTCACCTGTTCCTCACATAGATTCATATCCTGCATCGGACCGGTTGCAAGTCCATCATCCGCAAAAAAATTGCCTGTAAGCTGAAGCATCTGACCGATTTTCTCATCAAGAGTCATATCCGCCAACAAATCTTTTAATTCCTGATCCTTCATTTCAATCCTCCAATTCAGGTCGACGCTCGCACCCTAATTGCACTCCAATAGTTCAATTCAATTACTCAATCGTAACCTTTAATACGCCTGGGAGATCGTTCATATCCAGGTCTCTTCCACAGGATACTTCCAACGCACCATTTTCTCTGAACCAGCCTGGATGTAAATCTTTACCAAGAACTTCTACATCAAGTATGCTTGCGTTCAGGTACTTTGATTCTGGACCAAGTGCTTTTACACGGATGGAACCATCTTCCGGCCACTTCAGAACGAAGACATAAATATGATCGCCCTTAGCTGTAAAACGGAAATCTTCTTCTGTGAAGTTTTTATCATATGTGTCTGTGAAATGTCCTTCCGGAATGATTGTTGGTCCTTCGCCGAATATCTTCCAGTAAGTAGTATTGTAGATAGCTTCTCCATTGTCTTTTAACCAGGCACCAATTGCACGAAGGATATCAGCATCTTCTTTTGGAATGGTTCCATCTGCTTTTGGTCCTACGTTCAGGAGAAGAGCACCGTTCTTGCTTACTACATCGATAAGATCCAGAATCAGATCTCTTGGTTTCTTATAATCATTTCCTTCTGTATATCCCCAGGAATTCTTTGCAACTGAAGTATCATTCTGCCACAGATCCGGTGTAATATGATCCAGCTGTCCTCGCTCAAGATCCTTTACTGCGCTTCCGTGTACAAAAGAATCATACTTTGCATCGATTGCAACATCAATTCCCCATTCAGCAGCGCGATTATAATAGTATGCTGCAAACTTCTTCAGATATGGCTTCCACAGATACTGCTGGATCCACCAGTCAAAATAGATCAGTTTTGGCTGATATTTATCAACAAGTTCACAGCAGCGTAACAGCCAGTCTTCCATATGCTCTTTGGTTGGAGGATTATCATAGATATCTTTATGTGCACGCATGATACCCGCTGCCGGTCCGTAGAGATCTTTATATGCAGGATCATTCACATCAGCTTCCGGTATCTGGCATCCGCCATTAAAATAAAAATAATGTTCTGCACGATGGGAAGATGCCCCAATATTCATACCTCTTTTTTCCACTGATTGTTTTAACTCACCAAGAATATCTCTGTGAGGTCCCATCTCGGCTGCATTCCAGCGGCTTAACTCACTAGAATACATCTGGAAACCATCATGATGTTCTGCAACAGGAACCACAAACTTCGCCCCTGCTTCCTTAAACAGTTCAGCCCATTCATCTGGGTCAAACTTTTCAGCCTTCATCATTGGAATAAAATCTTTATATCCAAATGTATCAAGTGGACCATAAGTCTTCACATGATGCTGATATTCCAGAGATCCTTTTCTATACATATTTCTTGGGTACCATTCATTCGCAAATGCAGGTACACAATATGGTCCCCAATGAATAAAGATACCAAACTTCCCCTTCTGATACCACTTAGGTGTTTCATGCTCACAAAGAGAATCCCAGGTATCTGAATAAGGTCCCTGAGCGATGACTTTTTCAATTTCCAAAAGGTATGCCTGTCTGTCCATAAATTCCTCCATATATCTGTCGAAAAGTATTTTGTTAATATAGTTATACTATCTTTATATATTAGCTCGCAATATATCGATTCAAAAACAATTACAAAATCATCACTCAAATAGGGTTGTTTCATGAAGCTTAACTGGATATGAGTTTTTTACTGAATTTATCAGCAAAAATGTAATTATACAAAAGATTACATTTTTGCTGATTTTTTATGTTTGTAGGAGTATAATAGACTTATAGTAGGAGTATATTAT
>JAZLLO010000089.1:0-68375 GCA_045598185.1 Marvinbryantia sp.
TTCAAAAATTATCTGTACCAATAACGTAGAATGAATTTTCATCCTGCTAAGAAGAAAAACGCAGACGTAGCGGGCTACGTCAAGCTTTTTCTGATGACGCAGGTGAGAATTCAGGCAAGTAAATTGGTACAGATATTTGCAAAACGATGTACTAGAATCAGGAGCATAAAAGGATGTACACATTATGTATTGCGGAAGATGAATTTTACGTCCAGAAAAGTATTGAGAGTAGAATTAAGTCATTAGAGTATGATTTCACACTCCTTGGCTGTGCATTTACCGGCGAAGAAGCCAAAGAACTATATGATCTGTATAGGCCGGATGTGTTTTTTGTGGATATTAATCTGCCAAAGGTAGATGGTCTGGACTTTATCGAGATGGTAAGACAGGAATATCCAGATAATCAGACCTTATTTGTCATCATCAGTGGTTACAGTGATTATAAGAATATGCGAAGGGCTATTAAAGCAGAAGTTTTTGACTATCTGGAGAAGCCTATCGCAATGGATGAATTTACCCAGATGGCGGAGCATGTAGTTCATGAGATCGAACGCATGCGTAATGGAGATGAGTATATTCAGGAGATGAAGCTGATGCCGGTTCTACCAGAACTTAACAGGTCTTCTGAACCCAAGGATGAGGATACCATCTCAAAGATTCATAAGTATGTGGAAGAGCATTACGGAGAGGAACTTACTACCAGAAGCATCAGCGAGATGTTCTTTATCTCTGCCAGCTATTTTTCTCATGAATTTAAGAAAAGGTATGGCTGCACCTTTGGAAAATATCTCGAAGAAGTACGTCTTACCCAGGCAGAACTCATGCTTACGAAAACGGATATACTGATTTCGGAGATCGCTGAGAAGGTAGGGTATGAAGATCAGAACTACTTCACCAAGGTCTTTCGAAAGAAATATGGTATAACGCCAACTGCGTGTCGAAAAAATGCGCGGAATTATACATAATCACCAATAAAAGCAGAAAAGTGCTAATAGTTAGGTAAAATATTACTAACATTAGCACTTTTATTGTTTCTATAATATACATATCAGTTAATTTTGTGAAGGAGGATTTACAAATGAAAAAGCGCGGATTATTAACAGCATTAGCTGCAGCAGCAATCGGAACAATGGCATTTGGTTCTTATGTTGCAGCAGAAGAAGACGTAACATTAACATTCTACACATGGTGGGCTGACGCTGAACAGGCTATGGGTAATGCTCTGATCGAACAGTTCGAAGCGGAACATCCAAACATTCACATCGATGTTAACTACATCGCTGAAAGTGAATACTTAAGCAAGATCAATACTATGTTAGCAGCTAAGAGCCTTCCAGATGTATTATACCTCAATGAATATCTTGTAATTGACTGGGGTACAACAGGCAATACATTAGATCTTGCACCAGAATTCGAGAAGATTGGTGTGAATGCAGATGATGTATGGGTTGACACAGCTTTATACAAATCTGATGATTCTCTCTACGGTATCAACTATGGTTCTACAACATGTGTACTCTACTATAACAAAGACATGCTTGCAGAAGCTGGTATCGAAGCTCCAAGTGCAGATGGTACAGAGGCTTGGACATGGGATCAGTATGTTGATGCATCTATCAAACTTACAAAAGATATGAACGGCAAGACACCTGCAGACGAAGGCTTCGATTATGACAGCTGTATGCAGTTTGGTACAACAATGACAAGCAGCTGGATCTACTGGTTACCAGCTCTTTACGCAGCAGGAACATCTATCGCTGATGATGCAGGTGAAAACCTTCTCATCACATCTCCGGAAGCTATCTCAGCTATCCAGAACATCGCAGACCTGGCTCAGGTTCACAACTGTGCACCTACAGCAGGCGTAACAGAAAGCGTATTCTCTGATGCATCTGCAATGTTAATGAACGGACAGCTTGGTATGTTCATCGGTGGTAACTTCCTTCAGGGTAACTTCGATTCAGAAGGTTTCGATGTAGGTATTGCTCAGATTCCTACACAGAATGGTGCTGATCCTTGTACAATGGTTTGGTCTGCAGCATTTACAGCATCTGCAGCTACAGAACATCCAGAAGAAGCAGCTTTATTCCTTTCTTACATGGCTAACTTCGACAACACTGTAATCGCAGCAAGAGATAAGGGCGTGTCTATCAACACATTACCTAACAGCAAGGGTACATTAGATGAATCTTCTGAACTGTATGCAACATGGAAGGATCTCTACAATGCATCTATGGCTTCTACATCAAGCGGAATCCTTGCAAGTGCATCTCGTAAGGGTGAAAACGTAACTCTGAAGAACTTCTCAGTTCTTATGAATGAAGACCTCGTTCCAGCACTTGATGAAGTATGGATTGGTGAAAAGACAGCTGAAGAAGCTCTGAAAGGCATCGAAGATAAACTGAATGCTGATTTACAGGGTGCTTGGTAAGATATAATTTTAATAGCAGATAAAATTGACTGATTCGGATAGCCACCCGCCCGCAACATAAAACGGGCAGGTGGCTATTCCTCTTAAAAAGCTTAACAAGGCGGTGATTCTGATTGAAAAAGAAAAAAATGGGGGCAATTGAAAAGAAAAGACTGAAATGGGGATATTTCTTTATAACACCGGGAATCATTGGATTCCTTGCATTCAGTCTGGGGCCTATGCTTTATAGTCTGATGCTCAGTACTATGGAGTGGAACATCATTACCCCGATGAAGTTTATAGGTTTTGGCAATTACAAAGATCTCTTTTCCAATGATCTGTTCTGGAAATCTTTAAAAGCAACTGCATATTATGCAATTCTGAGTGTCCCGCTTATCATTATTGTGGACTTTATGGTTGCGATACTTCTGAACAGTAAGGTAAAAGGAATCTCAATCTTCCGTACGATCTTCTATATTCCATCTATCATACCTCTGGTAGCAACCTGTGCAATCTGGATGTTTATCTACAATCCAACCTTTGGTCTGATCAATGGTGCGCTTCGTATGGCACATCTTCCGGTTATGAAATTCCTGGACACACCACGAACGGTTGTGCCTTCTCTGGCAATGATCGCGTTATGGTGTTCCGGTAATACGATCATTATCTATCTTTCCGGTCTTCAGAGCGTTCCATCTCATCTCTATGAGGCGGCAGAGATTGACGGAGCAGGGAAATGGAATTGCTTTAAGAACATTACGGTGCCTATGATGACACCAATCATTTTCTACAATATCGTTATGGCTATTATCAATTGTCTTCAGACATTTACACAGGCCTACATTATGACAGAAGGCGGACCTGCCAATGCAAGTATGTTCTTGTCATTATTGGTATATCAGAACGCTTTCAAGTATCAGAGAATGGGATACTCCGCAGCTGCATCCTGGGTATTATTCGTGATCGTTGCAATCCTGACAGCACTTCTCTTTGCATCGTCAAGGAAATGGGTATTCTATGAGACAGGAGGGGAATAGATATGAGAAGAGGTCGTACGAATAAACTTAGCATGATCCTTCTGATTCTGTTTTCGGTGATCATGATATTTCCATTTTTCTGGCTGGTTCGTAGCGCTCTCATGACAGACCGTGAGATCATGACCATGCCGATGCAGTGGCTTCCAAAAGTACCTCGTTTTGAAAACTTTAAAGAAGCTTTAACAAGAGTTCCTTTCTTAAGATATTTTCTGAACTCCTGTCTTGTTACAGGTATTAATGTGGTAGCGCAGATCTTCAGTGCCAGCTTCGTTGCTTTTGGCTTTGCAAGATTTGAATTCAGAGGAAAGAACTTCTGGTTTGCAGCGATTCTTTCCACCATGATGATTCCTTATACCGTACTGATGATTCCGCAGTTTATCGGATGGCAGGCAGTAGGTGCATATAATACCTACTTCCCGCTTTTGATACCTGCATTCTTTGGAAGTGCCTTTAATATCTTTCTGGTCGTTCAGTATTATCGTGGAATCCCGATGGATTACGATGAAGCAGCCCTTGTAGATGGAGCCAATTATCTGCAGATCTATGCAAGAGTTATGCTTCCAATGGCAAAGCCGGTTCTTTGTTCCGTTGGTGTATTCGCATTCATGAATACCTGGAACGATTTCCTTGGTCCTCTGCTTTATCTTGACAAAGATTATATGAAGACTGTTTCCTTAGGACTTCAGAACTTCATTGGACAGTATACCAGTTCGTGGAATCTTCTGATGGCAGCTTCAGCAGTTGCGATCGTTCCGATGATCTTTATCTTCTTTTTTGCACAGAGATACTTTATCGAAGGCATCTCCTTCACAGGTTTGAAGGGTTAGTGAATAAGGGTAAGAAGAGAGGCAGATTATGAAGAGGAATGAATGTAATTCAGAATTAAAAATTGCAGTAGTAGTTGGATATCATACCTTTCAGGTTTGCCAGTTCCAGGAAATGTTTGAGACATTTCCTGGAATGCATTTTTATATCCAGCACTTAGAACAGTTTACCAGCAGCAGTGAAGAAGTACGCCGCTCTTATGACGTGGTAGTATTCTACACGATGCAGCATCAGACCCCTGTGAATGATGGCCCATGGTATGAAGGGGAAGCCCTTACTGCCATGTCACAGGTTGGAGATCATGGTCAGGGAATCGTGGTTCTTCACCATACTCTTCTGGCTTTTGAAAACTGGCCGGTATGGAAGGAAATCACAGGCCTTGACCCGGATACTTACCGCGATTATCGACTGGATGTGCCGATGCAGTATCATGTTAAGGCTATTGATCACCCGATCATGGCGGGTATTCAGGACTTTGCCATGACAGATGAAGCATATCTCTGTGATTCTGTGGAAGGTATTGAAGGACTTGAGGTGTTGTTAACCACAGACCATCCTGAGAATATCTCTTCAGTAGCATGGACAAATCACTACAAAGATGCACGTGTTTTCTGTTATCAGTCAGGTCATGACCATATGGCATACAATCATGAAAGCTTCCGAAGAATCCTGTATCAGGGTATCCTCTGGGCAGCAAGACAGATCTAGAGAGTATCGCCAATCCGAATAAAAGGAGTTTTATTATGAATTTATCAACATGTGGAATTCGTCTCATTCAGGGGAACCTGCTTGAGATTACTAAAAAAGGAATCACCAGAATCTGGCAGCTGCCATCATTTCCCCTTTCCGAAGGCATGGCAGAGGCAGCAGATCTTTTAGATACAAAAGAAGTGCCATTTAAGAATGGTACAGAAGCAATATTGACCTTCTCTTTAACGAACACTAAAGGATTATTAAAAGTCATCATTCAGACAAGACCGGATACAGATATCTTACGAATGAAGTATGTTCTTGACGGTGAAGATCAGTTTAAGGGAATTGATGAAGAAGACCACATTTTCTATGGCGGTATGCAGATTGTAAGTACAGGTATTACTGAGCTTCAGATTTCCCAGTTTGACCGTATCCTTCACAGCTTCGTGCCGACACTTACCCATTTCACTGCAGAAGAATGTGAAGGAGTGGGATTTGTGGGACCGATCCTCATTGCAGAAGATGAGATGGGGCTTGTCTTTGGAGCATACGAACACGGAGCACAGGCACCGGATCACTTCTTAGAATGGAATAGGGACGAGAAGGGAATCTGGCTTTCTTCTGTTAAGGGTAACTATTTTGACGGTCAGAAGATTGCGGATTACGCTGCGCCTTGGCTGGAGATCGGATTTGCAAGCTGTGAAGAGGAACTCTTTAAGAAGTATCGAACTTTCATGATGGAAGATATGTGCCTCTATGGAGATTCCAGAAAGCCATATGTATTTTTCAACACCTGGCATAACCAGGAGGGTAAGAAGTACTTTGTAAATGATTCCTATCTGAAGTACTTAAACGATGATTTTGTACTTCGCGATATTGATATTGCCCATGAGATGGGGGTGGAAGTCTATGTAATCGATACCGGTTGGTTCCAGAAGACCGGTGACTGGGAAGTGAATCAGGACTTCTTCCCGTGTGACCTGAAAAAGGTGCGTGAGCGTCTGGATCAGTACGGCATGAAGCTTGGCTTATGGTTTAATCCGATTGCAGCTTCCAGAACTTCTGAGATGTATGTGAAGCATCCGGAATGTGTTATGAACTGGCAGGGAGAAGAGACCTACTGGGGCAAGATCTGGGAGACAGAGGAAAGCTACGGTATGTGTCTGGTTTCTGACTACAGCGATATGTTTATCGAGCGTCTGTGTCAGTTAAATAAGTCCCTTGGTGTAGTATATTTCAAATGGGATGCGGTCGGCCAGTATGGCTGTGACAGCCTGGATCATAATCATGGAGATGCACACAATTCTCCGAAAGAGCGTGCGGACGCTTATGCTTATCGAATGGGTCTGGAGATGATCCGAATTGCCCAGGAAGTCAGCAGGAGATGTCCTGGAGCCATCGTTGACTTTGATGTAACGGAAGGTGGAAGATTCGTAGGGCTTGGGTTCTTATCTGCCGGAAAGTACTTCCTGATCAACAATGGTCCATATTTTAAGAACTTTGATATTCCGGAGACCGTGAAGATGGAGCCGGATACCATCAATGTCTTCTTCTATCCAGGTCCTGCAAGACCACAGATCTGCAGACAGGCGGCCAAGTATGACCCATACATCCCATCCGTCCTGTTTTTGACCCACTTCTTCCCACACGGCGGTGAGCTTGGACAGAGAAATTCCATGGCAGCTTTTGCTCTTGGAGGCAACGGAATCTGGGGCTTCTTACAGGAGATGAAGCAGGAAGATATTGCACGCTGGAGCATATTTTTGGAAAAATATAAACGAGTACGTGAGGACATTACTCTTGCGTATCCACTTCAGAAGGGAAATCAGGGCGGAAGTCCGGAAATTCATGAAAAATTAAATGTAGCAAATGGAAGAGGTGCGGTTATCTTCTTTACACATGGCGGTGGATCCTTCACCCATATCACACAGCCACTTGACATCCTGCCAACAGAGGTTGACGGAGCTGACGAAGTAACTTATCTGGATAACAATCGTGTAAGAATCAGAGTCAATCTGGATACCGATGAGGCAAGAGTCGTATTTTTCTATTAATGTATTAAAGGAGAAAACAGATATGTTAAATGATGAAAAAGTATTACGAGAACTGGCTGTTCAGTATCGTGAGATCGCACAGAGCGACAAAAATAAAGAAAATAAAAAGCTTCACATCGCAGTGAATGACCTTCACATGATTCGTCCGGTCATCCTGATGGATGAGATTCCATGGCATGAACTAAACGGAGAAGGAGAACTGACACTTCTATGTGAGGATCCATTCCTTCGTGAAATCGAGATGCAGATGCGTCAGGTGCTGTATCGACAGAAGCATTTCCCACTTGATATGGTGGTTCCTGAGAAGATCCGCGTGAATAAGATCATCCATACCACAGGTATGGGAATTGACATCAAGGAAAAAACGATTTCTGTAGGGGAAGGCAACAATATCGTATCCCATGCATTTACAGATCAGATGGATGATGAAGCCTGTCTGGAACTGATCCACAACGAGACCATCACTTACGATAAAGAAGCATCTGAAGCACGTTTTGAATTGGTTCAGAATATCATTGGAGATATCGTACCTGCAAAGCTGATCGGAGATCAGTGGTGCTTTGATACCCTTTGGGATGATGTGGCAAGACTTCATGGTGTGGGAAATCTACTTCTTGACTTCCTGGATCGTCCGGAATATATGCATGATATTGCAGAAAAGCTGACAGAAGTATTCCTGGATAAGGTGCGTCAGTACGAAGAATTGAATCTGTTTGAAGGAGATCAGGATCTTCTTCACAGCACACCTGCTTACACTGAACAGCTTCCATCTAAGGATTTCGATGGGGTGCATTATAAAGCAAAGGATGTATGGGGACGTGGCGCTGCTCAGGTTATGGTATCGGCTTCTCCGGATATCCGTAAGGAATTCGACATTCCATATATGAAGCGTGCCATGGAACCATTTGGCATGGTTTATTATGGATGCTGTGAGCCGCTTCACAACCAGATCGAGAACCTCTCAGTGATTGAGAACTTAAGAAAGATCACCGTTACTCCATGGGCAAAGTACGATCTCTGTGCAGAGCAGATTGGAAAGAGATACGTCTATGCTGCCAAAGCACAGCCGGCGAATGTAGCTATGTCCAAGTTTAATGAAGAGACGATCCGCAAGGAAATCACCACGATCGCTGAAGCTGCTTATCGTAATGGATGTAACTTTGAGTTGGTATTAAAGGATATCAGTACCGTATCTTACTGTCCGCAAAACCTTGACCGCTGGGCGCAGATTGCGGAAGAAGTCGTCCGTAACATTGGATTTTAATCCAGAAAATCTAAGAAAAGAGGTAGAGGAATGAGAAAGATAGAGTATATAGAAACCTTGAATGTGGGAAATGTTTCTTTTTCCGATCCATTTCTTGGAAAGTACCTGGACAAACTCAGCGACAAGATGATTCCATATCAGTGGAAGATGATCAATGACGATGAGAAAAGCGGTATTATCCACGATTTTCGGGTTGCTGCAGGAGATATTGAAGGGAGACATCTCGGAATGGTATTCCAGGATGAGGGCCTGTTCAAATGGATCGAGTCGGCTTCTTACAGTCTGGCACAGAAGCCAGATGAGCAGATTAAAAAATGGGTGGATTATACCATTGATCTGGTGGAGAGAGCACAGCAGGAGGATGGTTATCTGTTGACTTACTTTATGCTGAATTGTCCTGATAAAGAATTCAAGAATCTGTTGGAATCTCATGAATTATTGTGTTTGGGTAATATCTTAGAAGCAGGTGTGGCCCATTACGAAGCGACAAATGAAACGCGATTACTGAATGTGGCAATCCGCTTGGCGGATTTCCTTTATCATTACTTCCTGGAAGAACCGGAGCATTTCATGCTGGTCGGAGGTCATCCGGGAGTAGAACTTGGTCTGATTAAGATGTATCGGACAACAAAAAATGAAAAATATCTGGAACTGGCTAAGCATTTCGTAGATGTGAGAGGAAAGGATCCGGATGTATTAAGAAAGCAGCATGATAAGGAATGGAATCGTCCGAATATCTTTCGTGACTGGGACAATTTCGGAAATCATACGTATATGCAGATTCATCAGCCGGTAAGAGAGCAGGAAACAGCAGAAGGACATGCGGTCCGTGCATCGTATCTTTATTCTGCCATGATGGACGTATATATGGAGACTGGGGATGAATCCCTCTTTGAAGCATGTAAGAAGATCTACCGAAATCTGGTCGGAAAAAGAATGTACATCACTGGGGGAGTTGGTTCTGCATGCTGTGGTGAACGTTTTACTGCGGATTATGACCTCCCAAATGACACGATCTATGCAGAAAGCTGTGCGTCCGTGGCACTGGCATTGTTTTCAAGAAGAATGTTCCAGGCCACCGGGGAGGGCATCTATATAGATTATGCAGAACAGGCACTTTATAATACGGTGCTTGCCAGTGTAGCTTTAGACGGGGAACATTATTTCTATGTTAATCCACTGGAAACCTGGCCTGAAGTTTCTTATAAGAATCCAACGATTGCGCATGTGAAGCCGACAAGGCAGGGATGGTATCAGGTTGCCTGCTGTCCGCAGAATACCCTGCGTACTCTGGCAAGCTGGGAACAGTATACCTGTCTGAAAAAGGATAACACGTTATATTGCTGTATGTATGCCGATTCTACGATTGATCTGCAGCTTACAGAGACAAAAGTAAAGCTTCAGGTAAGTACACGTTATCCATTTGAGAACGAAGTAGCTTTTAAGATAGAAATAGATGCAGAATTTACGCTGGCACTTCGTAATCCATACTGGAGTGAGCATACCAAGGTGCTGATCAACAAAGAAGCAGTGGAAGAAGGTGTCGATGCCGGATTCATCTATCTAAAGCGTGACTGGAAGGCGGGAGATGTAGTGACACTGATCCTTGATATGAAACCGGAATTTATCATATCTCATCCGAAATTGCGTGCAAACTCTGGAAAACTTGCACTGAAAAAGGGACCGCTTGTGTACTGTATCGAAGAGGCAGATAATGGAGAGAATTTAAGAAATTACTATGTTTCTCCAAATGCACAGATTACAGAAGTCTATGACAAGGATATCTTTGGTGGATGCCTGACATTACAGGTTCCTGCTGTACGTTTATCTGAAACGTTGTGGGAAGATCAGGAACCGGAGTGGGCGCTTTATCAGCCATATGCAGCGAGAGAAGAGGCAGCAGTCCTTACCGCAGTTCCGTATTGTTTCTGGAATAATCGCGGAGAAGGCGAGATGCTGGTATGGATCAACCGCTATTAAAGAATATGAGGAAGATGATTATGAGCAGACGTTTATATCATGAAAAATATGAAGAATTAAAAAAAGCATACTTAAACGGCTGGAAGACCTGGAATGTGAACAGTGTATTATCTTATGTTCATATGCCGGATGCCTTGGCCATGAACCTGTGTATTAAGGAGTACAGTGATGGGGGATATCTTCGTGAATCCCTGATCGGACGCTTCCCGGAACCGACAAGAAGAACTCCTCACGAAGTATTATTCCCGGGAGATCATGCCTTGGATGACAGCTATACTTCTATGAAGCTGACCTGGTGTGGGCTTGAGATGCAGATTGAGACGGCATCGGATAACGACAATTATTTTGTTCTGGTAACTCCACTGAAAAATCAGCCAAAGCCAGCCCTTTTAGTACTGGAAACCGGCTATATGTGGAACCATAAGGGACATGTGGATCAGACTGAAGAGGGGCTTTGTGCAAAAGGTGTAGGAACAGACTATCAGATTCGCTGCACAAAAGAGCTGACAGACAATGATCCGAATTTCCCAACCATGACCCATTATATCGAGACAACCTTAACAGAACCGGTTGCATTTTATGCCATCAAAGGGGAAGAAGGATCCACGAAAGCATATACTATCGCAGAAGTGCAGCAGATCGTAGAAACTAAGAAGGAAAAACTTCACAGCCGCCACGCTGCTTACGGTAAGCTTGACTGGATGATGCAGGCGATGGAATGCGCCATTGCCTGGGATACCATCTATGATCCAAAGCATAATCGCGTGATCTCTCCGGTCAGCAGACTCTGGAGTATCGGAAGCGGCGGATACGTTCTCTTTGACTGGGATACCTACTTTGCTTCTGTGATGGCAGCATTTGGCGACTGCAAGGAACTTGCTTACAGCAACCTAATCGAGATCACTAATGAACGTACGGAAGATGGATTCATTCCAAACTTTGCTTACTGTACCGGACAGAAGAGTGCAGATCGTTCTCAGCCGCCGGTTGGTTCTGCAATGCTTCTTCTGTTATACAACAAGTACAAAGAAAACTGGATCATCGAGATGTTATACGATGCACTTCTGGAGTGGAATACCTGGTTCTGGAATAACAGAAGAGCTGTTTCCGGCGCATTTTGCTGGGGAAGCAATCCGATTCCGGTACTCTATGGAAACCGCTGGGAGAGTGATGGTGTGCATGATACCTTTGGTGCGGCTTTAGAATCTGGTCTTGATAACTCACCGATGTATGATGACATTCCATTTAATAAAGAGACCAATATGCTGGAGCTGGAAGATGTTGGTTTAACTGGTCTTTACATCATGGACTGTGACGCATTATTAAAGCTCGGTTCCATCATCGGAAGACGCGAGGCAGAGGAAGAGTTAAAGAAGAGAAAAGCAGCTGCGGAAGCTGGACTTAATGGTATGTGGAATGAATCTTATGGATTCTTCTGCAACCGCAGAACCGATATCAACGAGTTCTCTTACCGTGTTTCTCCAACCAATTTCTATGCTCTGTATTCTACTGAGATCACAAAAGAACAGATCTCACGTATCATGAAAGAGCATTACTATAATTCGGAAGAGTTCTACGGAGAATGGATGCTTCCATCTATTGCAAAGAATGACCCTGCTTATCCGGATCAGGAATACTGGAGAGGGCGTGTATGGGCTCCGCTGAACTTTTTAACCTATCTTGCTATGAAGCAGCAGGGATGCAAGGAAGAATGTAAGGATCTGGCAGAGAAGTCTATCCATATCTTCGAAAAAGAATGGATGGAACACCGTCATGTTCATGAGAACTATAACTCTATCACAGGAGAAGGGTGTGATTCCAGAAACAGTGATAAGTTCTATCACTGGGGAGCACTTCTGTCTGTGATTGCCATTATGGAAAATGAGAATCAATAATAGAAGCGGAGAATAGAGCTATGAGTAAGGTAAATACACCAAAAAGAGCCATCCTGGTAGGAGTTGGAAGCTGGGGAGAATGGTGGTGCAAGTACTTTCTTCCTCCAAACATAGAAGAAGGACTGGTGGAAGTGGCAGCGGTGGTTGCAAAGCATCCTGAGCAGTTTGAGGTGGCAAGAACCTATCTCCATTTAAGAGAAGATCAGCTATTTACGGATGCTGAGACTGCCTTTCGTGAGGTAGAAGCAGATTTTTGTATCATCGTAGTACAGTCCTGGAATCATGAAAGCATCGTAGACCTTGCCGTGAAGTATGGATTGAATATCCTTTCAGAAAAACCGATTGCAGATACTTTAGAGGCCTCGCTTCGTATTGCTCAGAAAGTAAAAGAAGCCGGTCTTAAGATGGGCGTTACCATGAGCCATCGCTTTGACCAGGATAAGACAAGCCTTCGTAAGGAACTTCGAAGTGGTAAGTGGGGGAAACTTGATTATCTTATGTGCCGTTTTACCTGTGACTGCAGAAAGTACGGCAGCTGGGGCGAAGGGCGGCATCTGATGCGTGATCCCCTGATGCTGGAAGGGGCAGTTCATCACCTGGACATTCTGGCCGATCTTGCCGGAGCAAAGTGCGATACAGTCTATGCAGCCACCTGGCACCCAGAGTGGGCAGCCTTCCAGGGAGACTGTAACGGTCTGGTAGTCATGACTTTTGAAAACGGCGTCAAAGCAGTCTATGAAGGTGCCAAGTCCAATGCGACCACCTTGAATAAATGGGCACACGAGTATGTCCGTGTTGAATGTGAAAAGGGAACACTTATCATGAGCCAGAGAGAACTGGAAGTTTTCCCATATGACGATAGGCAAGAATGGCGAGAAGCTATTGAAGGCGAAGGAGAGAAGATCCCACTCATCGAACAGGAGAAGTGGGCGAACACTTGGCTTCTGGAAAAGTACGTCAACTGGTTAAACGGCGGAGAAAAGATGGAGACCGATGTGGAATCCAATCTCCAGTCCATCGCGATTATCGAAGCAGCGATCCAAAGCTCACGTACCGGATTACCGGTAAAAGTGCAGGATATGTTGTAATTTCTTTAACAGAGTATCCAGGATATTGAATTAAGACGAGTCGATGATTTAAACTATCAATACGGCAGAAATAATACCTTGGATAGCTGAGGAAGAACCGTGTGATGTGCAGTTAGAGTATGATTTGGAGATGAGAGTATACCCTTATTTAAGCTTATAGTATTCTGGTGGTTGATTTTTCGATCTTTCATTCGTATGATGATCATATATGACAGAAGAAAGGAATATGACAGAGATGGTAGTAATTGATCAGGAAAAATGTATTGGATGTGGTTCGTGTGTATCAGACTGTATCGCACTTAATATTGATATTGTTGATGGGAAAGCACAGGTAAAGAATGAATGTCTTTTGTGTGGTCACTGTGTGAGTCTTTGCCCTGAAAATGCAATTTCCATTCCGGAGTATGATATGAGAGATGTTGAAGAATATACAGAAGAAAGTTTTGCACTCGATCCTGTAAACTTTTTACACGCAGTAAAATTCCGCAGAAGCATCCGTTCCTATAAGGACGATAAGGTTGAAAAAGAAAAGCTTATGAAGCTTGCAGAAGCCGGCAGATATACTGCTACAGCGTGCAATTACCAGACAAGCCAGTTTGTTTTTATACAGGATGAACTGGATGTTCTGAAAAAGTTTGTATGGGATTATATTGAAGAGCATAAAGATGAGCCTGAAGTACAGCCTTACCGTGCATTTAATGAAAGACGAAAAAAGAATCCTAAGGATGATTACCTGTTCCGTAATGCACCGGTTGTTGTGCTTGTAACATCAGACAGAATGCTGGATGCAGGACTTGCAGCTCAGAATATGGAAATGATGGCAGTATCACAGGGGCTTGGAATGCTTTATAATGGTTTCCTTTCAAGGATTATTTATTCAAATGACGAGTTAAACAAATGGCTTGGAATTGCTGGTAAAGCAATTTGCGCATGTATGCTTCTTGGTTATCCGAATGTACAGTATCTTCGTACAGCACCAAGAAAGAAAGCACAGATTATAATGAAATAAAAAACAGAATATAAAGTAATGGAAGTCAGATGTCTGAGTAAACAGGTATCTGGCTTTTTCTATGTCTGTTAAGGTTATGTTAATGGAAAACGTGTTTTGTAGAAAGAGAACGTTGTTATTCTTTAGTTATCAAAGAGAAATGACAACCGAAACAAATGGAGATAGAAGATATCTTTCAGGATCTCTATGGAGATGTAGATCAAAAATTAGTAATAAAAGTAGCGTAGAAACAGATATAAATTCAGAAAGAAATGTGAGGATAAAAATATGCCAAAGATGATCAAGGAATTCATGGAAGCTTACAAACAGGCAGTTAAGGCGGGAGCAGTACGGAGATAAATATAGGAAAATTACCAGAATATTGAATATAAAAAGGAGAAAAGGGCAATGAAAAAAATGATCAGATTTTTTAAGGAATGTATGCGAGATTATGAGGAAGCATGTAGACTGGGATATGTAGTTGATGGATATATGTATTATTAAAGAACCCATAATGAACATGGAACAACAAATTGACAAAGGAGAGAGTTTTCTCTATTCTTATAGACCGGCGGATGCGCCGGTCTTTTTTTCGGGAAAAGATATGATATATATGAGCTGCGTTATCTCGACCGCGAATCCTCTTTAAGATTCGCAATTTAACAAATGAACGAGATGTGTTATCATTGAAATAGAACATAATCTGAGAAAAAAGGAGAAGATAATATGGCTAGTAAAACGAGGATTGGTTTTATCGGATGTGGCTGGAGAGCCCATGGATATATGAGAGTGATCAGGGAGTTATCAGATCGATTGGAAGTGTCTGGTATCTATACACATAGCGAGAAAAGTTTTGCAAAGATGAATTCAGAATACCCGGGACTTGCAACTGATGATTTCGAGTCATTTATTCAGATGGAGCATGACTTTGTAATGCTTCTGGTACCTAGAAGTTATGCTTTACAGTATATTGAAGAACTTTTAAAACGGAATATTCCGGTTTTGTGTGAGACACCTCCTGCAGATGGTGTGGAAGAACTGGAGAGATGTCTGGAATTGAAGAAGAAATATCAGGGAAAGATTCAGGTTGCAGAGCAGTATTTCCTTCAACCATATCATCAGGCAGTTATGAATCTGATAGAGCAAGGGATTTTTGGTGAAATCAGTAATATCACGATTCGTATGATTCATGACTATCATGCACTCAGTATGATGAGAAAATACCTTGGCAAATCATTCGAGATGCCGGAAGTGAGAGGGCAGCAATATCAATTTCCTGTTCTTGGTCATTGTGATCGTGCAGGTCTTCATAAAGGTGGAACAGGAACAGTGATGGATTCCCGAATGAGAGCTGATTTCATCTATGACGATGGCAAAACAGGTTTTTACGACTTTTCCGATGAACAGTACTTTAACTATTTCCGAACCAGACACATCAACATTCAAGGCTATAAAGGTGAAATCTGTGATGAAGATGTCTGCTTTATGGGAGATGATGGTTATCCGGTACAGGCAAAGCTGGTTCGTGATGAACTGGGAGCAAACTCCAATCTGGAAGGATGTGGCCTACGTTCTATTACCTTTCTTGGTAAGGTGATATATAAGAATCCGTATTTTGACGGAGGATATCGTCTTAATGATGATGAGATTGCGATGGCAGGAATTCTGGAAGGCATGGCAAACTACGTGAAGACAGGAGAAGAAATCTACTCTTTGGAAGATGGTTGTCAGGATACCAGATTGTATCTGATGATGTATAGATAAGAATATCTTCGAAACTAATCATATCGACAGAAGAGGAGCATATTGAAATGGTTTATAAGGCAATATTATTTGACATGGATGGAACATTGCTTCCAATGGACATGAATACATTTACAAGTGGATATTTTAAAAAGTTATGTAAAAAGCTTGCAAAATATGGAATTGACTCAAAGGTTCTTGTGGATGCCATCTGGGCAGCAACAGGTGCAATGGTAAAGAATGACGGAAGTATGACGAATGAAGAGCGCTTCTGGATCTATTTTGAAAAGATAACCGGATTTTCCAAAGAACTGATTGTTGATGACTGCCTTGATTTTTATGGCAATGAGTTTAATGAAGCAAAGGAATTCACAGGTGAGAATCCACTGGCAAAAGAGGCAGTTGAGATTGCAAAACAGAAAGCGGAGATGGTTATCTTATCGACCAATCCACTGTTTCCAATGGTAGGTCAGATGACAAGAATGGGATGGGTTGGATTGCAAAAAGAGGATTTTGCACTGGTAACGAGTTATGAGACAGATAATTACTGTAAACCAAATCCAAAGTATTTTCTGTCCGTTTGTGAACGAATGAATCTAAACCCGGAAGAATGTCTTCTTATTGGAAATGATGAGTTTGAAGACATGTATGCAGGATCTACGGCAGGACTTAATTGTTATCTTGTAACAGATTGTTTAATCGAATCGAAAGAACATCCATGGAAAGGTATGCGAGGAACCTTTCAGGAGATGGTAGAGATGTTAAAAGAGTTATAATGCAATTGGGTGCCACCGTTCCCAATGGCACAATGGCACCCAAGGACACTTTTTTCGGCTTCAACTAATCATATAAAAATGAAATATAATCAAAGATCATGCCCATATCTACTTCGCATGCATTATCCCAGATTCTCACTGGAATCTTATCGTCTTTATTGTAGATGACAGGAAACTCTTCGTGTTCCAGATCATAGACAACGACACATCTTTTCTCTGGATCGATGATCCAATATTCGCGAACATCGGCATTTCCATATTTGCAAACTTTTAACAGCATATCTTTTTTACGGGTTGACTTGGATAATACTTCTACGATAAAATCCGGTGCACCAAATACACGGCCATTCTGAAGCTTTTCACGGTCACATACAATGAGTACGTCTGGCTGAACAACAGTTTTGTCATCCCTATCCAGTTGAACATCTACAGGTGACATGAATGGCATACATTTCCCACCATGAGTGAGAACATGATCTAATAATGTTTTGTAGATAAAACCACCAATTGCCTGATGTACGGTGGTTGGTGCTGCCATATCGTAAAAGACACCATCAATGAGTTCGACCCTTTGCTCATCTGGTAATGCCAGATAATCTTCCAGAGTATATAATTTCTTATCAGGCGTGGTGTTGTATAATGCTGGTGTCTCACAGACCATCATTGAGGATGTATTGTCTGGATTATACTGATATGTAACTTCACCATGCGGCTTCTTAAGTACTTTCTCAATAGCGAGAATAGTCTCTCTTCTCGGAGCCTTTGTTGCTCCGCTGAGAATCTTTTGAAGTGTTCCAAGTGGAACGCCGGATAGATCTGCTAATTGCTGGTTTGAATAACCAAGTTCAATTTTCTTTTGCCTGATTTCATCTAATGTCATTATCATCATCTCCTTAACACTACTGCAAACTAATAACCTGAGATAATGATAGCATAACAAACGAATGTCCATTTGTAAACCATAAATAAACCATTAAAACCTAAATAGAGCTATAATTAGTCCAAATAAGTTGCGAACTTATACCGACTGGTACTTGAAATTCTGAAATGAAAACTGATATAATATGATTCATCGCTTTCTGGTAACCACATAATAGTCGGGGAGTGATATATGATAAAAACAAGGGATTGGGAATGAAAACCTGTTTTTGAAAGAGAAAGTGAAAGAGTCGGATTATACACATAAGATCAAGGATAATATTATGCTTCTATACAGAACAATTGGAACAGGGAGTTTTGGTAATGCAAGAAAGCTGGAAATCATGAAATGTTCTGAGAGTACTGCAGCGACATATATTAAAAGATTAAATAAAGAATAATATTACAAAAATATCATGAAAAAAAACACATTCTTACTTAGTTCCAGGATTACACTTCTTCTTGGAACAGTTATATTTATCATCATCAGTGTCTATCTGTTTTTCTTCAGTATGAGATATAAGTCTTATGATCTCCAGTTGATCACCCAGGAGAATCAGCGTACCCTATATTCGCTGGAAGCCTCTCTGGATACGGTTATTGAGAACATTGATAACTATTCTAAGATGTTGGTTGCAGATACCACGATTCAGCAGGTGATGAGGCAGGGAGATCTCTCCAGCGATGCCAGTGTCCAGTCTACTGTGATCAGAAAACTGTATTCGATCCTTCAGTTTGCCAACTATGTGGATGCTATCTGGCTGGTGGATCAAAAAGGAGAGAAACTGACGGTAGGTGCTAACTCCAACTCCTATAGCAGTAAAGAACTGGAAGAATTTCAGAATCTTAGAACCCCCTATGGATCCTATCATCTGATTCCTTTTGGAAGCGATGAGAAGGGATTATCACTGGTACGTTCTTATAATAGTACGATGAACTTTTTCAGTCTGGGAATCGTGGGTATCGATATTAACTATGATAGAATCTGTGAGATGTTCAGCACTGCCATTGGTCCGGAGGAAACGATAGTGGTCTTTGATGAACAGGGAGAGATTTTCTGTAAATCAGGAGATTCTGTAGCTGATGATGTCTTATATGAGGAATATCATTCAAATACAGAACTGACAGACCGCAAGGTGATCGATGGACATGAATACTTGATAACCCAGATTACTGGAAAAGAAGGGGACTGGAAGATTATACGATATATGCCGGTTCCATCTGCATTTCCGAATACCGAGATCGTACAGTATGTCATCACTTCTATTATTATCGTAGGCATTGTGATACTGATCTGTGCGGTATTGATTTCCCGTATGCTTACGACACCGATCAAGCAGTTACTGTCCTGTATGAAGAAGATGCAAGAGAATCAGTTGGTGAAGGTGGAAGCAGTTCCAATCTTCCCGGAATTTGCGGTTCTTTTTGAAGGATATAATAAGATGGTGGACAGAATCGAAGATCTGATCGCATCCACGATTGAAAAACAGAAGAGGATCCGCCAGATCGAATTGAATGAAATCCAGGAGCAGATGAAACCGCATTTCTTATATAATACGTTGGATTCCATCCAGGCATTGGCACTTATGGGGGAATCGCAAAAGGTATGTCAGCTGGTTGAAAATATGGGTGATTTTTACCGCAAGTCTGTCAGCGGCGGAAGAGAGTATATTACTGTTTCCGATGAGATCCGCATTGTCAAGGATTATATAGATATTATGAAGGTGCGCTTTGAGGGGACATTCGAATCCGAAGTGGAATGCCAGGAGGAAGCGATGAAGTATCTGATTCCAAAACTAATCCTGCAGCCACTGGTTGAGAATTCCTTCCAGTATGGTATCAGAGGAAGGAATAAGTTCGGTCTTTTGAAGGTTAAGGCATGTTGTGAGGGGGAGAGACTCCATCTTCAGGTATGGGATAATGGACCGGGAATTTCGGACGAGATCTTAAAGGAATTATCTGATGGAAGGAAAGAGAGAAAGAGCATGGGGCTGCGCGGGAATATCGAGCGATTACAGTTATCCTATGGTGATTCATTTTCTTATGAGATTAATTCGGAAGACGGGACAGGAATTCACCTGTATATTGGATTGACGGAACTTAATATAGCTTCGCAGGAGGATTGACATGACACATAGTAAACGTTGCATCATTGTAGATGATGAAGCCTTGATAAGAAAACTGATACAGATGAAGATGGATAAAAAAGCACTTAATATCGAGATCGTTGGAGAGTACGAAGATGCGGCGGCAGCTCTTTCTGAGTTTGATCGTACCAGTCCGGATATTATCATCAGTGATATCTGTATGCCTGGGATAGATGGGATCACATTTGCCGAGAACTGCAGTGAGAAAAGTCCTTTGTCAAAGGTCATACTAATCTCAGGATATAATGATTTTGAATATGCAAGAAGAAGCCTGAAGGCTGGGGTGTTTGATTATCTTATGAAGCCGATCCAGACGGAGGAACTGAATCAGACACTGAGACAGGCAGTGGAAGCTATCGATGCAGCAAGAAAAGAGCGTAAAGAAAAGGAGCGTAATCACAGTCTTTTAAGAGAGTCATATCTGAACAATCTGATGATTAGTGATACTTTCGGAGAGTCACAAAAGCAAGTATTAAAAGAAGCTGGAATTCTGGATGATTATGCATCCGGCCTGTGTGTGGGTACTATCGCTATCTATGAGAGCATTCATCAGCCGGAACTGATTCGAAAGGTAAAAGAGCGGGCAGAAGAATGTTTTGTAGAGACGAAAGTGGATATTCTGATCGACCCCTGGGAGCGTCTTATCCTGATCTGCAGAGAGGATGTGCAGCTTTTTCGTGAGATGATGGATCTTCTGACGAAGCAGATCCAGGAGGAGTATCAGTGCAGGATTCAGAGCGGGGTTTCTGGTTGCTATCAGGATTACGCTTCCCTTCGATTGGCTTACCAGGATTCTCTTCAGAACATGGGACAGCATTATTCGGAAGCCAAGTCCATTAATCCTATGGAAGCGATGGTATCAGCGGATGCAGATACAACCTGGGAAGAGGTAATTCATAAACTTCGCAGCGAAAAAGTAGCAGATGCTATCTGCATAGCAGAACAGATCCTGGATCGGATATTTGAGTCGAAGATGGTGAAGATAGCAGATATCAGACAGATCTGTGAAGGCATAGCCATAGAGCTTCCATGTCAGTCCTTTGCAACGCAGATGACGAATCTGGATGAATTATGCAAGACTCAGCAGGATCTGCGAAGGGCATGCTTCTTTTATCTGGTGGAGGTATCTGTCAACATGACAGAGAAGAAAAATAATGAGAAACTGCATATGATGAGGAAAGTCATCGATTTCATGGAGGAGCATCTTTCGGATCCGGAGCTCAATGTCAAAAGTCTGACGGATAGATATGCAGTGAGTATCAGTTTTTTAAGTCGTCTTTTTAAGGGATGTACAGGCAAGACTTACAGTGACTATCTTTCAGAGATGCGTTACTGGAAATTGCTGCAGATTCTGAAGGAGGAGCCAACTATCCGAAGCTTTGAAGCCGGAAGCAGGATAGGGATCGTGGATTCCCATTATCTGAGTATCTGGTTTCGAAAAATGTCAGGATATTCTCTTTCTGAGTACAGAAAGATGGATTATATGACTGAATAATGAAAGATGAAAGAATAGTGAAATATATAGACGTAGCTTACTATAATTCTTGATTGAATAATGAATATTGTAGAAAAACGGTTGAATTCCTTCTGTTTAGTTTATCGGTTATACTAATATCATGGAAATATAACTCAAAGGAGGAATTATAATGAAAAAGAGAATGAAAGTTTTATCTGCATTATGTTTAACAGCTGCAGTAGTATCTGCTATGAATGTTGTATCTTTTGCAGATGACGAGAACGTAACTATCACTATCTGGCATCAGTCAGTAGCTGACACAGATCCGGTTAAGATCATCATTGAGGATTCTGTAGAAGCATACCATGAACTTCATCCAAACGTAACAATCGAGCAGGATGGTGTTACAGGTGAACAGTATAAGACAAAGATTAAGACAGCATTCGCAGCAGGCGAGGCTCCGGATATCTCTTATATGTTCAGTGGCGGAAGTTTTGTTCAGCCATACATCGATGCTGGTTACTTAATGCCAATCACTGATTATCTTTCAGAAGAAACACTTGCTAAGGTTCTTCCTGGAACAATCGATGCAGCTACATTTGGCGAAGATATCTACTCTCTTCCAACTATCACATTCCTTGCTAACCTGTACTGCAATACAGAGATGTTCGAAGCAGCTGGTGCAGAGATCCCTACAACATGGGATGAACTGTTAACAGCTTCTGAAAAGTTAAGAGCAGCTGGTTTCACACCAATCCTTATGGGTGAAAAAGACAGATGGCCAGGTATGTACTGGTATGATATCATTTCAGCAAGAACAGCTGGTAATGATGCTATCTTAGAAGCATTTGCAGATCCTGCAAAGTTCAACTCAGAACCTTTCATCGACGCAGCAGCTAAGCTTCAGGAACTGGTTAACGTTGGAGCATTCAACGATAACATGATGAGTATGAGCTATGATGAAATGATCGAAGGTTTCGCAGCAGGACAGGGTGCTATGATCTTCCAGGCTAACTGGGTTCATCCATCATTCATGGCTGAAACAGCAGCTACAAACGGCAATGTTACTTGTGTAGCATTCCCGGTTATCGAAGGTGCAGCTGGTTCAGCAACAGAGTTCTCTGGTGGAACAACTGATGGTTACTATATCAACGCAAACTGTGAACATCCAGAAGAAGCAGTTGCTTACCTTGAGTACCTCAGTGAAAGAATCGGTATCCAGGGTTACCAGATGGGTGCTGGTCTTCCATGTTGGGATGCAAGCGACGTAGATGTATCTTCACTTTCTGTTCTTGATCAGGAATCTGCTGCACTTATGGAGACAGGTACTTCTTACATCGGATGGTGGGATAACATCCTCTCAGCTGAAGATTCTGAAACATATAAGGATCTTGTTGCTCAGGTAATGGCTCTTAAGATTACTCCAGAAGAATTTGCTGAATCAATGAGCAAGCTTTCTCCATCTGAGTTATACTAGTATTTTAAGCTACAGTCAATTTGGAGGGCTGCTGCGTAATGCGGCAGCCCTTTTTTCATAGGAGGAAGAACATATGAAAAAGATCCTTTCAAATAAACTGGCGATCGCGTTGTTTGTTGTTCCGACACTTGCAGTCATGCTGTTGATTGTTCTGATCCCGATCGTCATGTCTTTTCAGTATAGTCTTTTGGATTGGGATGGTTTCGGAAAAGGTACCTTTATCGGAATTGATAATTATAAGAATCTTATTTCTGATACCCGTTTTTTGAATTCTGTTAAGAATTCACTTCTTTATGTAGCTTTATCTCTTTTTATACAGCTTCCGATTTCTCTGGTTCTTGCAATTGTTGTATCGAATGTGAAGTGGGGAGAGAAGTTCTACCGTACTGCATACTTTATTCCGGTTGTTATCTCTGGTGTAGTTATCGGTCAGTTATGGCAGAAGGTTTATAACGCAGATTATGGTTTGCTGAATGCATTTTTAAGAGCCGTGCATCTTGAGGCTTTGGCAAATGACTGGCTGGGTAAGGAGAGTACGGCGTTGTTGTCTGTATTTGTACCGAATCTGTGGCAGTATATCGGTTACCATATGCTGATCATGTATGCTGGCATTAAATCTATCTCACCTGATATCTCTGAGGCAGCACGTATCGATGGTGCAAGCAAACTTCAGATTGCAGGTAGAATCACGATTCCTCTTCTGATGCCAATCATCGAAGTATGTGTTACATTCTCATTGATTGGTGCGCTGAAGATTTTTGATCTTGTATATGTATTAACCGGCGGTGGTCCTTTCTATTCAACAGAAGTTCCTACGGTGTATATGTATAAGACGATATTTGACTCATTCCATTATGGATACGGTAGTGCTATCTCTGTATTCATCATTCTGGAATGTATCGTCTTTACCGCTTTACTGAAACGTCTGTTTAGAAGAGAGGAGGTATAGGAATGAAGAAAATAGGTACCAGAATTACACATATTATTTTGCTTTTCATTGCGGCTGTTCAGATATTCCCACTGGTATGGTTATTCGAATTCTCTTTAAAGGACAACAGCGAGATCTTTGGCGGTAATATAGCAGGTCTTCCGCAGTACTGGCGTTTTGAGAACTATGTTACTGCTTTCTTCCAGGCTAATGTTCTTCAGTATTTCGCAAACAGTGTACTGGTAACGGGTCTTACAATTTTGATCACTACGATTCTTGGTGCAACCACTGCCTATGCAGTTGAGAGAATGATCTGGAAGGGGCGTAATCTTGTAAAGGGTGGAATCCTTCTTGGTATGATGGTTCCGATACATGCAGTATTACTTCCGCTGTTCATTGTTCTTAGCCGTACAAAGATGCTGAATTCATATCAGGCTCTGATCATTCCTTATGTAGCATTCGGTATTCCGATGGCGGTATATCTGTTTGGCAGTTTTCTGGAAGGTATTCCAAGAGAACTGGAAGAGGCAGCAGCAATTGATGGATGCGGTATCTTTCGTATCTTTTTCCAGGTTATCCTTCCACTGATTCGTCCGGCTATAGCAACGGTAAGTATCTTTACATTTATTCAGGCATGGAACGAATTGATGTTTGCTGTTACATTTACAAGTAAGCAGCAGTATAAGACTCTGACAGTTGGTATCATGTCTATGGTTGGGGCATATACCACGAAATGGGGCGAGATCGGTGCCGGACTTATGATTGCTACTATACCAACTATTATTATCTATCTGCTTTTAAGTGAACAGGTTCAGAATTCCCTGGTTGCAGGAGCAGTAAAAGGATAGGATTAAAATTATGAAACAAGCGAAATTAACTATTTATGCTGACCACGTTCGTAACGTGGTCAGTCCTTATATAACAGGACATTTTTGTGAACATGCTTCCGATGTGATCTATGGAGGCATTTATGATCCGGGACATCCTTTGGCAGATGAAGATGGATTTCGAAGAGATGTGTTGGAGGCTTTGCGTGGGGTTCATATCCCTATGCTTCGTTACCCAGGCGGTAACTTTGTTTCGAACTATCACTGGGAAGATGGAATCGGCCCGGCAGATCAGCGCCCGGTACGCTATGACTATGCGTGGAATACAGAAGATGACAACCGTTTTGGAACTGTTGAATTCATAAAGTTATGCCGTAAGCTGGGAGCAGAACCTTATATCTGCCTGAATATGGGAAGTGGTACGGCAGAAGAAGCCCTTCACTGGCTGGAGTTCTGTAATGGGACGGGGAATTCTCAGTATGTGAAGATGCGTAAGAATCTTGGATACGAGGAGCCTTTTGATGTGAAGTTCTGGGGTCTTGGTAACGAGATGTATGGGGATTGGCAGTATGGTAAGTGTTCTGCCGAAGAATATGCCCAGAAGGCTATGGACTTTGCAAAAGCTTTAAAGTGGTTTGATCCGTCAGTAAGCCTGGTGGCTTGTGGTTATGATATCGGAAGTGAATGGAATTATATCGTGGCTAAAAAGCTTAATGCTCTGATCGACCACATCGCTATCCATCATTATTCTATCGGATATGGTGTCTATGATATGAAAAACTTCGATTCCTGTATGTACCTTCCGGAATATATCACCAAATTAACGAAGGTGGCTTACGCAGATATAGTGGCAGGCACCGATGATTCTTTGACTCATATCAAGGTTTCGTGGGATGAGTGGAACTCTTATGCATGGAATATCGAGGGAGAAGATGACGAATCCCGTTATACCTTAAAGAATGCGCTTTTAATCGCAGAACTTCTTCATGGTTTTCTGAAAAACAGTGATGTGATCGATATCGCAGGTTATTCTCCATTCGTTAATAAAAGCGGTGCTTTAAAGGTTTTTCCAGACTCTCTTTTAAAGCGGTGCCAGTACTATGTATTCCAGATGCTGACAGAATACCTGGCAAAAGGTTGTGGTTATCTTGAAACAAGACTGGAATGCGACACGTGCACAATTCCGGAAGTGGTAGACCGTTCTAACAAGATGCCAGTCTCAGGATTTTCTCTGAATGCCGTAGCCCAAACGCGTTACGTACAGACACCATATCTGGACTGCGTAGCTCTGCAGCAGGATGGCAGCATCATCCTCTCTGTAATCAACAAAAGTCTTACGGACGATTACGAGCTTGATCTCTCAATCTTCGGCACTGAAGCAGCACTGGACTTTAGTGGTCTTTATCAGATCATTCTGTGCGCCGATGACCCATCTGCTTACAACGACCAGGTCACACCATACAAAATTACACCAGTCACCCAACCACCTGTATTTACAAACACCAACACCATACTCATTCGCAAACATTCCTACTGCATAATAAGTGGACAATAGTAATGGGTGAAAGACGAGCCACCGGGGACGGTGGCTCGTCCTTATAAAATAGAATGAAAACAAGAATATATAGACTATGAAGTTTCCTTGATATTTTGATTCAAAATGGTAGAATAATAGTATATATTTTTTTAATGAGAGGTAGAGGGTTATGGATAATAATAGACCTGTTGGGCGTGAGAAGCGTGTGACCGGACAGTCTTCCGGGGTGAAACGACGTGGTGACGGACTCGGTACAGGACCGGTTGGAGGAGGACCAAAGAGACCGTCAGGTGATAATGGGAACCGAAATGGAAGAGGATCCGGGGGTGGGAAAAGTCCGCTTTTGATCGTTATTGCACTTATAGTTCTCCTTATGGGAGGCGGAAGTGATATGCTGTCATCTTTGTTGGGAGATGATGGCGGTACAACAACAAACACTACATATAATTCGAATACAAACCAGACGAATTCGAATCAGACAAGTTCGAGCTATAGCAATTCGAATCAGACAAGTTCGAACTATAGCAATTCGAACCAGTCAGGTTCGAACCACACGAACACGAATCAGTCTAATGTGAATACTACGAATACAGCACCGTCTTATAGTGCAAGTCAGAAGGAAGATACGAAACCTGCATATTATGGTAATTCTTCAGCTGCGAATACTTCTACTGCATCGGATACACGCAGTAAGTACACAAAGATTAAAGGAAATGGAAAAGATACCACAACCATCATGGTTTATATGTGCGGTACCGACCTGGAATCAAAGAGCGGTATGGCAACAAATGACCTAAAGGAAATGGCAAGCGCTTCTTTTGGGGATCAGATTAATCTGATTGTATATACTGGTGGCTGTAGAGATTGGAAGATTCGTGGAATCAGTACGCAAACGAATCAGATTTATCAGATTAAGAATGGTAATATGTACACCCTTGAATCAGATATTGGAAACAAGATTATGACTAGCCCCGCTACATTGACAGAGTTCATCCTTTACTGTAAGAAGAATTTCCCGGCGAATCGTAATGATTTAATTTTCTGGGATCATGGCGGTGGATCCGTAACCGGTTATGGATATGATGAGAAGCGTCCGAATGCCGGCGCTATGAACTTAAGTGCGATTAATAAGGCTCTTTCTGATGCAGATATGAAGTTTGATTTCATTGGATTTGATGCATGTCTTATGGCTGGTGTTGAGAATGCAAAGATGTTGGAAGCATACGCAGACTATATGATCGCATCGGAAGAAACAGAACCTGGAATTGGCTGGTATTATACATCATGGCTGAATGCATATGGAAAGAATCCATCCATGGATACGGTTTCTATTGGAAAGAATATCATAGATGGATTTGTTGATGATTGTAACAGACGATGCAGAGGACAGCTTACCACACTTTCACTGGTCGACCTTGCTGAGTTTGTAAAAACCGTACCTCCACAGCTGAAAACTTTTTCAAAGGAAACAGCAGATCTTATAAAGAATCAGCAGTATCGTCAGGTAGCAACTGCAAGGCAGGGGGCACGTGAATTTGCAACATCTACGAGAATTGACCAGGTTGATCTTGTAGACCTTGCAAAACGTATCAATACTCCTTCATCTGCAAGCTTGATTAAGGCAATCCAGTCTTGCGTAAAGTATAATCGTACTTCATACAATATGACAGATGCCAGTGGTCTTTCTGTGTATTTCCCAAATAGAAAGCTGTCTTCGGTTGACAATGCAGTTGCGATCAATAGTGCTATTGGTATGGATGAGGATTTTAATCGTTGTATCAAGGAATATGCATCACTTCAGCTTTCAGGTCAGGCGGTATCAGCAGGAAATGGCAACAGTACATCTCCTTTTGATGTACTCTTTGGTGGTAGTTCCTATTCAGGATCAGCAAACAATGATATGACACAGCTCCTTCTGGAACAGCTCTTTGGCGGAAGCGGATATGACTTCTTGGGTGGCAGAAGTCTGAATACGAAAGAGACTGCAAGTTATATTTATAATAATCAGTTCGATGCCTCAGCATTAAAGTGGCAGTATGACAAGAATAAAACTCCATTGATCGATCTTCCGGAAGAACAGTGGGATCTTGTGACAGACGTAGTAATGACTATGTACTATGATGATGGAACAGGATATGTAGACCTTGGTCAGGATAATCTGTTCAGTTTTGATGAATACGGAAGACTTCAGGGCGAAACAGATCATACATGGCTTTCCATTGATGGGCAGCCGGTAGCATATTATTATGAAGGAACGATGAAACATGGTGATGACTATACAATCACCGGTTATGTTCCGGCATTTTTGAATGGCACACGTGTGAATCTGCAGCTTGTGTTTGATCAGGATAATCCATATGGATATATTTCAGGTGCGATCACAGATTATGTGGATGGTGAAACAGATACTATTGCAAAAGTAAATACGGAGATTCGGGTTGGAGATCAGATTGATTTCCTCTGCGATTACTATGATTACGATGGCAATTATCAGGATAGTTATTTCCTTGGTGATCCGATTAAGGTTACAGAGGATCTGTTCATCAGTAATGAATATGTAGGAGATGGAGATGTATTTGTAAGTTATCGTTTTACTGATATCTACAACAATACATACTGGACACCGGTTCTTAATTGAGTCATTGGGGACGGTTCAACCTCCGTTCGTGCAGAATTATATTCAGTTTATGCAAGTCTTATTTTAGATGCTTTTATATGGTGTACAATAGAATTACAAATATTCTGAACGGGGGTAACAAAATGAAAAGAAAAACAGTTTCTTATTTAGGTGCATGTGCAGTTATGGCTACTGGTTTAGCAGCAGCGGGCGCCGTGGCTCAGGCAGAAGGTGCAGTAACAGGTACTTATGCTATGGTAGTGGATAGCTTTGATCCTGCAGCATATTCTACGGATATCATTCTTACACTGGATCAGGCTGTTGATGCGGTAACACCGGAAGATTTTGCGATTTCAGAATCTAAGATGGAACTGAATTATGCAACTATGGAGATGGAAGAAGCAACGAATGACCGTGTGATCACAGATGCATTCTTATGTGATGCAGCAGGTGCAAAAGTTGATGGACCATCTGAGTACGTTGCTATCGCATTAAAACCATCAGCAGCATGTAAGTCAGTATTTGGTTCAGCAGGTGCTATGGGACTGAACAGCTGGGAAACAACTTATGCTGTGAATGTAGCACTTGCAGAAGGCGCAGCACTTACAGCAGGTGGTGAAGCAGTAGAAAGCCTTTCTATTGATCCTGCATTTACAGATGTTTGTGTATCTGAAAGCGTTGGCAAGTTCGATACAGAAGGCTCATACACAAGTACATCAGGCGTAACATACAGATATGCTTCCTATTCTCCGGAGGAAGAGTCAGATACCCTGGTTGTATGGCTCCATGGTTTAGGAGAAGGTGGAACAGAGGGAACAGATCCAAGAATCATTCTTCTTGCAGCAGAATCTGATGAACTTGCAGGAGAAGCATTCCAGAGCAAGATTGGCGGTGCACACGTACTTGCACCACAGTGTCCTACATGGTGGATGGATCCGGATGGAAATGGTGAAGTATTAGATGGTTCTACTGTGAACTCTTTCTATGCAGATTCACTGGATGAATTTATTGACAGCTATGCAGAAGAAGTTGGAGCAAGCAAGATCGTAATCGCTGGCTGCTCAAACGGCGGTTATATGACAATGGTTATGGCACTTAAGAATCCTGAGAAATATTCAGCAATCATTCCGGTATGTGAAGCATTGGAATATTCAGAAGAACTGAATCCATCTCTTGATGCAATCAAAGATCTTCCTATGTACTTTGTATATTCAAAGGATGACCCACTGGTAGTTCCGGAAGTATATGAGATTCCAACTATCGAATATTTAACAGGCATCGGTGCAAGTAATCTTCATACATCTGTAACAGATAATGTATTCGGAAAAGTAGAAGACGAAGAACCTGTAATGCAGTTCGGACATGCATCCTGGATCTATTTCTTTAACGATGAAACAGCAGATGAAGATGGAGTATCAGCATGGACATGGCTTGCTGAGAATCTGAAATAAAGACAAAAGATAAGATTTAAGAGGAGTTGTTGTTTTGAAATAAGCGATTATTCAAAACAATAACTCCTCTTTTTTCACTGGAAGTGTTATGATAAAGTGTAAAATAGTAAATTAACTGTAAAGGATAGATAAAGATGAAGATAAAGGTAAATGGAGTTGAAATCTATTATGAAATATATGGAAAAGGGCAGCCACTGATGATGATCCATGGAAATGGAGAAGACCACAGTATTTTTTATGAAGCTGTAGCAATGTTAAAGGAAGAATTTCAGTGTATTATTGTAGACAGCAGAGGTCATGGAGAAAGCAGTAAGGTAGAGGAATTCCACTATCAGGATATGGCAGATGATATGCTGGAACTGATTACTGCACTGAACCTGAAAAAGGTAGCTGTTTATGGATTCAGTGATGGTGGTATTATCGGATTACTGATGGCATCCAGGTATGATGGAATTACAGATCTGATCATAAGTGGAGCCAATATCAATCCACTTGGTGTAAAACTTCCTGTCCTGCTTGGAATCAAAGCTGGATACAGAATGACCGGAGATCCGAAACTCGAATTGATGATCAAAGAACCTGATATCCAGAAAGAAGAACTTGAGATGATAACAGCAAGAACGCTTGTCCTTGCAGGAGAACATGACCTGATCCGATTCTCTCATACAAAGAAGATTGCAGATGGAATATCAGGAAGCCGTATGCGTATTATCCGTGGAGAGAATCATGGAAGCTATATCACCCATAGTGAAAAGATAGCAGTTATTCTGATGAAATGGTTCGGAAAGAAAATAAGATGAAAACAAAAAATCTGACACAGGGAAATATAAAAGTCTAATTCCCTTGTTTAGAGGTATATTTTTTCCCTTGAATGATTTATACTTCAATCATAACGTAAAGGAGGAAAAAGCAATGTTATCATTTATTTTCGTAGTATTGATGCTGTTAGTATTTGGAAAACTGATTTCCTTTGCATTTCGTGCAGCATGGGGATTGACAAAGATTGTGTTATTCCTGATTCTTCTTCCGGTAATTCTTGTTTTGATGTTCTTTGGAGGACTTGTATTTCTCGCATTACCGATTCTGATTATCGTGGGAATCATATCAATGTTTGTTCATATTCTTTAACAAAAACCATCAGAGTTCGCTCTGGTGGTTTTTGTTGTATAGGAAACTGCCTGATCATAATATAAGTTTGCTTGCGAACACGAGGGTGAGATGATATTATGAGGTATGAAATCAAGTATTCTATGAGGTACAGGAGTTTAAATAAAGATGAATCGTACTACTTCAAAAGGTCGTTATTATACTTTCTATACGATAAGTTTTTTGGCAGCATTATGTGCTGCATTTATCTATTTTCCATGGTATCACAAGTCTTTTGTATGGAAGTTTGATGGTTTGTATCAGCACTATAACGCACTGGTCTATTTTGGAAAATATCTGCGGGAGATAGCAGAGAACCTGATACATAATCATAAGCTGATATTTCCTATGTGGGATATGAGTATCGGCTATGGCTCCGACATTATCACAACATTGAACTATTATGTACTGGGAGATCCACTTTGTCTTCTCTCTGCAGTTGTACCTTCTGCTTATACGGAGTATCTTTATGGATTTCTGATCTGCCTGAGACTGTATCTGGCGGGAATGGCATTCAGTGTATTCTGTCGTTATAAAGGTGCAGAAACGATTCCAACGATTATCGGATCATTAGCATATGCATTCTGCGGGTTTGCGCTTTTTGCATCTATGAGACATCCATCATTTGCGAATCCGATGATCTACCTTCCGATTATTCTGTATGGAATCAACCGCATTTTCGACAGAAAAAGCCCGGCGCCATATATCATTATGATTGCGATTGCGGCTATCAGTAATTTCTATTTCTTTTATATGATAGGAATTCTGATCGTTATATATACTGTTATTGAATATATGCTTCGTTTCCAGAGAATCCGTGTGAAGGAATTGTTTTCCTGGATAGGAAAGTTTACAGGATATTCTCTGGTCGGAACTGGTATGTCGCTTTTTGTTCTGCTTCCGGTTATTATGAGTGTAATGGCAACAGACCGAATGTCAGCTGTTCATTATATCCCAAAACTCTATCCGACTTCTTTTTATAAAGGATTGCTGGCTGATTTTCTGGGTTCTGATTTCCTGATGGCAAGCTCCCATTTCTGGACGGTGTTGGGATTCGTTCCACTGGCACTGCTTATCCTGATTATTATGTTCAGCCAGGTACGTAAGAATATAAGTCTGAAGATATGGTTTCTGATTCTGTCGATTATTACCCTGGTGCCATTTCTCGGACATGTGATGAACGGATTCTCCTATGTATCCAATCGTTGGGGATGGGGATATGCTTTTGTGATCTGCTACATTATGGCGATGGTGTTGCCGGAGATGTCGCAGCTCTCTATCGTACAGGGAATCCTGATGGTAGCAAGCTGTGCTTTATATGCAGGATTGTGTTACCGGTTCCAGATTACCTGGACCACACATACAAAAGTAAGTCTTTGTATTCTGGGAATCATGGCACTTATTGCAATCCTTGCTTCCTGCCATCTGCTTCATAAAAAACTGGTTCCGGTGCTCTGCCTTCTTTCTACCATCACAGGAATCGGTGTTAATGCATATTTCCTTTATTCACCACAGCAGACTGACTATATCGGGACCTTCCGTGATCAGGGATATCCGATAAAAGCTATTACTACAGACAGCCAGTCAGAGATTATGCATCACGTGGACAAAGAGCCTGGCTTATATCGATACGATCAGTTTGGAACCAACGCCAGAGAGAATACGGCGATGCAGCAGAGGCTTTACAGCACTGACTATTACTTCAGCATCACAAATGGTGCAATCAGTGAATACTTCGACGATCTGCGTGCCTATATGGTAATGGAATGGATGTTTGACCATCTGGATACAAGAACCATCATGGATCGACTTGCGGCAGTAAAGTACTTTATCGTTAATAAGGGTGCATCAAAATATGTTCCTTATTCCTATGATTTTAAAGTAACGGAAAATGATCGATATGAATTATATGAAAGTGAAGATGTTCTTCCATTTGGATATACCTATGAGAATGCCATTTCGAAAGAACAGTATGATTCACTTAATACGGTACAGAAGCAGCAGGCACTGCTCCAGGGGATTGTGACAGATTCGGAAGCAGTAGCGGCGTTACCATTATGTCAACCGGTATTTGATGAAGTTACTCCAAAGATTAAGATAAAGGCATCCAAAAATATCGTAATGGATGGAGAGACTTTCGAAGTAAAGAAAGCGAAATCAAAGATTTCGATTTCCTTTACTCCAACTGCAAAAAGTGAAGTTTATCTTCTTTTTGATAATGTACGATATGAGGGAGAATCAACAAACTTTTATTTCAAAGCTTCAATGGATGGAATTGACAAGCGAATTCCGGTCTATACCTATCGAAACAGCTTTTATAGTGGAAAAGATGATTTTTTATGCAATCTTGGATACTTTGAAGATTGTTCCGGCAAGATTAAGCTGGAATTCCCGGCTGTAGGTACATATTCCATGGAGAATATCACGGTAGTTTGTCAGCCGATGGAAAAAATCAATGGCTATGTAAAAGAACTGGGAAGGGAAGTACTGGAGGATATCTCCTTTGGAACCAATCAGGTAAGTGGAAAGATCCATACCAGTACAGACAGATTCCTTCTGATGCCGATTGCGTACAGCAAGGGTTGGAAGGCTATAGTTGATGGGGAAGAAGTACCGGTATATCGGGCAAATGGTATGTTCTTTGGATGTAATCTTACACCAGGTTCCCACGATGTGGTATTCACTTATTCGACCCCATATCTGAAAACAGGTATCTGCTTATCAGTTCTTTCATTGATAATCTTTATCATATTACTGGCAGGAATAAGAATTATCATGGTTGACAAGGTTTTTTAATGATGATATTATTTTAAAAATAACGGGCATGGTCGTCTGGGCCTTGCCCTGTTTTTGATTAGAATATAATTATGAATGGAAATGAGGTATTTTTATGGCTATTTTCACAGGTGCAGCAGTAGCAATTATAACACCTATGTTCGAGAATGGTGATGTTGATTACAATAGTCTTGGTGAACTGATTGAATACCAGATTGCTAACAGCACAGATGCCATTGTTATTTGCGGAACAACAGGTGAAGCATCAACACTTACACATGAAGAACATCTTGATGTTATTAAGTATTGTGTAGAAAAAGTTGCAAAGAGAGTACCGGTTATTGCAGGTACAGGTTCTAATTGTACAGCGACAGCAATCTATTTATCACAGGAAGCAGAGAAGATTGGTGCAGATGCACTTCTTATCGTAACTCCATATTATAATAAAGCAACACAGAAAGGTCTGATTAAGCATTACACAGCAGTAGCTAATTCTGTAAAGCTTCCAATCATTATGTATAATGTACCAGGAAGAACAGGATGCAATATTTTACCTGCAACTGCTGTATATCTTGCTAAGAATGTAGAGAACATCGTAGCGATCAAGGAAGCATCCGGCAATATCGCTCAGGTTACAAAGCTGATGAGTCTTGCAGATGGCTGTATTGATCTTTATTCAGGTGAAGATGGACAGGTTGTTCCTGCACTTTCTGTTGGTGGTCTTGGTGTTATCTCTGTTCTTTCTAATATTGCACCACAGGAAACACATGATATGGTACAGTGGTATCTTGATGGTAAGATCAAGGAATCTGCAGCTATGCAGCTGAAGGCAATTCCTCTGGTTGATGCATTATTCTGCGAAGTTAATCCTATTCCTGTTAAGACAGCAGTGAACCTTATGGGTATGAATGGTGGATACTTCCGTGGACCACTTTGTGAGATGGAAGAAGATAACAAGCAGAAGCTGATCAAAGCCATGAAGGAATTTGGAATCAAGCTTGCTCAATAATAGGTTAGTTAAAGAAAGATAAGAATAGAAAGGTCCAGTTCTGGACCTTTTTTCTGAATAAAGGAGAAGAAAAATGGTAAAAGTTATTATGCATGGCTGTAACGGTCATATGGGACAGGTAATTTCAGGTTTGATCGCGAATGATGAGAATGTACAGATCGTAGCAGGTATTGATATTGCAGATAATCGTCAGAATGGCTATCCGGTATTTACAGACATTAAAGCATGTGATGTAGAAGCAGATGTTATGATCGACTTCTCTTCTTTCCGTGCAACAGACGGAGTACTGGATTATTGTGTAGAAAAGAAACTTCCTCTTGTATTATGTACAACAGGTTTAACAGAAGAACAGTTAGCAAAGATGAGAGAATGCAGTAAAGAAGTTGCTATTCTGAAGTCTGCTAATATGTCTCTTGGTATTAATATGCTTCTGAAACTGATTCAGGATGCAGCAAAGATTCTTGCTACAGCCGGATTTGATATGGAGATCGTTGAGAAACATCACAAGCTGAAAAAGGATGCACCAAGCGGAACAGCGCTTGCACTTGCTGATTCTCTGAATGAAGCAATGGATAACCAGTATCATTATGTATTTGACCGCAGCCAGATTCATGAGATGCGAGATGCAAAAGAAATCGGTGTATCTGCAGTTCGTGGTGGTACGATCGTAGGTGATCACGATGTAATCTTTGCAGGTCCGGATGAAGTTATTACTTTCAGCCATCAGGCATATTCAAAGGCAGTGTTTGGTAAGGGAGCAGTAGAAGCTGCAAAGTTCCTTGCAGGAAAAGGTGCCGGACTTTATGATATGCAGGATGTTATTGGATAATATTGTCTGCTTAAATTTATCTTAAGAACGTTGATTTCTAATTATGTTAACGATATAATAAGTAAAAATCGTTTTCAGGGAGCAGATATAATATAGGAGGTTTGATTCATGAGGAAATCAAGATTATTTGTTGCTGCGTTAGTTCTTGCTCTTGCATTTACCGGATGTGGTAAGAAATCAGCAGAAACAGAAAAACAGACAGAAACAGAAGTTCAGACAGAAGCAGCTACAGAAACTGAATCAGAAACTGAAACAGAAAAACAGACAGAAAAGCAGACAGAAACCGAGACAGAGAAGCAGACTGAGCCTGTTGTAGAGAAGGCTGACAGTATGAATAAGACAAAAGAACTGAATGGTCTTGTTCTTTCATCTGATAACAGTAAGATCAAGATTCAGACAGCTCGTGGAAAACAGCTGGAGTTCCCTGTTACAGGTGCTGATATTCAGGTAATCGGCGGCATTGCTAACGGAAACACAGTAAAGATTCTTTATAAGGGAATCATCAATGATACAGATACTTCTGATGTCAAGGTACAGATGATAAAAGATATCGATGCAATGGAGACACCTATTACTGAAGGCGAGCTTATGACCGAGGCTGAGGAAGCAGATCCGAATGCAGGTGCAGGTGTTTTAGGTGGTTCTATTGAAGAACTCGATACTAACAGAATGGTTATTCGTGGTAATGATGGAGATGCTTATTACTTCTCTACATATGGAACGAATATTAATCTTGTGAATGGTGCTCAGAAGGGCAATTATGTAACGGTTTCCTACAAAGGAGACATCTTTGGACCGGATATCGTTGTAGCATCTTCCATCACAGATACAGATTCTGCAGCAGATAAGGCACTTTACGGACCGAATCCGGAAGGCGATTATACATATATCAATGGCTCTATGATTGATTGCGGTATTGGAAGTGTAACAATTCTGACAGATGACAATGAAGAACTGACTTTTGATATTGGTGATGCAGCAATTGCATATTACAGCGGCTTTGTATATGGTAATTACATCACTCTGGAATGTGATGGCAAGATGAAGGGTAATGATACAAAGGGTCTTAAAGTTCTTGCAATCTATGACTATGAAGAGAATGCCATTGCAGCAAAGGAAGCAACTGATGATAGCGAAAGCTATGACGAGTATTCTGATGATGGAGAGTATTCAGATGATGGAGATTACTCAGAAGAGTACAATGATGAATACAGTGAGGAATATTACGAAGAATAAATAACATTTATAAACATAGAGCGTAGTCGTAAGGCTACGCTTTTTGTTAGTACAGCATCTTATAAAAGGGAGATTACAAAGTATGAGTATAGAAACAAAAAGCAGAATCATTACTGGAATAGCGATGGTTGAGATCGCAGCCACGATTCTGATTATGTCAGTTGGTCTTGTGAAAGGATTTCTTACGAATTCACAGTCTAATATTATTGTTGGGGTTGGGTTATTTCTTTTCTGGCTCCTTTCCGATGTAGTGGAACCTGTAGTATGTGAAAGAATGAAAGATCTGTCATTTTCAAGAAAAGAGGCTTATGTAAAATATATAGGTCTGGATCTGATTGGATTTGCGGGGATTATGTACTTCCTTATGGGAGTTGGCGCTAACGGACAATCAGGTGGAATCTTAGGTGCAGTAGTTTATATTGTTACCATGAGACCTAAGAGAGATAACAGAGATCGTTTTCTTGGACTTGTAAGCGATGAAGAGGATGAGGAAACTGAGGCAGAAGAAGCAGCAGAGGATACAGAACCAGCTGCTGTTATTGAAGGGGAAATCGTTTCTGAAGAGACTGGAGAAGAATAGAGCATGGATTTATTTGAGTATATGAGGAGTACCAGTATGGAGAAGGAATCTCCACTTGCATCGAGACTTCGACCTGTTACATTGGATGAGGTAGTTGGTCAACAGGATATAATCGGAAAAGATAAGCTTCTGTATCGTGCTATCAAAGCGGATAAGATCAGTTCCATTATCTTCTATGGCCCACCTGGGACTGGTAAAACTACACTTGCTAAGGTGATTGCTAATACTACAAGTGCAGATTTTACTCAGTTGAATGCGACAGTTGCCGGGAAAAAAGATATGGAAGATGTGGTACAGAAAGCGAAAGATATCCTTGGTATGTATGGGAAGCGTACGATACTGTTTATCGATGAGATACATCGTTTTAACAAAGGACAGCAGGATTATCTGCTTCCTTTTGTAGAAGATGGCACCATAACATTGATAGGTGCAACTACAGAGAATCCTTATTTTGAAGTAAATGGAGCTCTTTTATCAAGATCTGTTGTTTTTGAATTAAAGCCATTAAAAAAAGAGGATATCCGTACATTGATCGATCGTGCTGTTTATGACCGCGAAAAAGGAATGGGATCTTATGATGCAGTCATCGATGAAGATGCAGCAGAATTTCTTGCTGATATGGCAGACGGAGATGCAAGATCAGCGCTGAATGCTGTGGAACTTGGGATTCTTACTACAGAAAGATCGGCAGATGGATTGATCCATCTTACTATTGAAGTAGCACAGGAGTGTATTCAGAAGAGAGTGATCCGCTACGATAAGTCTGGAGATAATCATTACGATACTATCTCGGCATTTATCAAGAGTCTGAGAGGGTCAGATCCGGACGCAGCAATATATTATCTTGCTAGAATGCTTTATGCCGGAGAAAGTGTGACATTTATCAGCAGAAGAATGATGATCAGTGCTTCTGAGGATGTAGGGAATGCAGATCCACAGGCACTCCAGGTAGCAGTAGCAGCTGCTCAGGCGGTAGAACGTGTTGGTATGCCGGAAGCGATGATCATTCTGTCACAGGCAGCAGCATATATTGCAACGGCACCGAAAAGTAATTCTGCTACGATAGCTATCGAGGAAGCCATGAGATCGGTAAGAGAAGTGAAAGCAACTGTACCGGTACATCTGCAGGATGCACACTATAAAGGGGCTGCAAAGCTTGGACATGGTGTGGGTTATGAATACGCACATGATTTTCCAAAACATTTTTCAAGACAGCAGTATCTGCCGGAAGAGATAAAAGATCAGGTCTTTTACAGACCAAGCGATAGTGGATACGAGAAGAAAATTCAGGAATATATGAAGTGGATAAGAGAATAGTTAAACCGTTGTTGAGCCGTTGGGCACGCTGAATCGTCCCCAACGGCTCAGCGCGTCTAACAACTTACAATTTTATGATTAGTACTGGTATTGGTGGGTCATTTGGCCGATTGTAATAGGTTGACATAATGACAATGTATTGATGTGGATCTAATGTCTTAAGATAATTCAGGATTGCGTCCTTTTCTTCATATCCGCTGTCTCCGCCACTATAGATACAGAGACTACAGATACCTTTCTTCTTTAAAAGTGATAGAGCTGTTTCGATAGCGGTAATGCTTGTATCTGCATGGGTAGCAAGGCTGTGATCTCCTCCTGGAAGATAACCGAAATTGAACACGATACAATCAACACTTTCCGGATGAGCATATAGTGCCATGTTCGTGTGACTGTCAAGGATAGCAGTACCGATATCATAGTACCCCTTCTCAAAGAGACGAAGATTGGTAGCATTCACGGCTTCTTCCTGGATATCAAAAGCAAGAACCTTTCCGGTTGTACCGACGAGTTTACATAAATATTCTGTATCGTTTCCTCTGCCAGCCGTGGCATCAATACAGAAATTCCCTTCTTGTACATGATCTGCTATAAAATGATGACAGAATTCTGTAATCTGATAATTATTCATAAATCTCCTTAGCGGGCACGACGAGCCGTCTTAGCAGCTTTCATCTTGCCTTTGTATTTTTCTTTCATAAGTTTTGACTGCAGCTTATATTCCTTTGCCTGAAGCTTCGCGAGTGCATTAGCTTCTTTTTTTGCAGCTTTTTTCATGGCAGCAGATTCTACTCTGGCACTGTTGATTACGGAAAGACCGATAATCAAGACAGCAAGAGATGCCTGAATTCCAAGAGTAAGTTTCTCCTGCGATTCTTTAGATAACTTCATGATATTCTCCCCCTTTGAACTCTGTCATCATAATAACACGGTTGAACCCTTATAGGAAATATTATATACTAAAAAGATAAAAATATAAGAGAGAATTAATCTATGAAACAGCAGGAAAAGAAAATGTGGGGGGAGAAGCCCTATCATTCCCTGGATTTTGAATTAAAAAAGCGTTTTGGAGAAAAAGTATATAAGCTTGCACTGAATGGAGGAATGACCTGCCCGAACAGAGATGGAAAAGTAGGAACTGGTGGTTGTATATTCTGCAGTGCCGGTGGAAGCGGTGACTTTGCTGCGGACAGATGCCTTTCCATATCAGAGCAGATTATGTCTCAGAAAGAGGCTTTGAAAGATAAAAAGACTGCCAGAAAGTATATTGCATATTTTCAGGCGTATACGAATACTTATGCAGAAGTAGGTTATCTTGAGAAGATATTTACAGAAGCGATTCAGGATCCGGATGTAGTGGTGTTGTCAATTGCTACAAGACCGGATTGCCTTCCGGAAGACGTATGTGTTCTACTGGAGAGATTGAATAGAATAAAACCGGTATGGATAGAACTTGGGCTTCAGACCATGCATGATACAACGGCCGAATTTATCAGAAGAGGGTATCCGAGGGTTGTGTTTGAACAGGCAATTGAAAGCTTACGGAAACGCAATATCGAGGTGATCGTTCATACTATACTTGGACTTCCGGGAGAAGGAAAGAAAGAAGTCCTTGAGACACTGGAGTATCTGAACCACATGGATATTCAGGGAATCAAGCTGCAGCTTCTTCATATATTAAAGGGTACAGATCTTGGAAGCCTTTATGAAGAAGGTAAGGTTGATGTACTTTCAGAAGAAGAGTATATTCAGCTTATTCTGGACTGTGTATCCAATCTGTCTGAGGATATAACGATCCACAGGCTTACCGGTGATGGGCCGAAGGAACTATTACTTGCACCGCTCTGGAGCTGCAGGAAGAGAACTGTACTGAATGAGATTCATAGTGCAATGAAAAGTAAGGGTATCTGGCAAGGAAAAGAGGTAAATGAATGAAAGAAGTACATACTTTATATAAACTGATCATTTTATATATTATTGAAAAGATTAAATTCCCACTGAGTAATGGGCAGCTCTGTGTATTTTTTGCAGAAGAACAGTATACTGACTATTTTACGTTACAGGAGATATTGGCAGATATGGTTGAATCGGATCTTATCAGTACGCAGGTGATCCGTACAAGTACATTTTATTCCATAACGGAACAGGGAAGAGAGACTCTGGAATTCTTTCAGATTAAGATTCCAACTGCCATTCGTGGAGAAATTGATGCATATCTGAAAGAGAAGCAGTATGAACTACGAGAAGAGAATGCTGTTATTGCAGACTATACAAAGACTAACGCAGAAGAATTTACAACCACTTTGGTAGTAAAGGAAAAAGATACTGAGTTAGTTCGGATTCAGGTTACAGTTCCATTGGAGTCACAGGCAATCCATATCTGTGACATGTGGCAGAAAAAGAATTCAGAGATATATCAATATCTGATGCAAGAACTTATGCAGGGGTAAGGAACATGAAGATATTACTTGTGGCAGTGAATGCGAAATACATTCATTCCAATCCTGCCATATATAGTTTGAAAAACTGTGCCGGAAGATATACCGATACAGTAGAGATCGCAGAATATACGATCAATCACTATCCGGATCAGATATTAAGCGATATCTACAGCAGACAGCCAGATGTCGTAGCCTTTTCCTGTTATATATGGAATCTTTCTACAGTAGAGACGGTAATGGAGAACCTGTCCAGAGTAAGTTGGGATACCAGGATATGGCTTGGGGGACCGGAAGTATCTTATGATACAAAAGAATTTCTTGACAATCATCCTTATGTAGAAGGAGTAATGGTAGGTGAGGGCGAACGAACCTTCGGCGAGATGGTAGATTATTGGAACGGAGATGGCACGCTTTCAGATATTCATGGTATCGTTTATCGTGATGGTGATGAGATAAAGGCAACATTACCCAGAGAACCACTGGATATGAATGAACTGCCATTTCTTTATCAGGATCTGAAGGATTTTGAGAATCGTATCATCTACTATGAAAGCAGCAGAGGCTGTCCTTTTTCATGCAGTTATTGCCTCTCGTCTATAGATAAGAGAGTGCGTTTTCGAAAGACAGAAACAGTACTGGAGGAACTGCAGTTTTTCCTGGATAAGAAGGTTCCGCAGGTAAAGTTTGTGGACAGAACCTTTAACTGTAATCACAGACATGCACAGATGATCTGGAGCTATATCCGCGATCATGATAATGGAATAACGAATTTTCATTTTGAAATAGCAGCAGATTTGTTAAATGAAGATGAACTGGTACTTTTGCAGACTTTAAGACCAGGGCTGATTCAGCTGGAGATCGGCGTACAGTCTACGAACCCAAACACGATTAAAGAGATTGATCGCGTGATGGATTTTGAAGAACTGACCAGAATCGTTAACAGAATCAAGTCTTATGGGAACATCCATCAGCATCTGGATCTGATTGCAGGTCTTCCTATGGAAGATTATGAAAGCTTTCTCCATTCCTTTGACGATGTATATGGACTCCATCCAGATCAGCTTCAGCTGGGATTCCTGAAGGTTTTAAAAGGATCAAAGATGCACCGTAAGGCGAAAGAATATGGAATTATCTACCATTCACAGCCGGTATATGAAGTGTTTTATACAAACTGGTTATCCTATCAGGAGGTTCTTTCTCTGAAGGAGATCGAAGATATGGTGGAGGTTTATTATAACAGTGGTCAGTTTTCAGAAACGATACATCGACTGGAAAAGGAATTCGAAAGGCCATATCAGCTGTATCAAAAGCTTGCAGATTATTATAAAGAGAAGCATCTCGCCCAGATGAATCACTCCCGTATGAAACGTTTTGAGATTCTTCGCGATTTTATCCAGACGATAACAGATGATCCAATATATGATGAATATCTTCTTACAGATTTATATCTGAGAGAGAACAGTAAAAGCAGACCTTCCTGGGCAGCAGATCTTTCGGGTGCGAAAAAGCAGCTGATGGAAGTATTCCGACAGGAAGAAGAGAACAGAGAACTTTTGAAGGGATATGAGGGATTCTCTGCAAAGCAAATGATGAATATGACGCATGCAGAGTATATCAGCGGAGAGATTATAGGAAAACCGGGAGAGAAATGCTGGGTTGTCTTTGATTATCGCAATCGAAATATTCTGAACCAGAATGCAGCTATGATCGATATTACAGAAAAAATGTGAAAATGCTTGAATGGAAATAGAAAAAGCGATAAAATGAAGATTGGTGTAGTGTTTTATTCAATATATATGTTTATAAATTAGAGGTGAAAGATATGTTAGATATGAGAAATTCAGAAAAGAAACGTAAGATTGCAGGAATCATTGCAATTGTTATTGTTGTAGCTATGGTTGTAAGTATGTTTATTGGCGCTTTCTTATAAGAATGATGTGGAGGATATAGATGAGATTAAGACAGAAGCTTACAGGTGTAGTAACTGCAATTGCCTGTATGGGTCTTTTAAGTGTCGGAGTAACAGCTGATTTCTCACAGTTTCAGGATGGCATTCACATTGGCGGAATCGACGTGTCAGGAATGACATACGAACAGGCAATGTCTGTATTGAATGAAAAAGTACAGAACCTTCAGAATGCGAAGATTGTTGTCAATATCGGTGAAGATCAGGTAGAAACCACCGCAGCGGATCTGGGGCTTCAGTGGAAGAACAGAGGCATTGTAAAAGAAGCATTGCAGCTGGGAAACTCTGGGAATATTGTTTCAAGATTTAAACAGAAAAAAGATTTGCTGGCGAACAAAAAAGATTATGAGATGGAGATGAATGCGAACGAAAGCATCATCAAAGGTTTTATTGCAGAAGAGTGTATGCAGTATGAATCAGATCCTGTAGAATCATCAATTTCCGCAGATGGAAGTGGTGGTATTGATCTTACTGTCGGTGAAGATGGATTGAAGATCAACGTTGAAGAATCTGTGAATATTCTTACAGATTATCTGGAACATAACGTAGATGAAGAGGGTGGTACAGTATCTTTATCAGTTGCTGTTGATGCTGTAGCCAGCAAGGAAGACATTGAATCTATTAAGGATGTGCTTGGAACCTTTACAACCTATTATGGTTCGACCTATGGTCGTGATGTCAATGTTGAGCGAGGTGCAGAACTGCTTAACGGACATCTTATAAAGCCAGGAGAATCTTTCTCTGTATGTGACCATCTGGTGCCGTTTAATGCAGAGAATGGTTACGAACTTGGTGGTGCTTATGAGAACGGACGAGTAGTACAGGAATATGGCGGTGGTATCTGTCAGGTGTCTACAACGTTGTATAATGCGCTCCTTTTTGCTGAGATCGAGATCAATGAAAGACATAATCATACTATGAGTGTCAGCTATGTACCAACATCTATGGATGCTGCGATTGCAGAAGGTACTTTCGACCTTGTATTTACCAACAATTATGACACTCCGATCTTTTTGTCAGGTTATGCATACGGCGGAGAATTGACATTTACGATTTGGGGAAAAGACAACAGACCAAGTGACAGATACGTATATTATGAAAGTGAGACGACCAGCCAGCTGGAGCCACCAACGAATACGGTCCTGTTCCCGGCAGAAGATCAGCCGGCAGGCTATTTCAGTCAGGTACAGTTTGCCCAGGCAGGAAGTACTGCAGTTCTTTATAAGTATGTTACCTATCAGGGAGAGACAACAGTTGATGTTGTGAATGAAAGTACATATGAACCAACTCCGAATGCATTCGAAGTTGGAACAATGGGAGCGAATGATACGCTGCTGAATGCAATTTATAATGATGACGTTGCAACAGCACAGCTTGCTGCAACCGGTGTGATCACTGTAGGTGCACAGGGAGGCGCAGCCACACCGCTTCAGCCGATCCTTGACCCAATCAGAAATATTTACGTAGATCCTATGACAGGGCAGCCAATTGATGGACAGGTATATGGTGGACAGACTTATGGAGCAACACAGGATGTCTATTATGGAGATACCGGTATGGAAGATACTTTCTATTACGATAACTCTACAGTCTACTAGGATGGTGTAGTTATGGCAAAGTTAAATATTGTATTGTTTGAACCCGAGATTCCGCAGAATACCGGGAATATTGGAAGAACATGTGTGGCGACCGGAACAAGGCTTCATCTTATTGAACCGCTTGGTTTCCATCTTGATGAGAGATCATTGAAGAGAGCCGGAATGGACTACTGGCATAAACTTGATGTGACCAGATATGTGAATTATGAAGATTTTCTGGCAAAGAATCCGGGAGCTAAGATCTACATGGCAAGTACAAAGGCACCGAAGAGTTATACCGATGTTTCTTATGAAGAAGATTGTTATATCATGTTCGGAAAAGAAAGCGGTGGAATTCCGGAGGAGATTCTTCTGGAGAATCAGGAGACTGCAGTACGTATCCCGATGCTGGATGAGATTCGTTCGCTGAATCTTAGTAACTCAGTTGCAATTGTGTTATATGAAGCGCTCAGACAGAATCATTTTGAACAGATGCAGATAGAAGGGCATCTGACAAAATATGAGTGGAAATAATGATTAAAAAGTGACGCAGTCATAATTAAAGTACGCCGAGGCGTACTTTAATTATGACTGCGTCACTGTGAATTTATATCCGACACCCCAGACGGTGGACAAAGACCATGTTTCATGGTCTTTTATTTTGCTTCGGATACGCTTGATATGAACATCTACGGTACGAGGATCTCCTACATAATCATATCCCCATACATGATCCAGAAGCTGTTCTCTTGTAAAAACCCGATTCGGAGAAGAGGCAAGCTGATACAGCAGTTCCAGTTCCTTTGGAGGAAGCGTAAGGAGCTCACCATCATAGCGAACCGTGTAACTGGTCTGATTGATGAAAAGACCAGGATATTCCACATATTCACCGGTGTATTCTGTTGTTTCATCACCAGCCGGAATAATTCCATCTGCTCTGCGAAACAGGGTGCGAACCCTGGCAAGGAGCTCTCGCATGTCAAATGGTTTTTCAATATAGTCATCTGCACCACTGTCAAGTGCGATCACTTTTTGTTCCACATCCTTTTCCAGAGAAAGCATAATGATAGGAACCGGAGAGATCCTTCTTACATCTATGCAGACAGAAAGACCGCTTTTGTTCTGAGGAAGTTCCAGAGAAACAAGCAGAAGATCTGGCTCGAAGGTATTCCATTCGTGAAGCGCGGCATCTCCATCGATAAAGGTCTTGATGGTGTAGCCACAGTTTTGCAGCTGCGTAGAGAGCTGCCTTGCAACAGGAAGGTCAGCCTCTACGATCATAATTTTTTTTGTCATATTGATCACCCTTTTCAGGTATGTTTTCTTATTTCTTAAATGTGACGATAGTTACACCGGCATCTCCTTCACCGAATTCGCCAAGACGGTAAGAGTCTACATGCTTCTGTTTGCGAAGGAAATTGTGAACGGCTTTTCTAAGCGCTCCGGTTCCTTTTCCATGAACAACGCGAACACTTGGCATATGTGAGATATACGCATCATCGAGATATTTATCAAGTGCAGCGATTGCTTCATCTGTAGTTTTACCAAGAAGATTGATCTCCATGCTGACAGAAGAAGACTTGGACATCTTGATCTTACCGGTATTGGTTCTTGTAGTATAAGGAGTAACAGTTTCAACATCTGCAATCAGTTCCAGATCTTTTATGTTAACCTGAGAACGAAGAATTCCCATCTGGACGAAGAGATTGCCACGGTTATCCGGAAGTGTGCTTACTGTTCCCTTAAGATTCATACTGAGAACACGAACACTGTCACCGATATGAAGATCCTTTGCCTGAAGCTGTTTTGCAGGCTTCTTGGTATTCTTCATAGCCATATTTTTCTCTACGCCGGACATCTTTTCTCTAAGTCTGTTACGTTCCTGTTCCATAGCACGGGCATCGATACCTTCTTTACCGAACTTATTAAAGTTCTTGATCGTAGTATCGGCATATTCCTTTGCTTCACGCAGAATTGCATGTGCCTTTTCATTCGCTTCGCGAAGAATACGTTCTCTGTTGGCATCCAGAGATTCCTGTTTATGCTCGAGGCGTTCCTTGAGACGTTCAATCTCTTTCTTGTACTGATCAATCTGTTCCTGTTCTTTTGCAATAGTAACACGGCTGTTTTCAAGGTCTGCCAGAAGTGTTTCAAAGTCTTCGTCTGCCTGACTTAAGTTCCCCTTTGCTTCTTCGATGATATATTCATCAAGACCAAGCTTGGAGGAAATGGCAAATGCATTACTTTTTCCAGGAATACCAATCAGAAGATGGTAGGTAGGGCTTAATGTCTCCACATTGAATTCACAACATCCGTTTTCCACACCTGGAGTAGTAAGAGCAAATACCTTAAGTTCACTATAATGTGTTGTTGCCATGGTGCGGATATCTGCTCTGTGAAGATTAGAGAGAATAGAAATCGCAAGAGCTGCACCTTCGGTAGGGTCTGTTCCCGCACATAACTCATCGAACAGAACCAGAGAGTTACTGGTTGCTTCCTTCAGAATACGGACGATATTCGTCATATGAGAAGAGAATGTTGAAAGACTCTGCTCGATACTCTGTTCATCTCCGATATCAGCAAATACTTCATCAAATACAGCCAGTTCAGACTGATCAAAGGCCGGAATATGAAGACCAGACTGTCCCATCAGGGTAAATAAGCCAACTGTCTTTAAGGATACTGTTTTACCACCGGTATTCGGTCCGGTGATGATCAGAAGATTAAAATCTTTTCCAAGACGAATATCAATTGGAACAGCCTTTTTCTTATCCAGAAGAGGATGACGTCCCTTCTTAATATTGATGATTCCTTTTTCGTTAAAGATAGGTTCACTTCCAGTGTAAGACTTGGAATACTGCGCTCTTGCAAAAATGAAATCGAGCTTAGTCAGAAGCTCCAGGTCATCAGAGAGGAACTCAAGATATCCGGCAGTCTGGCTGCTTAAGTTGGAAAGGATAACCTCAATCTCTTTTTCTTCCTGCAATTCCAGTTCGCGAAGTTCATTGTTCAGTTTGATTACAGCCATAGGTTCGATAAAAAGTGTGGAACCTGTAGATGACTGATCATGGATCATACCGGCAATCTGTCCTCGATGTTCTGCCTTTACCGGGAGACAATAACGGCCATTACGCATCGTAACCACTGCATCCTGCAGATAGGTTCTGGCAGAACCATTCACCATGGAATTCAACTGTGCGTGTACTTTATCATTCATAGCCTTCATGGAACGACGGATACTCTTTAATACAGGACTTGCATCATCACTGATCTCATCCTCAGATGGGATGCAGCGTCGAATCTCATTGGCAAGCGGTGTAAGAGGCTGGAGTGCTTCAAACATAACGTCCAGTGCATCCGGTTCTTCTTCGGTATTCTCTTTTCTGGAATACTGCTTTACGCGATTGCAGACTTCCAGAGTCTTACAGATGCGAAGAAGCTCAACCGGACTTAAGATACTTCCAATCTCAAGTCTTTTTAAAGAACCACGGATATCCGTGATACCCATAAAGGATACACTGCCCTTCTGATAGATACGACTTAATGCCAGAGAAGTCTCCAGCTGTTTAGTGCGGATCTGTTCAATATCGGAAGAAGGCAGCAGATTCTTACAGAGTTCTTTTCCTAAAAGGGAACCTGCGTGTTCTGTTAACTGTTCGATAATCTTGTCATATTCTAAAGTTTTTAATGCTTTTCTATTCATAGGTATGTCTCACCTTCTATTTTCAATAACTTATCTATTTATAACCAGTATAACATATGACGTCAAGGTTTGACAGGAAAAAGAAGGTTGCATATAATGAAGAAAGGTGAAATTAGAAAGTAGGATAAATAAATGAAGTATATTGCGAATTTACGTGAAGGCGACAGGTTAAATGATATCTATCTTTGTAAGCACAGACAGTCTGCAGTTACAAAGAATGGGAAGGCTTATGAGAATGTAATCTTACAGGATAAGACAGGAACCATTGATGCAAAGATCTGGGATCCGAATTCCAATGGTATCGATGATTTTGATACGATGGATTACATTGATGTTGTGGGAGACGTGAACAATTTTCAGGGGAGTCTTCAGGTTTCGATTAAGAGAGTAAGAAGAGTATCAGAAGGAGAGTACGATCCTGCAGATTATCTTCCTGTCAGTGAGAAGAATGTGGATGATATGTTTACAGAGCTTCTGGGTATTCTGGGTACGATCAAGAATACTTATCTCAAGCAGCTGAATGATATGTATTTCGGAAAGAATGAAAGCTTTCAGAAGGCTTTTAAGTTCCATTCGGCAGCAAAAGCAGTTCATCATGGCTTCGTTGGCGGACTTCTGGAGCATACCTTAAGTGTTGTAAAGATGTGTGATTATTATTGTTCCTGCTATCCGGAACTGAACAGGGATCTGCTACTGACGGCAGCAGCATTTCACGATGTAGGAAAGCTCAAAGAGATCTCTACTTTCCCAGAGAATGATTATACAGATGATGGACAGCTCCTTGGACATATCTATATGGGCGCTGAACTTGTAAGAGCAAGCATTCGTAGAATTCCGGATTTCCCAAAGAAGCTGAACAGTGAATTATGTCATTGTATTCTGGCTCATCATGGAGAACTGGAGTATGGTTCTCCGAAGAAGCCTGCGCTTATGGAAGCGATGGCACTTAATATGGCAGATAACACAGATGCCAAGATGGAATCTTTCCGTGAAGCATTAAAGAGTGCCGGAGAGAATGAAGGATGGCTTGGTTATAATCGATTGTTTGAAAGTAATATTAGAAAGACAAGTATGTGATGAAAAAGGATGATTTGATTCAGGTTAAGATAGATGATATCGGAACTGACGGACAGGGGATCGGTAAAGTTGATGGTATGGCAATCTTTGTAAAAGATGCTGTTATCGGTGATCTGGTAGAAGCAAAGGTTATGAAGGTGAAAAAGACCTATGCATTTGCTAGACTGATGAAAGTTATTACCCCGTCTGACTACCGTGTAGAGCCAGTTTGCCCGGTTGCAAAGCAGTGTGGTGGATGTCAGATTCAGGAGATGGATTATCAGGAGCAACTCAAGTTTAAGGCGAATCTGGTTCGGAATAATCTGATCCGGATAGGTGGATTTTCAGAAGAAGAACTTCCGATGGAACCAATCGTAGGTATGGAAGATCCATGGAGATATCGCAACAAGGCACAGTTCCCAATCGGAACGGATCGCAATGGAAAGCTTGTTGCGGGATTTTATGCGGGACGAACCCATAGCATTATCAACAACCATAACTGTTACCTTGGTGTTCCGGAGAATGAGCAGATTCTTGATATCGTTCTTGCACATATGGAGAAGCATGGTATTACCGCTTATAACGAGGAGACAGGAAAAGGTCTTGTGCGCCACGTTCTGATCCGTTATGGGTTTACCACAAAGGAAATCATGGTCTGTATCGTCATGAACGGCAGAAAGCTTCCGGCATCCGAAGACTTGTGTGAGAAGCTTGGACAGATGGTTGGCATGACAAGTATCTCTATTAATATCAATAGAGAAAAGACGAATGTAATCCTTGGTACAGAATGCATTACGCTCTGGGGAAGAAGCTATATCGAAGATTACATCGGTGATATCAAGTATCAGATTTCACCGCTTTCATTCTTCCAGGTGAATCCTGTTCAGACGAAAAAGCTTTACGGACTGGCACTGGAATATGCAGGTCTGTCCGGAGAAGAAACAGTCTGGGATCTTTATTGTGGTATCGGAACGATTTCACTTTTCCTGGCACAGAAGGCAAAGAAGGTATATGGTGTAGAGATCATTCCACAGGCGATTGATGATGCAAGGAATAATGCAAAGATCAATGGAATTGAAAATGCAGAGTTTTTCGTAGGAAAGGCAGAAGAAGTCCTGCCACGTGAATACGAGAAGCATCAGGTATATGCAGATGTAATCTGTGTAGATCCTCCGCGAAAGGGCTGTGATGAGACACTTCTGAATACTATCTTGCAGATGCAGCCAAAGAAGGTCGTGTATGTAAGCTGTGACAGCGCAACACTTGCAAGAGACCTTAAGATATTATGTGAGAACGGATATAAACTGGAAAAGGTAAGACCAGTTGATCAGTTCCCGATGAGCGTACATGTCGAGACCTGTGTGGTGCTACGTTTAGCAGATTCTTAGAAATCCTTGATTTTAGGCACTTTGCGCGACTTTCATACTTTGAAAAAATTGGTCCAAATAGCTTCCAAAAGCGTGTTGTAGAGCAAATTCATGTGGTGGTAGTGTTTGGACTAGAGGTTGGGGATACGTTTTTAAGGATGTTATTCTCAGATAAAAATGAATGTAATATTGACCATGAATAATGGTTATAAGTAGGGATACTTTATTCGTAAAGTGTCCCTCTTTTATTGGGGACAATCCATCAGGAGTGTCCCTTTTTTTATTAAATTTTTCAAGGAGGAGGAAACCCCATATGAACGCAGCGATAAGTGCAAAGAATGTAACAAGAACCCCCTTGAGTCCGAACCAGAAATACATAGGTATTCGGCTTCAAGGCACCGAAGAAGATCTGAAATGGTTTTTAAGAATGCTCGAAGAGAAGAACGACATAGAGATCATCAGTCATTCAGAACTGTATCAGAACAAAGGAACATCAAGATTTTTTCGAGAATATGTAGACGTTATAAGAAAAAAATCTGAAAGTGCCGGAAAGAGGGGGAAGAAAAATGGCAAGAATAATAGCAATAGGAAATAACAAGGGCGGAACGTCAAAAACAACAACTGCAATCAGTTTAGCAGGAGGATTAGCAAGAAAAGGTAAGAAAGTTTTGCTCATTGATATGGATCCGCAGGCAAATGCAACTGTTTTGTTGAAGCAGTAACCACAGCTTTTCAGATCAGAAAAGTTTAAATACTTCAGATATAACCGCGAAAAGTGAAGTAAAATTCAAAAATAGAATTTCAAAATGAAGTGTAAAAAACATAAAAAACGTGTTTTTAACCAAAAAACGGGATGTTTGGTAAGCGATACTTACAAATAAATAGCGGAAATGCCAAAAAATATATCATATATTTACTTCATTTATGGGCGATGCTAAGGTTGTATTATCAAAGAACTTCAAAAACAAAAAACGCAAATGAATAATAATTAGAAAATGGAGTGCACGCCATGAAGGATTTATTTGTTAAAGTAAGATTTTTATTACCATCGCTTCCAAGAGCAGAGAAGACCTTTGCGGAAGCAATTTTAGAAAATCCGGAAGCCATTTCCCAGCTGACACTGGCAGCGATGGCAAGAGAATCCGGCAGCAGTGAGGCTTCGATCATCCGCTTCTGTAAGAGAATGGGTTATGACGGATATACAGCCATGAAAGAAGATTTTATCAGAGCGGTATCAGATACCAGCGGGATTGAAGCAGAAGGAATTGAAGTAACAGATGATATTGGAACAATTTTGAAAAAAGTATATCAGAGTAATGTTCAGACACTTAGTGATACCCTGGTCCTGGCAGGAGAAGGTTACAAAAAAGCATTAAATGCCCTGCTTAAGGCAAGAGAGATCCACTTCTTTGGAGTAGGAGATGCTTATGCAGTCTGCCTTCTGGCCCAGATGAAGTTTGGAAGACTTGGAATCCACTCAACCGCATACAGCGATGTTATGCAGCAGCTGATGACAGCCGGAAACCTGACAAAGGATGATGTAGCCATTGCGGTATCTTACGAAGGCAGATCCAAGAACGTTGTGGAAGCAATGAAGATAGCCAAACAATCCGGGGCAACCACCATCAGTATCACAAAGATGAACAAATCTCCGTTATTGAAATATACAGACATCAGTTTATTTATCTCAGTAAATGACCTTACTGTAGGAAGAGACAAGGTAACCAGACGAGTATCCGATCAGTTTATTCTGGATGCACTTTACCTTGGATATACAACTAAGATGGACAGAACGATTAAAAAGCAGCTGCAGAAGACGCAGGTTGCAATCGATACGAATAAAATATAACCATTCATAAAGGAGATAAGAAAATGTGTATAATAGCGCCATCATTATTAGAAGCCGATTACGGCCATCTGGAGACTGAACTCATAAAAATGAAAAAGGGTGGTGCAGATTATGTACATATCGACGTTATGGACGGATGCTTCGTACCAAACCTTTCCTTTGGTATGAAGATGATCAAGGGTCTTAGGGATTCTGCAGATACAGTATTTGATGTACATATGATGGTGATGAATCCGGAACGATTCATCCCCAAAATGGCAGATGCGGGAGCAGATGTCATAAGTGTACATTTCGAAGCCTGTGAAAATATCATCGAAACTCTGGATGAGATCCATGCATGTGGGTGCAAAGCAGGAATCGTACTGAATCCGGAAACGGACTTCCATTTATTGACAAGAGAGATTCTGGACAGGGTGGAAGTGGTTCAGGTAATGACGGTGGCACCTGGAATCGAAGGACAGGAATTTCGAACAGATATGCTCGCAAAGATCAACCTGATCAGAAACAGGCTGCGAGAGATGAATTACAAGATCGATATCGAAGTTGATGGCGGCATCAATTTTGAAAATGTTCAGAGTGTGGTAAATGCAGGAGCATCTATTGTTGTGTCAGGAAAAGCATTGTTTACCGGTAATCTGGAAGAAAATATTCAAAGAATGAAACAATTAGCGGAAGATGTGGAGGGAAATATATGAGATATCTCATAGGAGTAGACCTTGGAACCAGTGCAACAAAGACGATTGTAGCAGATGAAAATGGATGTATCCTGGGTGAAAGCAGCTATGCGTATAAGATGCTTCAGCCGAAAAACGGCTGGGCAGAGCAGGACCCGGAAGACTGGAAGAAAGCAGGAATTACAACGATCAAAGACGTTATCAAGAAGGCAGGAATTAATGGAAGAGATGTAAAAGGCATTGGATTATCCGGTCAGATGCATGGTCTGGTTATGTTGGATGAGAACAATGAACTGATCCGCAATTCCATCATCTGGTGTGACCAAAGAGCAGGGAAACAGGTTGAGGAGATGCTTGAGATACTCCCGATGGAAACCTGGCTTGAGATCACGGCCAATCCACCAATCGCAGGATGGACAGCCGCAAAAATCCTCTGGGTAAAAGAAAACCAGCCAGAGTTATATGAAAGATGCAGGCATATCCTGCTTCCAAAAGATTATGTCAGATGGGTACTGACAGGAAAGTTTGCACTGGATGTATCCGATGGATCCGGAATGCAGCTTATGGATGTGAAGAAGAGAACATGGTCTGATCTGATCCTGAATAAGCTTGGCATCGATAAGGCACTTCTTGGAGATCTTTATGAATCGCAGGAAGTAGTAGGAAACCTTCTCCCGGAGATTGCAAAGGAGTGTGGACTTTCGGAAGAAACCGTAGTGGTTGCAGGAGCAAGTGATAATGCCGCAGCAGCTATTGGTACAGGTATTGTAAGAGAAGGACAGGCATTTACCTCGATCGGAACCTCAGCAATTGTCTATACACATATTGAAAATTACGTTGAGATTCCGGAAGGTGGATTACACTTATGCTGCTGTGCAGTACCAGGATGTTGGCACACCATGGGCGGACCACAGTCAGCTGGTTTATCCATGGAATGGTTCAAAGAAAAGTTCTGCCAGGATCTGATGCAGAAAGCAAATGAGGAAGGAAAAGGCTTCTTTGAACTGGTTAACGAGATTACAGCAGATATTCCTGCAGGAAGCAATAAACTGATCTATTTCCCATTCCTGATGGGAGAGAGAACACCGCATATAAACGCCTGGTACAGAGGAAGCTTTGTCGGACTCAATGTAATACATGATCAGGCACATATGCTGAAGGCAATTATGGAAGGTGTAGGCTATTGTCTCGCCGACTGCAATAACATTTTAAAAGAACTTGGTGTAAATGTGCATTCGATGCGTGCATGCGGAGGCGGAAGCAGAAGCCCGATCTGGAGAAAGATTCTTGCAGCATTATATGAATGCGATATCCATACATTGAAACAGGAAGAAGGTCCAGCCTACGGAGCGATCATATTAGCAGGAGTAGGAGCAGGAATCTTTGAAAACGTACAGGAAGCATGTGACAGATTCATCCAGGAAGCGGATGTAACACATGCAGTTCCGGAAGAGATCGACATATATCATGAATATCATCAGATATATGATCATATCTATGAAGCATTAAAGACAGATCTGAAAAAGCTTTATGATCTGTAAGTATCAGTCTTAATTAATAGTGGTTGTGAAAACTGAAACTGTTACGGCCGGCAGTAAAGTTTCCATATATATTTATTAATCATCAATCTATTCCAATAAGATTCAAGGAGGAAGAAATAAATGAAAAATATGTTAACAAAAACTTTAGTAGCAGCTGCAGCAGGAACAATGATTTTAGGTACATCAAGTGTTGTTATGGCAGAAGGTGATGTATATGGTGTTACATACTGGTGTGAATCCGACTTCTTTAAGACAGTTGCAGATTCTATCACAGAAGAAGCAGAAGCAAATGGTGACACAACAGTAGTTGTAGATGCTCAGCAGGACAGCACAAAGCAGATTCAGATCATCGAAGACTTTATCGCTCAGGGTGTTAAGGCAGTTTACCTCAACCCAGTAGATAAAGATGCTATCGAACCAGCCCTTCGTAAACTCAACGAAGCAAACATTCCAGTATTTAACTTTGACTCATCTGTTACAAACCTTGACCTTGTAAGCTCATATATCGCAACAGATAACTACCTTGCAGGACAGCTTTGTGCAGAAGCTATGCTCAAAGATCTTCCAGACGGTGGTGAAATCGCAATCCTTAACTACCCTGCAAACAATGCATGTAACGACAGAGAAAAAGGTTTCCTTGACACAGTAGGTGACAAGTATGAAATTGTTGCTACATTTGACGCTGAAGGTACAGTAGAAAAGGGACAGACAATCACAAGTGATATCATCCAGGCACATCCAGATATCGTGGCTATCTTCTCTATCAATGACCAGGCTGGTATGGGTGCTTATGCTGCACTTGTTACAGCAGGCAAAGAAGCTTTCATCTACGGCGTAGACGGTGCTCCAGAAGCAAAACAGGTTATCGCGAAAGAAGGTATCTATCGTATGACAGCGGCTCAGTCTCCAATCTCTATGGGTAAAGAATGCTGGAAAGCTTCTCAGACTGTTCTTGCAGGCGAAGAATTAGAATCATTCGAAATTGATGTTCCTGCATTTACAATCGATTTTGAAAACATTGCTGAATACTTAGATGCAGACTGGCAGTAAGTAGAACCACAGTGAACACAGGACTGCTGCTTTTATAAGCAGCAGTCTTTTTTAGGAGGGCAGATATGAATCGATTGTTGGAAATGAATAATATCTGTAAATCATTTTCAGGAGTTCAGGTATTAAAGAATAATCATCTGGAACTGTTAGCCGGTGAAGTACATGCACTGCTTGGCGAAAACGGAGCAGGAAAGTCGACACTGATCAAGATTCTGGGTGGTGTATATACAAAAGACAGTGGACAGATCCTGGTAGAAGGAAAAGAAGTTGACATCACAGATGTAGAAACTGCAAAGAAGCACGGAATTCGAATCATTCATCAGGAACTGATGCTGATTCCGGATATGACGGTGGCAGAGAACATTTTCCTTGGACAGCCAATCAAGAATAAGTTTGGAATCATCGATAAGAAAAAGATGTTTGAGAAGGCTGGAGAGTTTATTAAACTCATGAATCTGGATATCAGTCCAAAGCAGCTGCTTGGTGAACTGAATATTGCCCAGCAGCAGATGGTGGAGATCATACGTGCCATTTCATTTGGTGCAAAGATCATCGTTATGGATGAGCCGACCTCATCATTAACAGAGAATGAAGTTGATGCCTTGTTCGATGCGATCCGACAACTGAAGGAAAAGGGTGTGGGGATTATCTACATCAGTCATCGAATGGCTGAACTTGATGTGATTGCAGACAGAATCACCATCATGCGAGATGGTGAATACATCACAACCGTAGATGCAAAGAAAACAACACATGATGAATGGGTTGCTGCAATGGTAGGAAGAGAACTTGGAAGTCTGTACGAAAAGCATGATCATTCAAGTGATGAAGTAGTTTTAAAAGTAGAGCATCTTGCTTCAGGTAAAGAGGTTAAAGATGTGAGCTTTGAACTGCATAAGGGAGAAATCCTGGGCTTCTCCGGACTGGTTGGTGCCGGAAGAAGTGAGACTATGAACTGTATCTTTGGTCTTCAGAAGAAGGATGCAGGGAAAATTTATGTTGATGGTAAGGAAGTTCATATCCGAAGTGTAAAAGATGGTATGAAGGCAGGAATCGGATTTGTACCAGAGGATCGTAAGGGTGCAGGTATCTATCCGATCCAGGGAATTCGTTTTAATGCCACAATTGAAGTAATGGATCAGTTCCTGAAAAATGGTATCCACAATAAGAAGAAAGAAGATGAACTTGCACGTTCTTATGTTGATGGTGTCATGAGCACGAAATATGCAGGAATGATGCAGGAGATCGAAAAACTCAGTGGTGGAAATCAGCAGAAGGTCATCATTAGCAGATGGCTTCTTGCTACAGAAAAGATATTGATTCTGGATGAACCTACCCGTGGTATCGACGTAAAGACCAAGTCAGACATCTATCATCTGATGGATAAACTTACTGCAAAAGGATTATCGATTATTTTTATTTCTTCAGAAATGCCAGAACTGATCAACATGTGTGACCGTATTGTTGTCATGAACCAGGGTCATAGTGCAGCAATTTTGGATAGAGAAGAATTTAGTCAGGAAACAATCATGGCGCATGCCACGAAAGAAATATAATGAGGTATGAAAAATGGATAAGAATAATTTCAAAGAGAACGGGATGCTGCAGGTCCTGAAGAGCCATATGGGTATCCTTGCCGGTCTTGTTATTCTCTGTGTTGTATTAAGCTTTACTACGAAAAGTTTTGCTACCGTAACCAATCTTTTTAACGTTGTTCGACAGATTACGATCAATCTGTTCCTGGCATGTGGTATGACCTACGTTATCCTCCTTGCAGGAATCGACCTTTCTGTTGGATCTGTTATTGCGATTTCCGGTTGTATCAGTGCCGGTATGATCGTATGGGTTGGCTTACCTGTTTATGTTGGTATTATTATCGGTATGATTGCCGGTGTTGTTGTAGGTCTGATCAATGGTTATATTGTATCTTCCACCAATATTCCTGCATTCATTGTTACGCTTGCAACGATGAACATCGGACGAGGAATCGCCCGTGTTTATACACATGCACAGACCATCTCCGTTCTGGATGATACCTATTTGTTCTGGGGAATGGGTACGATCTTTGGTATTCCAATTCAGCTCTTCTGCATCGTTGCAGTAGTTCTGGTTTCTTCTTTCATCCTGAACAAGACGCAGATGGGACGTTGCCTCTATGCAGTTGGCGGTAACAAGATGGCGGCAAAATACTCTGGTATCAATGTAAAAAAAGTTACGTTCTTCGCATTTGCATACTGTGCATTTCTGGCATCGATCGCCGGTATCCTGACAGTAAGCCGTACATTTACCGCAATCATGACCCTTGGGGATGGTGCTGAAATGGATGCAATCTCCGCCGTAGTTCTTGGTGGTACAAGTATGAACGGTGGCCGCGGTACGATTTCCGGTACGGTGATCGGTGTTATCGTTATCGGTGTACTGAAAAATGGTATGAACCTTCTTGGTATCGACTCTTCATGGCAGTACATCGTACAGGGTATCGTTATCCTGATCGCAGTATATATCGACTACTTCAAACAGCAGGGTATTTCATTTGGACGAAAGGCAAAGGCTTAACAGACCATGGAATACTTAGAATATGGAACCCGTATCATAAAAGAAATCTTCGAGTGTGTTAGTGGTATAAATGAGGAGTCTATTCAGGCTCTTGTCTCTGAAATCATGAAAGCAGACAAGATCTTCTGTGACGGAAAAGGACGCAGCGGCTTACAGAGCAAGGCTTTTGCTATGAGACTTGCACAGATGGGACTTGCTGCCTACGATTCCCAGGGGGTTACCACACCACCGATCCAGAAAGGGCACCTGCTGATCATTGCAAGTGGATCCGGCAAGACCGAGAACCTGGTAGAACATGCGAAAAAGGCAAAAGAGGTTGGTGCACGAATCGCTCTGATCACCACTAATCCGGACTCTGTCATTGGAAAAATGAGTGATCTGACTGTTGTGATCAATGCAGAAAGTAAGAGCCAGCAGGAAAAGAAATCCATTCAGCCTATGGGAACATTGTTTGAACAGAGTCTTGAAATCTGTATGGATATCTGTGTCATGATGCTGATGAAAGAGATTCCTGTCACAAATGATCAGATGTATGCGCTTCACAATAATCTGGAGTAAATAATATGAAGAAGATTAAGATAGGATGTGTGGCCTGGGGCCTTCCGGGCGGAGGATACTATGCACCGCAGATTGCCAGGGATGCAGGACTTGATGGAATCCAGCTAGAGCTGGGAAGCTATCTCTGGGGCTATCCATTATCCCAGAAAGAAGTACAGAACAACTACCTTGCAGACAAAGACCGTCTGGGTATTGAGTATCCGGCAATCGTATTAAATGATGTGATGGACCACGAATTCATTCACGGTAAAGATACAGAAAATGGAAAGATTGCCTATGATCAGATGGCACTTGGCGTAGAGGTGGCCGCAGATATGGGAATCGATAGAATCATGATTCCTAATTTCCTTGGGAACCTGATTACAGAAGAGGAACATTATGAACATACAGTAGAAGCGCTGGGTTTTGCCTGCCATCTTGCACAAGAGAAGGGAATCGTGATTCTTACAGAAAACGGTCTGGATTATAAGAAACAGATCCGGCTTTTAAAAGATGTAGGCGCTGCGAATCTGAAGATCCATTTCGATACACAGAACTTCAAATTCAACCATGGAATGGATCAGTGCGAGCAGTTAAAAGGCATGTATCCCTATATGGATTCGCAGCTTCATGTGAAGGATGGAATCCAAGAACCGGGAGACCAGTTGCTTGGATGTGGAAATACTGACTTTGCTGGACAAATGAAATTTTTAAAAGAACAGCATTTTGAAGGATGGATCGTGATTGAGAATTATTATAATCTGAAGCCGATCCGTAGCTTGTCTGCCATAAATGACCAGATGAGCCTGCTGAAAAAAGATATTGCTACGCTGAGAGAACAGCTTGCAATATAATATATTTATTTACAGGAATTTTTTACATATCGAGATAAGCATAGCCACCAGAACACAATCTGGTGGCTATGTTTTCGTACGAATATATTCAAAGTTTGGAAGGAACCTTTCGCTCACGATTTTTGCGTCAATTAATATTTCTGCTTTTACTTGAAATGAAAAAGGCAAAAGAGAAAGCAGTTACGAAGCAGAAAGATTCACTGAGTGAGTATTACTATCGTAAATTCGACCAGCGATACCAGGAACTGCTTGATACAGCAAGGAAAGAGAATCCACACTGTTGAAAATGAAGCCAACGAATCGAGCTTATGAAGAGAACGAGGAAAAGCAGATAGCAGTAATGCCTGAAAGTATCGGGATGGCTGTCACAGAATCAGTTTGAGGGTTAACATGCAAGGTGAAAACTGACCAGAGATGAATTGATAAAGAAGTATGTCAAGTCTTTTATTCATTTTTATTTGTGATAGTATAGTCCGTGGGGATAATAATTGATCAAGGGCCGGAGTATATAATATATAGGAGGCTTTTTATCATGGAAAAACAGATTATTACTGCGGTACGATACCGTGTATCTGGAGGTTACTTTGTAGAAGGGTGCGAAGAAGTAGCAAGTACAGGTAACAGAGACTACTGGCTTGGCAAAATCGGAAGCAATCACAAGAGATTTCTTTTCAGCGACGTGTACAAGGGACAGAAAAAGGAAGCACTTCTGATCAGGGAAAAACTGAATAAATATCTGCAGGATAATAGTGCAGTAATAGCGAAATTGGAGATATGTGGCTCATCATCTTTTCAGGTGGTGAGTCTTTTTTTGTTTCCGGAAATGAAGAAAAAGATTTTTCATGTACATCTTCATGAGGAAAGAATATAATAGCTATAGAAAGTGACGGGGAAGCAAGCGGCAAAAGGACTTGGTTCCCCGTATGTAGTTAGAGCTTATCGCGATTCAAATCTTTGATATGTGAAACAATCCCAGCAATAGTGCGCACCAGGATACCATTCTTTCTGGTCGCAATGCCAACAGGTTTCTGGTTCGGCAGTATAACGTGGTCTGATTTTTTTGAATGTGTTCATGATAATTCCTCCTTGTTTGGTTGTGTCTGAAGTAATGGATTCTTTTCCCAAATGCCAGGGAAATGGTAAGTGATCAGGAATTCTCCTGTAGCAGGTACTGATGCGAATGTGATCTGTCCGGCAGAAATGAAGATGTTTGCAGCCTCATCAAGCAGGGCATCAGAAGCAACGGAAAAGGATAACGTAATCCGGATCTGCATGGTGATCTCATCGACTTCAATCTCAAAGTAGATACCGGAATGGTTTAAAAGCAGATCATCAATTTCCTTACAGATGCTTTCAAATGGAAGAATAGCTGTTTTCTTTCTGATGAAAAACGGAGCGAAACGCTCATCGGCTTCCTCAGCAATCATTGTGAGAACATCAAAACTTTGGATTCGATTATTCATTTTGTCCTTTCTGAGTGTTTGACCGGAACACACAAGGGAAAAAGTGTTACACTACATAATGTAAGTTGGGCGACAGTTTGACGACACCCTGCAGGAACTTTTTTAAAAAAGATTGCAAGTTCCTCTGCATATAAAGCCGGAAGTGCGGGGGTGTTCGGGTAGAAGCTTTTCCAAAGAGCACTTTATTAGCCGTGTCATCAGTTACTACCGCTAAGGGGCAACCCCTTTCACTATTAACCACAAGGGGTACACCCTCTACTCATAACCGCTAGGTGGTCACCCTTTCAGAGGAGATTTTGCTATGAAGAAAAAAACTCGCTGTCCATTTTGTGGATCAGAAAAGATAATACCGATCGTTTATGGTCTTCCTGGCAGGGAGCTCTTTGAAGCTGCAGAGCGCGGGGAAGTATTACTTGGCGGATGTGAGGTGTACTATGGAAATGAAAAGCATTTCTGTAAAGAATGTGAAAAGAGATGGTCACATTTCACTCTGTCGGCAGATCAGATCGTAAAAATACGATATAAGAAGTGGAATGTAGGACTTGGCCTGCTTGAATGGGCACAGATGCATGTCTATGAGAGCTATCCTGATGGCAGGATGCGGCATTACACGTATAAAGGAACTTCACGAAAATATGTGTCGCGGGATCTGTATCAGTTGGAGAAAAACGAAGTAGAAGGTATGATGCAGGATATATTCAATGACAAGAAGTATCCTGACTCTAGCTTCTTACGATGAACATATATCGTCTATGGAACTGGAAAATTCAATACGGCAATGCATTCTTCTGATTGCACAGTTCCCGATGCTTGCAGTTTATGCTTATCATGCGCACAGCCATTATAATAATGATGAAAGCATGTATATTCACAGACCGAATCCGGATCTTTCAACAGCTGAGAATATATTGATGATGCTTCGTCATGATAAACAGTACACGGAACTGGAGGCGAAGATACTGGATCTGGCTCTGATTCTGCATATGGAGCATGGCGGCGGTAATAATTCAACTTTTACGACCAGGGTTGTTACATCTGCAGGAACAGATACATATTCAACCATAGCTGCAGCTATGTCATCACTTAAGGGACCAAAGCATGGCGGTGCCAACATCAAGGTTATGGAAATGATGTCAGATATCAGGAGCCATGTACATGATTGCGGTGACAGGAATGAAGTAAGGGAATATCTGTCAAAGATCCTTGACGGAGAAGCCTTTGACCAGATGGGCCTGATATACGGACTTGGCCATGCGGTATATTCTCTTTCCGATCCGCGTGAGATGATTTTTAAGGAATATGTATCAAGACTTGCACATAGTAAGGGCAGGGATAAAGAGATGCAGCTCTACTGTATGATCGAAGAGGAAGGGATCCGGCTGATCAATGAGCGCAGACATATTTATAAAGGTGTTTGCGCCAATGTCGATTTTTACAGTGGCTTTGTATATGACATGCTTGGAATTCCGGTGGAACTGTACACACCACTGTTTGCTATCGCAAGAATCGTAGGATGGAGTGCGCATCGTATAGAGGAACTGATATGTATGAAAAAGATCATTCGTCCGGCATATCTTAGTGTAATGGAGGAAAAAGAGGTTTAAAATAGATGTCTGAAAAGATAATGGATTGAAAGTAGTTTTGGACACAGTGTCCAAAAGTTAAAACTGATATCAAAGAAATATCCGGCGTTACGGATTTTATAAACGGGTTGGACTTTAAGGAAATATTATACACAGATCTCTCATCCTATAAATGTTTATTATTCACTGGTGATGCTGTAAAAAATGAAGGAAAAATCCCTGACAAATGTAAAGAAGGCAGGTATTTTGCAGCCCATAAGCTGAGCAGTGATCTACAGGAATAGAACATAATGACAATTCTGGTAAGATAGGATATAATATAACAGAGGAAAGAAAAGGAGGCTGATTTGATGACAAATTCACAGGCTTGGGATTATGCAATTGGTATGATCAAGGTGGATGGATTAGAGCCAACAGAAGATTTTAAACGCTATATTGAAAAAGAGAAAAAAGGCGAAGTAACAATGGAAGATGCAAAGCGTATTCTTGATAAAAAATATAAAATGAAGGAGCCGGAAAATGCGTGATCCATATCTGTATCAGGATACGCCCGTGTTGAAAAATCTGTTGGGGATAAAAGTACAGCAGGATTTAGATGATGCAGAAGCAGATTATGTAGTATACCGCTTAAAAGATCTTGCGTTAAATCCATTAAAAGGAAATTATGATGCAGAACATTTGCTTAAGATGCATGAGATGATTTTTCAGGATCTTTATGATTGGGCAGGCAAGCCGAGAATTATATCCATTTATAAAGAGGAAGATATTCTTGGAGGTCAGTCGATTGAGTATTCTGATCCATTTGATATTGTGTCAGATCTGCATCATGTATTATCTGAAATGCGTCATAAAGATTGGAAAGCGATGGATCCCAGAACCAGGGCTAATGAGTTTTGTGATTCTGTAGCAAAGCTATGGAGAATTCATCCTTTCCGTGAAGGAAACACTCGTACAACAATTACCTTTTGTTGCCAGTACGCAGATGAGCAGGGATTTCCTATTGATAGAAAACTGTTTGAAGAAAACAGCAGATATGTACGTACAGCGTTAGTTGCGTATAATGCATACTTTGCAGATGGCAATGATTTTTCGAAGAAAGAGTATCTGGAGCGTATCGTGTATGATGCGCTTAGCCAAAATGAATAATAATGTATAGAATTAGGTTCCGGAGTAGCTGCCGGAACCTTTTTATGTTTTGGGATAATCAAGTGTTGCTTGAGTTTACAATTCAATTTATGCTATATGGCAACATCTCTAAAGCTATACTATAATGTGGTTGTAAAGAGACAAAGAGATGCAAAGGAGAAAACCATGAGCGTTGGAACAAGGATCGCAACCCGTAGAAAAGAACTGAAACTCACACAGGAAGATCTGGCAGAAAATAGCAACTGTATTTCCAGATGCGGATCAATCAAGTACATTTAGAAAGAGGAGAAAATAATATATGAATATTTCAACTGAATTTGCGACGCTTATTGAAGAACGTAAGACCTATCAAGGGGATATTGACTATGAAAGTAATACTACTATAGCAGCTATGGTAGCGTTACTTTCGAAAGATATCAAAGCTACTATTACGTTTCTTGATGAGCAATGTGATGGAGAACAACTTGTATGGATGATGTCCTTTATATAGTCTATGCTCCGGAAGAAGAAACATTTCCGGAAAAAGTACGTGCTCTTTTAGGAGAAACTGAACTTCGTGATAAGCGGGTTATGCTTCTTGGCATTGGATATAATAACGTGAATTGCAAAATGGAGAACCTGGGTGAGAATATTCCTGCACGTATTGGAAAGATCTGTACCATATTACTGGAAAATACTGGGAGAGTACATGAGATCGTAAAAACATGGCTTGGTGAAGCAGGTCTGGTTCCTTTAGGGATACCAACAGGAAAGTGAAAGTTGGTAAATTTACGGCTTTATTCAGAAAAGTAATAGTCGTATCATGACATGATAAAGAGGATTATATGTGGTATAATTCATCTCAATATAAGCACAAATACCAGAAATGGGACGAAACACCAGGACATACTGTAGAATTTGAATATAATGAAATTTGTGGCATAATTGAAATACTCGATTTTGCTAAGAAAACAGGGAAAGTGCTTGTTTCGTATGATGGAGAAAGTTCATGGATAAAAGCAAGTCATTTTAAAAATGGCCATTTAGGAAGTTGCATAGGAAAGATAACAAAAGATTTTAAGATTGCGATTGGACATCATTTCACAGATCACGGTACATATATATGGGGATACGTTTATGGAAGTTGAAGTTATAAAAGCTAAGGATCGCTTTTATGGCGATGCCAAGGTAAAACGAAACAACCGCTTACGGGTAGGCGCGTACTGTAGGGTAAGTACTGATGATGTGGATCAGATCAAGAGCTATGACTCCATGGTGACTTATTATACAGATCTGATTATGAAAAATCCTGATTGGGAAATGGTTGAGGTGTACGTAGATAGAGCACTTACTGGAACCAAGGATAACCGTCCCAATTTTCAAAGAATGATAGCAGATTGTATGGCTGGCAAGGTAGATATGATTATAGCCAAAAGTCTTCCGCGATTTGCAAGAAATACTCTGGATACACTGAAGTACATACGAATGTTAAAAGAAAAAAAGGTTGCTGTGTACTTCGAAGTTGAAAAAATCAATACCCTGAAAGATGGAGAATTCCTTATTACAGTTCTCAGCTCTGTGGCACAGCAGGAAGTGGAAAATACTTCTGCCTATGTAAAAAAGGACTTAGAATGAAGATGAAAAGGGGTGAACTTGTTGGATTTAATAACTGTACCGGTTACAGATATGACCACAAGACCAAAACACTTTCCATCAATGAAGAAGAGGCAGAAACAGTTCGCTATATTTTTGACAGATACTGTGCAGGCGTCGGATGTACCGTTATCGCACATGAACTGAACGCAAAAGGACTATTAACTATCAAGAGTAGACCATGGCAGGAGTCAACTGTTCGTGGTATTATTAAGAATGAAAAATATAAAGGTGATTGCTGTCTTGGGAAATCGATAACCCTTGATCCAATATCCAAGCGTCGAGTAGACAATAGGGGTGAAGAGGAAATGTACTATGTACGTGATCATCACGAGCCGATTGTTTCTGCAGAGATATTTGAGAAGGCACAGGAGATCATGAACAAAAGGTATAGCAGAGCTACTCCTGTGGAGCCTTTTAAAAGACAAAGATTAACCAGGCAGTTTTCATTCAGCTGCATGATGAAATGTGGTTTCTGCGATAGTACATACACTAGAAGAACATGGCATTCTTCGACAACGCATAATAAAACCATATGGCAGTGCATGGCAAACTCTAAGAAGGGAAAGAAATACTGCCCTGACAGTAAGGGAATTTCGGAGGATGTGATTGAAAAAGCATTTCTTGAATCATACCGATTACTGACATCTTCAAATCGAGATGTTGCGGATGAATTCATGAAGCGCATGAGAAAAGCACTGGATGCAAAATCAATTGAAGACAGAGTAAAGGAGTTAAGTCAGAAAGAATATAATATTAAAAGACGAAGAAAAAGATTATTAGATAGATTTTTAAATGATTACATCGATAAAGATCTCTATGAAGAAACTGATCAGCAATTAAAGAAGGAACTTCAAGAAGTTGATGAGCAGAAGGCGGCAATGGCAGACTCACAGGAACAGGAGTCACAGCTGCGAAAACGTTTTGAGATGTTTGATAAACTTGTACATCAAAACGTTATTATGCAGGAATTTGACAGAGAAGTGTTTGAAAGTATTGTTGAAAAAGTTATCATTGGAGGTTATGATGAAGATGGAAATAAAGATCCGTACAAGATTACATTCGTTTATAAGACCGGGGTTACAGATGATGTAACCGGGGCAAAAGACAAGTATGAAACGAAGAAGAAACCTGGACGAAAAAAAGGTAGTTCATCCAAGAATGTAAACTTGTCGTGCGATCTAAAAAGCAGGGGCGAGAATCGGATAAATGCGTGTTCCCAATCAGTTGAACAGCAGGTAATTGCGTATCCCGATACAGGCCGCGATGCATGTGGAATGCGTGACGCTGTTGCAGAAGAGCAACCGAAAATACAAAGCAGATACTCATGTAAAGATTGATGTGGATATGAAAGACTATTACGAGATTATCGACAGAAAGAAGAAAAACCGAGAGAACTAATAATGATGAATGGTTCCTTGTATGATATCGATGTAATATGTTACTTAAAAGAGATGGGCTTAGTCCATCTCTTTTTTTAGAGTATGATAATAAGCAATTAATCGGGTTAATTGATCACTATTCGTATTTTTTAATGAATTAATAAATTCAAACATGGTGGGATTATCTTTCTTGGAAATCACTATGGAATCTGGTTGGATATCATCTGTTGAGCCAGTAAGATAATCAACAGATGTATGAAAACATCTTGCTATAACCTCTAATGTTTGAGCAGATGGTGTCCTTTCACCATATTCATACCTGCAATATCCGATTTTTGATAGATTTAATCTTCTGGCTGCTTCCGCTTTGGTAATTCCAATATTTTCTCGTGCGTATTTTATTCTTTCTGAAATTAATTTCGATTCCATAATATTTCTCCAAATAGCATATTGACAGTAACCATTGGTTACTGTATTATAATAATAACCAATGGTTACTATATCATTTATCAGTAAAGAAAGCAATAAAAATTGAAAAATATGAGCTTGAGTTGGCTTGTTGTTAGTACATGTCATTATATAAAAGAATATGATTGGTATATTAATAGAGATGACGGACATTGTTATGGAAGCCTGAAAAAAGATGGCAAAGAAGGCTTATATAAATATGATGGAGTAGATGATCTTGAGCAATTTATCCTTATGCCGGAGTTACAAGATTATATTATAGAAGATGCCGCTGAACATTTGCGAGAATGGTGTTCTGATAACAAAATATCGATCAAAGAAGATTTAGATGATTATAAATCAATTGAGAGACAGTATTGGGGATATGATGAGTAGCAGGCATAAACTATATGGGAAAAGATGATAGCTTAATAAGAATTACTTCTTTTAATACATCGCTGAACAGATGGCTTGGAACAGAATATCAGTCATTTACGATATACAAATCAAAGGGATTGATGGCACATTTGATCAATAGAAAACATTATACT
>JAZLLO010000090.1:0-14767 GCA_045598185.1 Marvinbryantia sp.
TAAGAAAATTCATCATTCGTCATAGTATAAATGGAGAGCCGTGTACATCGAGAGGTGTAAGCACGGTTTGGGGAGGGGTTAATGCAAACCTACATTGGAAACTTTGCAAGGCGGCGTTTTCCTACTCTACATGAAATATACTCCGATTTCAATCAGCCCAGAGCAGGCACAGTTTCTGGAGACAAGAAAGTTTCAGATAGATGAGATTGCGAGGATTTTCCGTGTGCCACCACATATGATCGGTGATTTGGAAAAGAGTTCATTTAATAACATTGAGCAGCAGTCTCTGGAGTTTGTGAAATATACGCTGGATCCGTGGGTGAGCCGGTGGGAACAGGCAATGGTCCGGGCACTTTTGACACCTGAGGAAAAGAAGAAATACTTCTTTAAATTCAATGTGGACGGTCTGCTTCGAGGAGATTACCAGAGCAGAATGCAGGGATATGCTACTGCAAGACAGAATGGATGGATGTCAGCTAATGATATTCGTGAGTTAGAGAATCTGGACAGGATCCCAGCTGAATTAGGTGGCGATCTGTACCTGATCAATGGAAATATGACAAAGCTGGAGGATGCCGGATTATTTGGCGGATCTGGCAGAGAGGAGAATGAAGATGAAGAACAGGAAGTTCTGGAAATGGCTGAACCAGGCTCCGGTAGTTCCAGACCAGGAAGGGAACGCAGAAGCAGTTCCTGCAGAGAGAGTCCTGAGTCTGAACGGAACCATAGCGGAGGATAGCTGGTTCGATGATGATGTGACTCCGGCAATGTTCAGAGATGAACTGAATGCCGGGGAAGGTGATATTACTGTTTGGATTAATAGTCCGGGCGGGGATTGTGTAGCAGCGGCTCAGATTTACAACATGCTTTCTGAATATCCAGGAAGGGTAACAGTGAAGATTGACGGCATGGCTGCATCAGCTGCATCCGTAATCGCGATGGCAGGAAATGAGGTACTGATGTCTCCGGTTTCCTGCATGATGATCCACAATCCTGCAACAGTTGCCTTTGGTGATCATGCAGAAATGGCAAAAGCAATCGAGATGCTGGATGCGGTAAAAGATTCCATTATCAATGCGTATGTGCTGAAAACAGGACTATCTAGAGCAAAATTATCCCATCTGATGGATCAGGAAACCTGGATGGATGCAAATAAAGCGATGGAACTGGGATTTGCAGACGGCATGCTGGCAAGGGAAAATCCTTTAGACAGTGTAACTGCAGGTGTGGTTGCTGCGGCAAATGCCATGATGTTTTCCAGAAAATCAGTGAATAATGCACTGGTAAATAAGCTGGAAGCTAAGTATGGTGGTCCGAAAATGACTGTAGAAAAGCAGGCTGAGATCAAACAGAATATCGTGGATCCTGCAAAGGATCCGGAAACAGGGCGTTCTGCTGAGGAGATCAGGGGACGCTTAAATTTTATCAAAAAGTTTATTTGATGGAGGATTACGACTATGACTATTAAGGAATTAATTGAGAAGAGAGCAAAAGTGTGGGAAACAGCAAAGAACTTTGTGAATACCCATGAGAATTCAAATGGTGTACTGTCTGCGGAAGATGCTGCGACTTATGACCGTATGGAAAAGGAGATTGAAGACCTGACTTCTGCGATCGACAGACAGCAGAGAGCGGAACAGAGAGAAGCCGAGCTGAATAAACCAGTGAATTCCCCACTGACTGGAAGACCTTATATGGCACCACAGGCGGGTGAGGAGAAGAAGGGACGTGCTTCTGATGAATACAGAAAAGCAATGCTGAATGCACTTCGTTCCAATTTCCGTCAGGTAAGCAACGTGCTTCAGGAAGGTGTGGATGCCGATGGCGGTTATCTGGTTCCGGAAGAGTACGACAGACGTCTGATCGATGTGCTGGATGAACAGAATATCATGCGTGGTCTTGCAACTAAGATCACTACTTCCGGAGAGCATAAGATCAACATTGCTGCTACCAAACCTGCTGCTGCATGGATCGAGGAGGGTGGTGCTCTTCAGTTCGGAGATGCTACTTTTGATCAGAAAATCATGGATGCATATAAGCTTCATGTTGCTATCAAGGTAACTGAGGAACTTCTTTATGACAATGCCTTCAATCTGGAGAATTATATCATTACCCAGTTTGGTAAGGCACTGGCAAATGCAGAGGAAGATGCATTCCTGAATGGTAATGGCACTGGAAAGCCTACTGGTATTTTTGATGCAGCCAATGGCGGTCATGTATTTGGTAATCTGACCGCGGCTCTGAAGGCAGATGATCTGATTGATCTGGTGTATGGTCTTAAGAGACCTTACCGTAAGAATGCTTCCTTCATTATGAATGATGCACTTCTTGCACAGATCCGTAAGCTGAAAGACAATAATGGAGCCTATATCTGGCAGCCATCCTACCAGGCAGGAGAACCAGATCGTATTCTTGGATATGAGGTTCACACTTCTGCGTATGCACCTGAGAAGGCAATCTCTTTCGGTGATTACAGCTACTACAATATCGGTGACCGTGGAAACAGATCCTTCAAGCAGCTGAACGAATTGTTTGCTGGTAACGGCATGATTGGTTATGTGGCGAAGGAACGTGTGGATGGTAAGCTGATCCTTCCGGAAGCAGTGCAGATCCTGAATCTGAAGAAGGACTGATAAGCTGATGGCGGTATTGCTTCAGTGGTACCGCCTGATTTTGAGAGGTGATGGCATGGTAGTAAGACTGGAAGAGATGAAGAATTATCTCCGGGTGGATTATGAGGATGATGATCTGCTGCTCCGTGGCATCATGGAACAGGCACAGCAGATCTGTATGGATGTGGCAAGGATGGCAGATGAGGATGAGTTTGAGGATCAGCCGGTGGCAAAGATCGCGGTGATGTATGCAGTGGCTTATCTGTATGAACACAGGGAAGAGGCGGATCATAATGCTTTGGTTCTCAGCTTACGCTCATTATTATTCGGTATCCGCGAACCTGGATTTTGATGGAGGCGCTGATGAATATTGGATTATTGAATGAGAAGGTGACCTTCCAGAAGAATTCAGTTATTGTGGATGCTATAGGAAATCATAAGAATATCTGGGAAGATTTTTATACCTGTTTTGGTACGATTGGCGGGGAAGGTTTTGCCAGTTCAAAGGAAAAGGAGACTGCAGGTACCGTGGTGGAAGATGTCGGTATGACTCTTACTGTCAGGTACTGTGAGAAGACAGCTGCTATTTCCAGTACCGGATACAGGGTAGTTTTTCATGGGGAGATCTATGATATCACAAATGTGGATCATATGAATTTCCGGAAAAAGTGTATGAAATTCAGCTGTAAGAAAGTGAGGCGGTAGGAATGTCGGACAGGATCAAGATCGATCAGCTGGCGGATACTATCATGAAAGGCCTGACTGAATATGCAGAACTGGCTGCAGATGATATGAAAGCAGCTGTGAAAAAGGTTGGTACAGCTGCAAAGAATGAAGTGCAGGCAGGGGCTCCTGTGAAGACTGGTGCTTATCAGAAGAGCTGGGCTGTGAAAACTACAAGAGAGTCATCTAATGCGATGGAGGTTGTGGTGCATTCCAGAAACAGGTATCAGCTGGCACACCTTCTGGAGTTTGGTCATGCAAAACGTGGCGGCGGGAGAACGAGAGCCTTTCCTCATATCGCTCCGGCAGAGCAGAATGCTGCAGAGATGCTGGAAAGAGAAATCGAAAGGGCTCTGCAATAGAATTTGCAAAAGGTGGTGTACATGGAAAGATTAGTTGAAATGATAACAGAAATGGGACTTCCTTTTGCATATGATCATTTTGCAGAAGGCGAGAGCCCTGATCCGCCGTTTCTGTGTTATCTGCTTCCCGGAAGTGATAATTTTGCAGCGGATGGGAAGGTCTACTTTAAGATCAATGAAGTAAGACTGGAATTATATACGGATCAGAAAGATCCGGAACTGGAAGGTCAGGTGGAAGCTGTACTGGACAGTCATGAGATCTTTTATAACAAATCGGAAGTATGGATCGAGAGCGAAAAGCTTTATGAAGTTCTGTACAGTTTTGAGATGGAGGGAATAAACAATGTCTAAGAATAAGGTTAAGTATAATCTGAAAAATGCGCATTATGCGATGCTGACCTATGGGGAAGATGGTACTCCGGTATATGCTACACCGGTGGCTCTGCCAGGTGCGGTTTCTATTTCACTGGATGCCAATGGTGAGCCGGAGAACTTCTATGCAGATGGTATTGCGTATTATGTGATCAATAACAACATGGGCTATGACGGCGATCTGGAACTGGCACTGATTCCAGAGGATTTCCGTATTGCAGCGCTGAATGAGACTCTGGATGAGAAGAAGGTGCTGGTGGAAAATGCAAATACGGAACTGAATCCATTTGCACTCCTGTTTGAGTTTGATGGAGATATCAGACATATCCGTCATGTGCTTTATAACTGTTCTGCAAGCAGACCAGGCATTTCTGGTAAGACCAATGAGGAGAGCAGAGAGGTACAGACTGAGACGCTGACAATTAAGGCTACTCCATTGGCAAGTGGTGTGGTAAAAGCCAAGACCGGTGATACTACAGACGCAACTACTTATGCTGACTGGTATAAGACAGTATATATGCCGACAGTAACAGAGGAAACTGCTTGAAGAGCGGCCGATAGTGATGTTGACAGATCAGAAGGTTCCGGTGATCCGGAGCCTTTTCTGATCAGCACAGATTTGGAGGATGATGACGATGAGTATCGTGAAGATGATTGAGATTGACGGAAAGCAGGTGCCGTTCCGGGCATCTGCAGCAATTCCGAGAATTTACAGAATGAAGTTTCAGAGAGATATCTATAAGGATCTATCAGCTCTGGAGAAGTCTATCGGAGAGAATTCTGAAGAAGTATCTAATCTGGATATGTTTTCTCTGGAGATGTTTGAGAATATCGCCTATATCATGGCAAAACATGCGGATCCAAAGATTCCGGATACTCCGGAGGAATGGCTGGATGAATTCCAGACTTTCAGTATTTATCAGGTACTGCCGAAGATTATTGAACTTTGGGGTCTGAATGTAAAGACCGATGTGGAGGCTAAAAAAAAGTTCATGCAACAGAGCGGCAAATGACTACGCCATTGTTTTTGCTCCGATGTGTTCAGTTGGGGATTTCTATCAGGGATCTTGAACTGCTGACAATTGGAATGGTTAATGAAATGCACATCGAGAGCAGAAATGATGATTATCAGTATGCTGTGGTGGCTGATCAGGCTATGTTCGATTTATTTTGAGTAACACTGAATTAGAAAAAGGTGATATTAGTGTAAGTTTCAATTAACATTAATGAGAATAACTATTAGGCGTGTTTTGGCACCTGGAAAATACAGTTCTTCCATACGTGTTAGTATTTTATACGTCCCTTATACATTTATTTTGTATATATTCAATATATCCTGGAAAAGTATAAGATAAACTCCTGACTTCCTTGATTTTATGCGGCATTTTTGATATTTGAATTGTCGTTTTTCATAAGGTGCAAGCTATTGATTGTTATAAATCCTTGAAAGATAACAATTTACACTTGGATTACACTATGTTTACAGTAGCATTACATGGCGATATAAAAAAACTTGTTTATACTGGAACTATAAAAATTAAGGAGGTACATTGTTATGGACACAAATGATAAGAAAGGAAACACAATAAAAGCAGAAAAAAGAATAAGCTATGATGCGTTTCAGGTTATTATTTTGCTGTTTGGTCTTCTGTGGATGGCTTGGGGGGTATGGATTCTTATTAAGGGATATCATACTTATATTACAGCCACTAGCTGGCTGTCGTTGGCGGAATATGATTGGGCAGATGCAAAATTTGGAGGAGGTTTATGTATTAGCATAGGTGCTTTAGTTCACTTTATTCTTTTTATGGTAAATAATCGTGCAGTTGCTTTTTTTGATCAGCTTGAGCAAACATTAATTCAACAAGAGGCTCAGATTGATATAGACATTGAGGAACGTGTTATTCTTTTAGAGAGCCTGGCAAAACACGTGGATAAAGGAACAGAACAGGAATTAAATTTAATGCTTCAGACAGCGCGAATTCGAAGCGGTGGAGATCCGAATCTCGAAAGAAGTAATGTATGCAATGAACTTTCACGATTTGTATGTATGGTTGAAGCATATCCAACTTACCATTCCAACGAACTTGTGCTAAAGTTAATGAAAGAAGATAGTGAATGTATGAAACGTATTACGAGGTCAAAATCTTCATACAATAACACAGTAAATAAGTGGAATACCGCGTTATTTGAATGGCCGATTAAAGGTTTTATAAGTGCTGAAGCAGAACTTTGGACAAAGGAACCACTTAGAATTACAGGAAACATTATGAACACTAATGACTAGTAGAAGCTTACGAAGTGATTTCATATATTATCATCAAATGATGAATAACTATGGAATCACTTCGTATATAAAATGGAGATATGAAATGTCTGGAACAAAAGAATTGAAACTGACTATACAAAATGTTATTGATTTATTGGGTAAAAGCAGAGGTAGTACTTCAAAAGATAGATTAAGAGAATATCTGGGAGAGAAGATTCTTAGTATTAAAGTAAGCGACGAAGAAACGTTTGATGAATACATTGGAAGAATCCAAAGGCTTAGTATAAATTTTGATAGTTACAGATTAGGAATATTATTTGACAAATGGGAACCAGAGTATTCTTATGAAGTGATTTCGAATATTAAAAAGATACATGAGGAAAGCGAATATTTAACTAATGTAGTCTTGCAACTATACGATCTTATTGAGAATCAGAATTGCAAAAAGCATATTGAGAAATTGGTAAAGATTCATGAAAAAATATTTGTGATTGTACTATATTCTCTCAATAACAAGGAATACGACCAAAAGCCTTCTCAGGTAGTCAGATCATACATAGATATGCAATATCCGAGCAGTGAAGAAGAAAAGGCATCATCATTAGTAGACGCTGCGGTAGACTCAGCAGGATTAAATAATTGCTTAATAGAAACTACCGCTTATGATGAGTGTGAAGGGAATCTTGGTAATGGTTTTATTTGGAAATTTACAGATGGAAACAAATTATTCATTACAGGATCTGGATATTTAAAGTGTGGACATTGGTATAAACCAATACACAATAACATGCATGATAATGAGCGAGATGAGGAACTTTATTTTCCAATCAACAAATATGTGATAGAACACACAGAAAATCTTTACCTTGCTGAAGGTATTACTGCTATTGGAGACGATGCATTTAATGGTTTTGCGCACTTAAAAAATGTTTTTTTGCCAGATACAATTCAAGAAATTGGACAGTGTGCCTTTGCAGATTGCGTGAGTTTGATAACAATCAATATTCCTGATAAGGTAGAAAAAATAGGGTATAGTGCATTTATAAATTGTATTCGGCTTCGTAAAATCTACCTTTCGGATAATATCACTATTTCCGGATGCGCATTTTTGAACTGTATATCTTTACAGGTAGTAGAATATTCAGGGCGTAATTCTTCAGAAGTTAAAGACAAAAAAACAATTGTTGAGCATGGAGCATTTGCTAGTTGTTATTCTTTAAAAAAGGTTTATCTGAGAAATGTTATGCTTATAGAAAGTGGTGCATTTAACGATTGTTCAGATATTGAATTGTATTTTGCGTTTCTCCCTAATGCAACTATTGAAAATGAGGCCTTTGAAAACATAGATAATGGTGAATTGACTTTTTCGCCGTTACTTAATAGAATATCAACTCATACCCTTCTGGGAGAGGTAATAAGAGATCTTGGTGAGATCATTTGGTACAGTATTAAGAAAAACTGGAAATTAGAGATAAATGATGGTGCTTTTGTAAAATATAAAGGTAAAGTGATTTTTAATTATTGTTATCCATTGATCTGTGGTAAATCTCGCTTTAAATTTAGATATTATAAAGATTATAAATATAAAGATATTACCTTAGTTCTTCCGTATAATATTTCCAAATCATTAAAGAAGAAGATGAAATCAATGTTTGACGGAGCAACTGTAGAATTCAAGGATCAATCGTGGTAAATATTTCAATTGCAGGTCTTAGGGCTGATTCCCAATAAGGCAGGAGTAAAATAAGAAATCTCTGAATGCGACAAACTGATATATTGGGAGTAAAACTGAGAAAATTATTATCAAAGGACAGGGATATGCTCCCTGTCCTATTTATTGAATGTAAAGTAAATTGGGGATTAGTGACGAATACGAAGTTTACACAGATAAAGAGAAAATGAAAAGAACCATAGAATAAGTGAGATGATTGTTCTTTTAATCGGAGGTGAATACCATGTCCTGGAGTGTGGATGAGGATATGAAGATTGTGATGACGAAAGGGGATACCCCGACGTTTGCATTTCAGGCATTTTTGCCTGATGGAAGTGAATATGAGTTTGAGGCTGGGGATTCGGTTGTGTTTGCTGCGAAACAGAGCAAGTACGATGCGGATCCTGTTTTTACGATTGAGGCAGATCTTGTGAAAAAACTGATCTGTTTTAGGGAAGAGGATACAAAGGATCTGGAACTTGGCAAGTATATTTGGGAGCTGTCATTGAATAAGGCGGATGGTTACCGGTGTACATTTATTGCCGGGAAGGTTTTGAAATTGACAGTGGAGGTGGCTTAGGTATGGAACAGTTAAGTGGAATGTTGAGCAGTGCACCAGGTGGTGGATCTGGGACTAAGGATTATGAACAGCTGGAAAATAAGCCATCTATTAATGGAATCGAGCTATTAGGTCAGCTGTCCTTGAAAGATCTGGGGATGATGAGTGAAGAGGAATTACAGCAGTTGGCTGAGGAAATGGAAGGAAAGATTCCAAAGAAGATTAGTGAACTGGAGAATGACAGTACTTTTCAGACAGAAGAACAGGTGGATCAGAAGATTCAGGAAACAGAAGGAAAAATCCCAGGTAAGACAAGCGAACTGGAGAATGATAGTAATTTCCAGACTGAGGAACAGGTGAATCAGAAGATTCAGGAGACAGAGGGCAAGATTCCAGGAAAGACCAGTGAATTGGAGAATGACAGCACTTTTCAGACCGAGGAGCAGGTTGATCAGAAGATACAGGAGACGGAAGGAAAGATACCGATGAAGATCAGTGAATTGGAAAACGATAGCGATTTTCAGAGCGGAGAACAGGTGCAAAAAGCAGTTGAAGATGTGGAAAAGAAGATTCCTGATGTGACTGATCTGGAAAAAAGTGTGGAGGAGCTGGAGAAACAGGTCGCAGACTTGCAGAAAACTGTGGATGGTTTTGTAGATGGAAATGAGGTGGCATTCTGATGGCAAATGTATTTGTACAGGATACAACAATGACAGAGATTGCTAATGCGATTCGTGGAAAAAGAGGCATTTCGGACAGAATGCTGCCAGGAGAGATGGCTGAGGAAATCGGAAAGATCAGCACCAGTGGAAGTTCTGGAGATGAATACAAACCGATTCGTTTTTATGACTATGATGGGACATTGCTTTATAGCTATACTTTTGAAGAACTGGATCAGTTGGAGGCGCTGCCTGCTTTTCCAACACATGAGGGTCTGATAGGGGAAGGTTGGAACTGGAGCCTGGAAGATCTGAAAGCTGAGGGAAAAGAAATAAATGTTGGACCGATGTTTATGACAGATAATGGAGCAACAAGACTTTATATGGAACTGGATGAATGTCTTTTGCAGGTTGCCGTGAACTTTTTCCAAAATGTTCCACATGGTGTAAAGGTTGATTGGGGAGACGGATCTCCATTAGATTCAGGGAGTGGTATCAGCACTACTACGGCTGTCTGTTTAAAACACACATATGCCGAGCCAGGTGAATATGTACTCCAATTGATTCCGCAGGAGGATACCCAGATAACTTTTAAAGCTGGATCAACTACCTACGGTTCTCCGTTTTTTTCAACGACCAATGATTATAGAGAAGATATCCCGCTTATGCAGTCAGTGAAAAAAATGGAAATGGGAAAGAATATTAAAACAATGAATTCGTACTGTTTTTGCAGATTTTATAACCTGGAAAGTGTCACGATACCTCAGTATTTAAACTGTTCAAGTGGAAATGGCATTTTTTCTATGTCTCAGAAACTGAAATTCTTTGCATTTCCAACCTCAACTACGTATGTGACCAATTATTCGTTTACAGAATGTTATGGATTAGAAGCGGTGTCTATGCCTAAATCAGTAACATCTATCAATTCACGTGCCTTTTCTGCATGCAGGTTTTTAAAGAATGTAACGCTGCATAAAGAATTGTATAGGCTTCAGGATGGGTGTTTTAATGACTGTTTTTCACTCGAAAGGGTTGATATCTCGAATGTCACTTCCTGGGATAAAGGGATATTCCAAAAATGTAAAACATTGAGACAGATGGAACTGCCAGAAGGAATACTTTCAGTTTCGGACAGTATGTTTGCGGACTGCTATTCTATAAGAAAAATAGTAATTCCCGAATCAGTTACACTGGTTGATAGATATGGATTCAGCGCGTGTTACGGTCTTAGGGAATTATATTTTTTCCCCAAGACGCCGCCTGAATTCTCAACAGCAGGTGTGTTTATGTCGGTGGGATCAAAATGTAAGATCTATGTTCCTAAAGGAAGTTTGGCTGCATACCAGTCGACTAATGTTATAAAAGATTTTGCCAGTCGCATGATTGAGATGGATGACTAATTAATATGGAAGTTTGTTGTGCCGGTGATAAACCGGTATTTTTTGTGTCATTTTTTGAGGAAGGGGGAGTTTCGATATGGCAGCAGGCAGGATTAAGGGTATCACTATTGAAATTGGTGGAGATACCACGAAGCTTCAGACTGCGCTGAAGGGCGTGAACACCGAGATTCGGAATACACAGAAAGAACTGAAGGACGTTGAGAAACTCCTGAAGATGGATCCGGGTAATGTGACGCTGTTAGCTCAGAAGCAGAAGCTTTTGAAGGATGCAGTTTCTGAAACAAAGGAAAAGCTGGAGACATTAAAGACGGCTGCAGAGCAGGCAAACGAAGCATTGGCAAGAGGTGAAATCTCGCAGGAGCAGTACGATGCACTGCAGAGGGAGATCATTGAAACGGAGCAGGAACTGAGGAGACTGGAAGAGCAGGCCAATCAGTCTGCTACAGCCATGCAGAAGATCGCAGCTACTGGTGAGAAATGGAAAACAGCCGGTGCGAATATTGAGGCAGCGGGGAAGAAACTTCTTCCAATCACAGGTGTGGTTACTGCGGCAGGAACAGCTGCGGTGACTACGGCTGCGAACTTTGAGTCTTCCATGAGTAAGGTGTCTGCGGTTTCCGGTGCCAGTGGCGAGGAACTGGAAAAGCTGGGAAAGAAAGCAAGGGAACTCGCAGCCCAAAGTAAGTTTTCAGCCAGTGAGGCAGCGGAAGGTCTCAACTACATGGCAATGGCCGGATGGAAGACAGAGGATATGCTGGACGGTCTGGAAGGTGTCATGAATCTGGCTGCGGCATCCGGTGAGAATCTTGGTACTACTTCGGATATCGTGACGGATGCACTTACTGCATTTGGACTTAAGGCTTCTGATTCCGGACATTTTGCAGATGTACTGGCAGCAGCTTCTTCGAATGCAAATACGAATGTATCCATGATGGGTGAGACATTCAAGTATGCAGCTCCGGTTGCCGGGGCTCTTGGATTTTCTGTAGAAGATACGGCTGAAGCAATTGGTCTGATGGCAAATGCCGGTATTAAAGGATCACAGGCAGGTACTTCTTTACGAACCATCATGACGAATCTTGCTGGAGATGTGAAGATCTGTGGCACAAATATCGGTGAGGTTACCATTGCTACAACCAATGCAGATGGCTCCATGAGAGCTCTTTCTGATATTCTCGCTGATTGCCGAGTAGCATTTTCTGGATTATCGGAATCTGAAAAGGCTGCAGCCGCTGAGACATTGGTTGGTAAAAATGCGATGTCAGGTTTTCTGGCACTGATGAACGCAGGGGAAGACGATATCAATAAACTGTCCGGAGCAATTGATACCTGTGATGGATCTGCGAAAAGAATGGCAGATACCATGAATAATAATCTGCAAGGACAGCTCACAATCTTAAAGTCAGCTTTGGAAGAGTTGGCTATTTCTTTTGGTGAGTTACTGCTCCCAGCTGTGACGAGTATTGTGAAAGCATTGCAGGGAGTGGTGAATTTCCTGAATGGACTGCCAGAACCGATCAAGAAAGTGGTTATGGTGATTGCACTTGTAGCGGCTACACTTGGACCGGTGCTGATCGTGATCGGTAAAGTGGTTTCTGCTATTGGAACGATCATGACTCTGGCTCCGAAGATTGCTGCTGCAATCAATACGGCGAAAACTGCTTTTGCAGCATTTAATGCAGTGCTTGCGGCGAATCCGATCATGTTAGTTATCATGGCAATCACTGCTTTGGTGGCTGCGTTTATTTATCTGTGGAATACGAATGAGAAGTTCCGGCAGTTCTGGATTGACCTGTGGAACAGCATCAAAGAGATTGCTTCTGCAGCAGCGAAAGCAATCGGAGAATTCTTAAAGGCTGCATGGGAAGGGATAAAAAATGTTGCAACTGCTGTTTGGAATGCTATAAAGTCTTTTTTCAGTACAATCTGGAATGGGATTAAATCGGTGTTTACTACAGTGGTTGGTGCAATCGGATCATTCCTGAGTAGTGCCTGGAATGGTATGAAGTCAGTAGCCACTACAATCTGGAATGCTATTAAGTCCATGTTCGGTACGGTGTGGAACGGAATTAAATCTGTGATAACTACTGTAGCTGGTGCGATTTCTTCTTTCCTGAGTACAGCATGGAATACCATTAAAAATACGATCAGCACTGTGTTGAACGGTATTAAGTCTGTGGTATCGACAATCTGGAATGGCATCAAAAGTACTATCACAACTGTGATGAGCGGTGTGACTTCTGTTGTATCTTCCGGATGGAATACTGCAAAAAGTACGACAAGTACGATTGTTTCCGGGATCGCATCCACAGCTAAGAATGGGTTTACTACTATGGTAAATGGCATTCAGAGTGCTTGCTCTGGAATCTATAGTGCTGTGAGCAGTGGATTTTCCAGTGCGGTCAGCTACATTAAAGGATTAGCTTCCAGTGCATTCAGTTGGGGTGCTGATATCATTCGGGGAATCGTGAATGGTATCAAGTCCTGTATCGGAAGTATTGCAAGTGCTGCTTCCAGTGTAGCTGCCACGATCCGATCTTATCTGCATTTCTCTGTGCCGGATGTTGGCCCTTTGACAGATTTCGAGAGCTGGATGCCTGACTTTATGGAAGGCCTGGCTAAAGGCATTGAGAAGAGTAAAGGTATGGTGAAGGATGCAGTCAGTGGTTTGGCTGCAGATATGGTTGTGAATCCGCAGATGAAGATGGATCAGATGGCGGCGGTTGGTGGTGGATCTGTGAATAGTACAGATTTGAGTTCTCTGGTTAGTGTGATCAGGGATACAGTTGGCAGTGCTACTCAGAGTAGCGGAAATATCGTGATTCCGGTATATCTGGGGGGAACGATGCTGGATGAAGTGATTGTGAATGCTCAGCAGAGAGCGAATTTGAGATCTGGTGGAAGATAGGAGGTGCTGGTTGTGGCATTTTTTCAGTATTTGAAGTTTGACGGACTGGCACTTCCACTGCCGGTTTCATATGAAGTGGAGATGGCAGATGTGGAAGCGGACTCTGGTGGAGAGACAGAAGCCGGGACTATGCAGAGAGATATAGTTCGTGCTGGTGTTGTACAGATTTCAGTTTCTTTTCAGGTGACTCAGAAATGGCTGAGATTACTGTCTGGATTTAAGAAGCAGGAAAAGATATCTGTGGATTATTTTGATACAGAAACTGCAGAGATGAAAAGAGCGGAAATGTATATGGATGGATTCAAGGCAAAGCTGGAGAAGGATACCAGTTATAAAGGACTTTGGGTTGTATCATTTTCAATAAAAGAGATGTAGTGATGTTCGAAAGAATAAAGTATAATATTGTCATTATACAGAAAGTTGAGTTCAAAAAATGTTTGAGAAGGTAAAAGAATATCTGCAAATGATGGAAAAAAAGATGCCATATTTTTCTGAGAAAGGCTGTTCACTAATAAATAGTGTTGAGGAAATGATCACTCGAGAACGTTTAGTGATAAGAGAAGAAGCACATATGATAATTCCGGGGGTTATCATTCTATTATTGAATGATACACACATTAATGGATTTTCAACGAAGATTGATGAGAAGTATTATATTTTTATCAATAAAGGAGTATTGGAAGAGCATAAAGAATATTTACAGTCATTGAATTGGGATTTTTTAGACAGAGGTTTATATGATACGTATATTGATGATTTGATTAAATATGGCTTTTATTTTCTGGCCTTTCATGAATATGTGCATATCTACTGCGGGCACACAGATGCAATGCTTAGTGACACTTATGATAAAAAGGGACAAGAATGTGAAGCTGATTTAGAATCAGTTCAATATTTGATTAAATATATCATCGCTAGTACGGAACAAGATAAAGTAATACTTTCCCAATTCTTCGTACTATAGAAAACACCCTATAAATTCGATATTCAGGGAATATTTACAGTTATTTACATCGAAATCAGGAATCTGACCTCAAAATGTCAGGAAAACCGCCTGTTTCAGATGATTTTTCAGCGTTATTTATGCATGGATTTTTGTAAAATGGTACACAGAAAACTTGTTTTATTAGTCCTAATGTGATATAATAGGACTATATATAAAGGAGGTTTTCCATGGCAGTACCAGCTGATA
>JAZLLO010000091.1:0-47338 GCA_045598185.1 Marvinbryantia sp.
TCCATTACTTCTGATTAACCTTTAATCACATTCATGATATATGGTAAAATTCCGATAATATAGATAACAATAATCAGTGCCGGTACTACAACTGCAAAGATCGGCTTCATCCAGTTTCTGATCTTCATACCTTCGCCCTGATTTGCCTCTGCCATAAGCTTTTCCCAGCCCCAGCCAAAGCGGCTATTGGTACAGAATAGTGTAATAATCAGTGCTCCAAGTGGCAGTAAGTTCGTACTTACGATGAAATCCCAGAAGTCAAGCCATGCACTTCCTTCGCCAAATGGTGCAAAGTGAAGTACACTGTATCCAAGTGCTGTTGTAAGTGCAAGACAGAAGATACCGATACCACAAACGATACATCCCTTCTTTCTGTCCCAGCCTGTCAGCTCACGTACGCAGGCAAGGATGTTCTCGCATACTGCAAGTTCTGTAGAGAATGCTGCGAATACCATGAATAAGAAGAAGAAGCTTCCCCAGATTCTGCCACCTGCCATGTTGGAGAATACCGTAGCCATTGTATCAAACAGAAGAGATGGTCCGCCTGTAACCTCTACGCCAAATGCATAGCAGGATGGAAAGATGATCAGACCTGCTACAACTGCAACGAAGGAATCCAGTACGATAACGTTAACGCTTTCTCCTAAAAGACTTCTCTCCTTGCCGATATAGCTTCCGAAGATCGCCATAGAACCAATACCAACTGATAAAGTGAAGAATGCCTGATTCATAGCATTAACCACAACATCGAATGTAATCTTGCTGAAGTCAGGAACAAGATAGAACTTGTATCCTTCTGCTGCACCTTCAAAGGTACCACTCTTAACTGCAAGTACCAGCATAAGTACCAGTAAAAGCATCATCATATACTTTGTGATCTTTTCAAGACCACCCTGAAGATTCATGGTAAGGATTGCAAATCCCACACCAACAGCTACAAGAAGATATACTACGTTAACTGTTGGATTCGTGATCATAGCACCAAATCCAAGACCTTCAATGTTTCCTGTAAGGAAACGAACAAAATAACAGATCATCCAACCAGTAACAACTGTGTAGAATGCCATCAGACAGATATTACCAAGCAGTGCTACATATCCATGCAGGTGCCACTTCTGTCCTTTCTTTTCCAACTTCTGATACATCATAACCGGGCTTGCCTGTGCTGCACGTCCAAGTGCAAACTCCATTGTCATAGCAGGAAGTCCAAGAAGAAGAAGACAGATCACATATATCAGTACAAATGCTCCTCCACCATTCTGGCCTACCATCCACGGAAACTTCCACACATTTCCGCATCCAATTGCACAACCCGCACTCAGGAAGATAAACCCAAGTCGGCTGCCTAAACGCTCTCTCTCCATAAAATACCTCTCTCCAAAATGTTTCTTTTACGCTTTACACGTGGAAAGCATTATAGCATAAAAAAACTAACCTGTTAATACTTATTTCCTATAAAAATAAACAAAAAATTCTGCTCTATATTGTCATATTCCGCACCTGTTCTGCCCTTGGTACATGCCCTTCTGTAATCTGCATCATATCTTCATCTGTATATTGACTGACAGCTTTATTTTCAATAGTTTTATCCACTAATTTACGGATAAATCTTGCATTTCCAAAATGTTCCATACCCATATATTGGCTGATTACTTCCTGTGCACAGAGCAATGCCTCTTTCTCCACAACAAGTTCATACTTCTCCAGCGTCATCCTGTATATCTCAACCAGCTGCTCCAGTGTAAAATCAGGAAAGAAAAAGCTTTCTGATATGCGGGAGAAAAGCCCTGGATTGCTCTGTAAAAATGAACGCATCTCTTTCTCATATCCGGCAAAGATAAGGATTGTCTCCGGATGTTCTTCCATCTCGACAAGTAAGGTTGCAATAAACTCATCAAAACCTGACATATCCTTTAATGCATATGCTTCATCGATAAACAGAATTCCTCCACGCGCATTTATGAGAAACTCTTCCAGCTTTTTCCCGGATCCGCAAAATGCAGCAAGATCCTTGACACCGATGCTGGTACAGCTATTATTCGCAAGCACTCCAGCACTATAGAGGTCATTTGCCAGGGCACGTGCAACCGTTGTCTTTCCGGTACCAGGGTTCCCATAGAAAATCATGTGTCTGGTACTGTTCTCGATCATACATCCACGTCTTCGAAGAGCAAGATAGTATTCAGCCTGCTTTTTATAATTCTCCATCCGTTTTTTTATCTCGTCCAGACCAACAAGACTTTCAAGACCGGAACGTTCCTTCTTTGGCATATACATCTGGACATCCTCTGCTGTAATAACGGTACATCCTGGTTCTTTTTCATTTACAGCAGCAAAAATCTCGTTAAAAATATTCTCAATCGCCCGTGCATTTCCAAAGTCCTTCTTAGACCTCTCCAGTCTAATACGATCCTTCACCATATTTTCTGCCGTTTCATCCTTCAGAGAAATATAGTTATCCATACAAAGCTTTTCAAATATTGCATACAGCTGTTCATCCGTATAAGATGGGAACTCGATCCTGTGACCAATTCTGCTGCGGATTCCCTGATTCGAATCCTCGAGCTGATCCATTGCAGACTTGTAGCCTGCAAATATAACAACAAGACGGTCATGATATCTCTCCATTGCCTGAATCAGAACATTGACAGCCTGCTGTTCATAGCTCTGGGACCCATTCATCAATTGTCCGGTATTCGCAAGTGCATAAGCTTCATCGATAAAAAGGACTCCATCAAGCGCATCCTCGATTACCTTCCCCGCTTTTGCAGGCGTCTCTCCTGCATACTGTCCCACAAGATCTTCATGCTTTACAACTTTCAGTTTTGCTGTCTTAAGTGCTCCAATAGCATAAAGCATCTCAGCCATGCGCTTTGCAACGGTAGTTTTTCCCGTTCCCGGAGCACCGGAAAATATCATATGCATACGAAGTTTGCTTCCGACCGGACGATATCGATACATGTAATATATCTTTCGAAACTGCTCCACAATCTGCTCTGCACCAACAAGGTCCTTCTGGAGAGCTTCGATGGTATCTTCATACGTCTTTGGCATATGTTTGGGTGGAATGTCTGCTTCAGTAAGCATTGCTTTTTCGTCCTGAGTATAAAGCAGATTATCCCGTGTATAGTAACGGGTTATGATACGATTCACAAAATCCAGGACAAATGGATCCTGCTTTAATTCTGCCTTAGGATATACAACTTCTATGTAGTCCCTCATGCTATGACAAAAATCATCTGAATATGAAAATCCTGTCTCAGTCAGCTTCTGCAGTGTCAGTTCGTAGATCTGCTCCGTAGTTTTATCCTGCAGGGTAATATGATGGCTGAAGGTTCGGTAAAAACGCTGGGTATCCTTACACCAACCACTTTCCAGCACTTTCGGTGTTACAACAGCGAATGTAATACAGTGATTCCGTTCTTTCAGGATATCCGGAAGCCGCCTGTATATTTCATTTCTTTCCTGATTATCACCTACAACATTTTTTTGCTCTTCATCAGCCTTACAGCCGTAAATCAAAAGAAAATCAACAAACTGAGGTACCCTCCCTCTTCCAATATCTTTGCCAAGTTCTTCCTCTGTTTTACTCATGCCGTTTTTCAGCATTCCTTCTTGCTGGAAAGCCTGAAAAATCTTTTTCACAAAGGAAACAGCATAATCCTCGTATTCTGTTATCATCAGATAGTTCGCCGGGAAAAATGCTGCCGGTCCTGCATTTTGCATGCGATAATAAAGAATCTTATATAGATTCGCAATCTCTTTCTTCGTATATATATCAAGATTATATTCTGAAAAATGATTCATAAAAAAATCAATCTTATCAGAAAGAATATCGGACATCTCCATACTAATCCCTCCTGCTGTCAGCTTTCATTTTGATTATAACAAAGCGAGGTAACATTTGCACACTCTTTGTTGTTATACTGTTTTGAAAATGATATGATAAAAAAAACAAAACGAGGAGGATTACCTATGAAAAAATGTATAGGTTTATTTGCTTCTATATTAACTTTTGCCACCTTTTCATTGACTGCATTTGCAGAAGGTGATATCGTTCAGACTTTGGCTTCCGATGATAATATTGTTGTTGAACTGGTAAGTATTGAAGGAGACACTGCCTCTGGTTATACCTGGAATCTTCATGTGGAGAATAAGACAGATAAAGATATCAATACTGTCATCGAAGGTGCGATCGTGAACGGCCTTGCCCTTGATCCTCACTGGATAGAGCAGGTCCCTGCCGGAGAAAGTTCTGATTCTCAGGTCATCTGGACTCCAGGCACATTTCAGGAAGTGGATATGACAGGGGATATTACAGAAGTACGCTTCGTCTTACGTGCTTATGATCTGACGGAGTATAACACGTTTCTGCAGGAAGATCTCTGTGTTCGTCCTGACGGTGATGATGTTGTATATTATGAACGTACACCGCTTGACACAGATCAGGTTATCTTCTCTACCGATGATTATGAGATGTGTTTGATTGATTTTGAAGTGAATGATTGGGAAGAATTCCAGATTAACGCATATCTGGTTAATAATACTGACAAGACTCTTCTTTTCCAGGGCGAAAACTGGAAGATTAATGGAACCACTGACTGTGATCCATTCTGGGCTGCCGTACTTCTCCCACACAGTTCTGCATACAATCAGATTGCCTGGACACACTGGTCTTTGCAGGATACCGGTATTACCGCTTTTGAAAGTATCGACTGTGACTTAAACGTTATGGACTTTGATACCTGGGATACGCTTGATAAAACAGCACTTTCTCTCACACTGAGTGACCCTGTTCCTGTTTCCGGCGGAGACATTATCCCTTCATCAGGTGACCAGCCTGCACCGCAGCCACGCAAGAATCTGGTGATTGATTCCGTACAGAATGTAAAAGAATCCGGTGCCGAAGGAAAAACATGGCGAGGATTATTTAATCAATAACACGAGCCAACTTTTGGCATGAGCCACTGGGGACGGTGACTCATGCCAAGGCTCAATAGCTATTTTATCTACAGTTCTTTTCGCATGCTGTGCAATTGCCGCAGCAGCTTCCTTTCTTTTTCCGTACCTGCCAGATTGCCCATGCAAAAACAAGTGCAATCAATCCAAATAAAATCCAGTCAATCAGATGCATAAGACGCCTCCTTATAAGAAGAGCTGGCAGATTCCATAGGTGATCAGCGCCATGATCCATGCCAGTACGCACTGCCATATCACAACACCAACTGCCCACACGTTACCAAGTTCTCTTTTGATAGATGCAATAGCTGCTACACAAGGGGTGTAGATAAGGCTGAATACCAAAATCGCTGCTGCCTGTGCTGCTGTTATCAGGCTTGCGATATTGCCGCCAAAGAGTAATTCCATGGTAGATACTACGCTTTCCTTCGCCATAAATCCACAGATCATAGAAGTACAGATTCTCCAGTCTCCCAGTCCGATTGGTTTGAACAATGGTACCAGAATACCTGCCACAGCTGCCATCATAGAATCATGAGAATCTGCAACCATCTGGAACCGGAAGTCAAAGCTCTGTAACAGCCAGACTACGATCGTTGCAATCAGGATAACGGAGAATGCTCTTTGCAGGAAATCCTTTGCCTTTTCCCAGAGAAGCTGAAGTACGTTCTTCACTCCCGGAAGTCGATAGTTCGGAAGCTCCATAACAAACGGAACTGCTTCCCCTTTAAACAGCACACCTTTATACAGAAATGCAATCAGGATTCCTGTAATGATTCCCAGGGCATAGATTCCGGTCATAACAAATCCACCCTTTTTCGGGAAGAATGCATTTACAAAAAATGCATAGATTGGAAGCTTCGCAGTACAGCTCATAAACGGAGTCAGAAGAATTGTCATCTTTCTGTCTCGTTCACTTGGAAGTGTTCTGGTTGACATAACTGCAGGAACAGTACAGCCAAAACCAATTAACATCGGAACGATACTTCTTCCGGAAAGACCGATCTTTCGAAGAAGCTTATCCATAACAAATGCGACACGTGCGATATAGCCACTGTCTTCCATCATGGAAAGAAAGAAGAATAAAGTGACAATAATTGGCAGGAAACTAAGCACACTTCCTACACCGGCAAAAATACCGTCAACAATCAGACTATGGATTGCCGAATTCACCTGTGCTGCCGAAAGTGCTGTGTCCACACGAACCGTCAGCGCATCTATTCCCATCTCCAGAAGTCCCTGAAGCCATGCACCGATCACATTAAAAGTAAGATAGAAAACTCCCATCATGATAAGAATAAATACTGGTATCGCTGTATACTTTCCGGTAAGGATCTTATCGATCTTCTCACTGCGAACTCTTTCCTTGCTGGCCCTTGGCTTAATGATACATGCTTCACAGACACGTTCAATAAAATCGTATCGCATATCAGCAATTGCAGCACTTCTATCCATCTCACATTCATGCTCCATCTGTTCCACGATGTGCTTCAGCATCTCTTTTTCATTCTGATCCAGCTTCAGCTGTTCTGTAACCAAAGGATCCCCTTCAATCACCTTTGCAGCTGCAAATCGAACCGGAAGTTGAGCCGTTCTTGCATGATCTTCAATCAGATGAATGACACCATGAATGCATCGATGCACCGCTCCATCATGATCGCTCTCATCACAAAAGTCCTGTCTTGCAGGTGCTTCCTGGAATTGTGCAATATGAATCGCATGATCTACCAGTTCCTGAATACCTTCATTCTTTGCTGCTGAAATCGGTACGATCGGAACTCCCAGCATAGCTTCCATCAGATTGATATCTACAGATCCGCCATTACCGCGCATCTCATCCATCATATTAAGTGCCACAACCATCGGGATCCCCATCTCCAACAGCTGCATGGAAAGGTACAGATTCCTTTCCATATTGGTGGCATCCACGATATTGATGATCGCCTTTGGCTTTTCATTCAGTACAAAATTACGGGAAACAATCTCTTCGCTTGTATATGGGGACATAGAGTAAATGCCAGGAAGATCGGTAATCAAGGTATCGGGATGTTCCCGAATCACACCATCTTTTCGATCTACGGTTACTCCAGGGAAATTACCAACATGCTGGTTCGAACCAGTAAGACGGTTAAAAAGCGTCGTCTTGCCACAATTCTGATTTCCAACCAGTGCATAAGTTAGTGTTGTTCCCTTCGGAAGTGGATTCGCATGATCTTCCACATGGTACTTACCACCTTCTCCAAGTCCTGGGTGCTCGCTTCCGGAAAAACTTTGGGCATGTTCATGCTTCTTCTCTCTGCTTTCAATCGGGCGAACCTGAATCTGATCTGCATCTGCTAATCGAAGCGTCAATTCATATCCATGGATCTGAAGTTCCATCGGGTCTCCCATAGGTGCCAGCTTGACTACCGTTACTTCTGACCCCGGAATTACGCCCATATCAAGAAAATGCTGTCTTAATGCACCTTCACCGCCAACAGCAGTGATTACAGCGCTTTTTCCAACCTTTAATTCTTTTAATGTCATATAGTAAATCCTTTCTGAATGTTGTTATTGCTAACTATAGTTTTATGCAACTAACCAAAGTTTAACACAACAACCTTCTGAAAAGCAACTATTATTTTTTATCTTTTTCTCCAGATTTTCTGTTTTTCTGCTTCCTGGATCAGTTCATCCCTGAAATCCGGATGTGCAATGGAGATCAAACGCTCCGCTCTTTCCCAGGAAGATGCCCCCTCCAGATTCACGACACCATACTCTGTTGCGATATAGTACACCTGACTACGCGGAGATGTGATAATATCCCCCTGAAAATGTGGAAGAATACAACTATGATTCACACCTTTACTATCCCTAAAGGATGACTTCAGACAGATAAATGACTTTCCTCCTCTTGAAATTGATGCTCCCTCAAGGAAGTCAAGCTGTCCTCCGGTTCCGCTGATCTGTCTTGTTCCGACACTCTCCGCACTAACCTGTCCATAAAGGTCTACACTGATACAACTATTAATTGAAACCATATTGTCGATCTCACCAATCACACTTGGATTATTCACATATTCCAGTGGAAATGTAAGTATACTCGGATTATCATCCAGCCACTCATAAAGTCGTGGTGAACCGATGGCAAAACCCAGTACATTCTTCTCACGATACATTGCTTTTCGCTTATTGGTAAGCTTTCCGGACAGATAAAGATCCAGATATGCATCCGAACAAAGCTCTGTATGCATGCCGAGATCTTTCAGATCTGATTGTGTAAGGAGAGATCCCACTGCATCCGGCATTCCTCCGATACCGATCTGAATCGTTGCCCCATCACAGATATAAGGAAGAATATTCTCCGCAATTCTCTGTTCTACTTCTGACGGTGCATGCTTTGGTTTCTCTGCAAATGGTGCATGATCCCCTTCCACCACAAAATCTACATCTGAGATATGAATGCAGTCATCATATCCGCCTCTCACTCGCGGAAGACGTTCATTTACCTCCAGAATTACGATCTTTGCCTGTCTTAAGATTTCTCCTGTTGTACCTGTATGGATAGAAAAATTAAAATATCCATGCTTGTCCATCGGAGTAACCGATACCATTGCAACATCAACATCAAGGAAGAAATGATAATAAGCTGCAAGATTATGGAATACCATTGGCGTAAAATAGCACAATCCTCTGTCGCAAAGTGTTCTTTCATACGAAGAGCAATGCCAGGTATTATAGATAAAATGCTCCTGAGAGGGGTCGCATTCTGCCACTTCAATTGGTCCATCCATCAGGCTTCCCCTGATCTTTACATCCTTAAGTTCATCTTTTCGCTTTGCAAGCGCCTGGTCCAGAAGCACAGGCTTTGCAAGCGCTGCACTATAGTCCACCCAGTCGCCGTTCTTTATCACTTTAACTGCTTCTTCCGGAGTTCGAAGCTTACTTCTATATTCACTGTAAAAATCCATATATTCTCTCCTTTCCCCACTTGCAATCCTTCATTAAACCTTTAGAATATATATGTAATGGTTATTCAGACTGCTTTATCTTACGGACTTTTTCTATAATAATCATATAATATTTTTGTTTTATTTTGGGAGGTTTTCTATGAAAATTGCATTAATCGGCCCTGGTGCTATGGGACTCTTATTCGGTGGTTATCTGTCAAAGCATAATGATGTGACACTTATCGGTTCTAATCCTGAGAATATGAAGATCATCGAGGAAGAAGGTATCTCTATTCAGGAAACAGACGGCACATCCGCCATCTATCACCCACACGCTACCGCAGATGCATCTTCTCTTTCACCGGTTGATCTTGTTCTTTTATTTGTAAAAGCGACGGTTTCAGAAGCTGCACTTGAAAAGAATAAGAATCTTATCGGTCCTGATACCATCCTCATGACATTACAGAATGGCGCTGGCCATGAAAACATTCTGAAAAAGTTTACAGACGAAGAACATATCCTCATCGGTACAACTCAGCAGGGAAGTGGTCGTCTCACTCCTGTTTCTATCATCCACAGCGGTCTTGGAAGCACATCTATCGGTGCTGTTGTTGGTGACAGTGAACGTTTCGCCCATGTAGCAGAAAGTTTTGAATCCTGTGGCTTTCCATGTTCTGTTTCCAGTCAGGTCAAAGGTATGATCTGGAACAAGCTTATGATCAATGCTTCCTCCAGTGTTCTTAGCGGTATCCTTCAGATGCCTCAAGGTTATGTTGTGAAGAATCCACATGCCTGGGAGATTGCTCAGAATCTTATCCGTGAGATCTGCGCAACCGCAACTGCAGACGGCTATCCATTTTCTGCAGATGAACAGATTGCCAGACTTCATACACACCTTGAGAATGCGCCGGACGGCTTGCCAAGCATCATGGTTGACCTTCAGAAAGGCCGCATCACCGAAGCTTCCGTTATCACAGGTGCTGTTGTAGATGCTGCACATCGCCTTGGCATCTCCGTTCCTGTTAACGAAATGGTTCTTTCCCTTGTTCACGCAATGGAAGGCCGTAATTAAGATAAGAAAGGATATTTCTCATCCGGGATGAACGAAAATGATCTCTTTGATGCTGCTACCATCATACGCAGCAATCGTAAAACCTGCTCCATACAGATTACAAAAGATGCACAGCTTGTATTACGTGTTCCAATGCGCACTTCAAAAAGAGCGATACTGAAAATGCTGAAGGAAAAACAGGACTGGATCATCTCACATATAGAAAAAATAGCGCTTCAAAACGAAGCGCTATCTGATGTGCAATTACTTACCTCTGAAGAACTCCATCAGCTTGCCGAGCAAGCCAAAACAGTTCTTCCTCCAAAGCTTTCCTTTTATGCAAGACAGCTTTCCGTAACTTACGGCCGCGTAACCATCCGTAATCAGCGTACCCGCTGGGGCAGCTGCAGTTCTCAGAAGAATCTCAACTTTAATTGTCTTCTGATGCTCGCACCGGATGATGTTGTCGATTACGTTGTGGTACACGAACTCTGCCATCTCATCGAGATGAACCATTCCAAAGCGTTCTGGAATCTGGTAGAAAGCATCCTCCCTGATTATCGAATTCCGAAAAAATGGTTGAAAGATCACGGAGCTGAGTTAATGAAACGATTGGGGTGAGCCATTGGCTCACCCCTAATTTATTATATGATTTGATCTCGGTAAAGCTTATAAAGGAACAGCATAACACCTGCGAATTCCTTTTTGGATGTTGCTGTAACATCCTCTATCTCCTGTATCTTCTCATCAAGGAATTCCACGGTCAGTTCACCGTTCTCTTTCATCTCTGAAAGTTCGGTATCATAAATATCGTAGACATCCTTACGACGTTTCACCAGATTGGTGGAAGTATCTACTCTTTTTCTATCGATGATCTTTCCGTTTAATACGAAGATTTCATCAATCTCTTTCTGGATTCTTTCATTTTTCTCTTCTGAGCCGTAATTCGGTAAAATCCATCCTCTTTCATCATAGATTAGTCCTTCAATCGTTTCTTTTTTATGTGGATTCAATTCAGAAACGATATTGCCTTTACTTGCATCGCAGCACTGAACCTTCTTTCTGCCTTTTCCCGGCTTTGCATTCCTGCCACCGTTACAGACTGCCATATAATTGCTGTAATCCAGCGCTCTGCTTTTATACTTGCTAAGTGGAAGAAAATGTTCAATCGTTGTCACACTTCCGTCATTGTATATCTTTGACATACAGTATGCGCAAAGCCCCGCCTGCTCCTCTAAAAGGGCCTCACGGATCCTGTGTTTGCCTTCCTTCTGCAGACTGTTGAACATCTTTCTCAGCTTTTCGTTATTACCCTTTCCGCCGCAGTTAACTTCCGGAAGAGCTTTATAATCACTTCTCGCCATAATTGTATCCAGTCTGTGCTGAATATCCGATGGACATGGACGTTTTTTTATATATAACATGTCACACCTCCATTAACGCAAGAAAGAAATCTTAGTCGCTGCTCTCTTTGCTTCTGTACTATCAGGGAATTTTTCCTGTAATCTATCTGCCAAAGTTCTCGCTATATCATGCTTCTTACTGTTATAAGCACCCACAAACTGTGTATACATCTCCTTCAGTTCCGGCAGTACCCCGTAGCTTCCCTGTGTATATTCAATAACATCACCTACCGAAAATGCATACGGACTTCCAGGATAGTCTACCTGATGTTCGCTATCCAGACGGATAATATTCGCATCCTTACATGCTGAGATGATGATCGGGGCATGGGTAGTAACGATAAACTGTACGGATGGGAAAGTCTTCTGAAGCATATCCAGAATATTCCACTGCCATCTTGGATGAAGATGAAGATCGATCTCATCGATCAGAACAACACCCTCGAGCTGCTCCATGCTATCCATCTGCGGATTCAGCATCAAACTACGAACCGTAAGATCAAGAAGGAGCCATAAAACCCAGTAATAACCGGAACTCTGACTTTCCAGAGAATGTGATTCTACTCCATCAGAATATACAAAAGTCATACTTGGAAGGTCAAATCCGATCTCAGGAATCTGGTCTGATTCATCTCCCCGAAGAATCTGCATTGCAGAAGAAATCGTCTTCTTAAACAAAGTATATTCCTTCGGTTCTGCTCCGGACGCCTTTGCCATCTCCATCTGAAATACCCAGCTATATACATCTGCAATTCTCGCCTTTAATGCATCATGATATCCATCCATACGCTTGATAGGTTTAATCTTAACCTGCGCACTGCGCTCCGGAAGGAAAAAGCCACCTGCTCTACGATATGCAACAATAGGAAGAATTGCATTATCATCCGTACTGATTTCTTTTGACCAGTCACGAATAGAATTCTTTTCTGCCGGCTGCGTCACTTCGATCTCATCCTCGTCGTCATCATCACTAAGTGGATATTCCCATACAGGATTATCAATCGCCTTCATACCGGTTGCCTTTGACAATTCACTGGTATGTGATCTTCTCCAGGTATATGTCTTATCCTGAATCACAGCACTGGTATCAATGGTTACCGGGAGCTGATACTTTTTCTGAAATGCCGCATTCCCAATTTTCACATAATCCGCACGGATATCACGTTCCAGAACATTACAGGCATTCGGACTGTCCAGATAATACACAAGTCCGGCAATACCGGATGCAAGTGCCTCACAGACAGATGACTTTCCCGCTCCATTTCCACCAACAATCACATTCATACCTGGTTTAAAAAATATCTCAAAATCTTCCAGGCATCTGAAATTCTTAATCGATGCATATTCAATGTACATAACCGGGGCCTCCTTAAATTTATAATGCAAACTAAGATTATTTTATCATATGGCTATCATAATTACACTAAAAAGATGCCCGGACATTGCTGTCCGGGCATCTCGGTTATTAAATATTACTATTTAACAGGAGAGCTTCTTACTGTGCTGCATAGAAAGCATCAAGGTACTTCTGGTAGATTGCAAGGTATTCATCAACACCATATGCTTCCAGGCTGGACTTTAATTCTTCCCATGAGCTTTCATCACAACCATTCATTACCCAATCAGACTTAGCTGCATTGATTGTCTTTGTGATATCAGCTGTAAGGTTAGAAAGTTCTTCTGTATCTTCCATGTTCATGAATACGTTTGGATATACATATTCTGTGTTCATGTCTGGTGTAAATGTATCTTTGATCCAGACAAGACGATACTGAGCATCATCTGGACATGTTACATATACGCCGTAGTATTCATCAAGAACTGCAAGAGGACCACCTACTGCTTCTGCTTCACGAACTTCTACAGGAGAAGCATCACCAAGTGGAGCATGCTGAAGCATTGGTTCGCCGTTTGCATTTTCACCCAGTACGAAAATATCGAAGTCATCATCTTCACCGTATGTACCCCAGTTGTTCTGTGGAGACTGGAATGGGTCATACATCTGGTCGATCCACTGGCAAACAAGTTCAACATTATCGTTCATCTCTGCCATGATTGTAACTACACAACGTCCACGGTCAAAACCTGATGTGAAGGAGCCGTTCTGTGGTGTGATGTTACGTGTATCAGCTGTAAGTGCTGGCAGTGGAACCCAGTCAGCAAGGTTATCAACGTTAGCAACATCCCATGAGAAGCATACGCCGTAACGACCGGATTTACCCTTAGATACATATGTAGACCATTCCTGTGTGAATGCTTCTGGGTCGATAAGCTGTTCTTCATATAATTTATGAAGCCACTGAACACCCTGAAGGAAACCATCTTCTAAAGCTGTACAGATAACCTGCTTATCTTCGTTAACTGCAATATGTCTTCCACGGTCTGGGTCACCATAACCTTTACCGAAACCGTTTGTAAGGATTGAAGGATCCTGTCCGCCATCGTTCATGATGCAAGACATTGGGATGATAGAACCATCGATACCGAATTCCTTCTGAAGATCAGCAGCGTTATCACGGAAAGCGATAAGAACTGCTTCGAATTCATCTACTGTTGTAGGAATTTCAAGGCCAAGGAAGTCAAGCCATTTCTTGTTGATAAAGCTCATACCCTCAATAGTCTGGATAGCTGTCTTGTTAGCACCAAGCTGTTCGATCCATGGGAATGCCCAGATATGTCCATCTTCATCTAAACACATAGCTTTGTATTCTGGAGCTTTTTCAAATACTGAATAAAGATTTGGCATCAGTTCAGGAGTGATGTAATCTTCCAGTGGAAGAATAACTTCCTGATCTGCATAACGAAGAAGGTCACTGTTAGAGAAACCTGCTGTGAATACGAAATCTGTAAGTGTCTTGATATTAGACATGTTCAGTGTAATCTTGTCACCCCACTGGTCACTCTGGATAGCTGTCCAGTCAACATGTACATTTGTAGCTTCTTCAAGTCTCTTGAAAATTGTACGGTTGTTTGGTTCAGATTCTGTTGAAGGTGGGTAGCTGATCATACCTGTGATTGTAGCTGTTTCTGCTAATGGAAATTCAGCTGAACCTGTTACTGCAAAAGCTGCGATTGCTGCTGCAGCAAGTGCCATAGATGTTGCGAATTTTTTCATGAAAAAATTCCCCTTTCTTTTTTTATATTTTGCCGCCTATCTATATAAGCAGACATTATTCAAATTCTAAGGTATTAACCCTTAACTGCTCCTGCCATGATTCCACTATCAAAGTATTTCTGGAAAAATGGATACATAACGAGCAGAGGAAGGCTTGAGATGATGATTGTAGCATACTTAAGAAGTTCAGCAAGCTGAGCTCTCTGTGCAGTACTCTGCATATCAGCAATCATACCCTGTTCTGGCTGGTTCTGAATCAGGATTGAACGAAGAACCAACTGTAATGGCTGTTTTGCTGAGTCATTTAAGTAAATCATTGCATCAAAGTAACTGTTCCACATACCTACAAACTGCCACAGAGCAAGTACTGCGATAACCGGTGTACATACTGGAAGCAGGATCTTGAAGAAGAATGTAATCTCGCTTGCACCATCTACGTCAGCTGCTTCGTGAAGCTCTGAAGGGATACCCTGATAGTAAGTACGTGCAATAATCATGTTCCATACTGAGAATGCACCTGGAAGGATGATAGCCCACATACTGTCAAGAAGACCAAGACTACTGATCAATAAGTATGTTGGGATCAGACCACCACCAAAAAACATTGTAATAACGAACATGGTATTGAAGATTCCTTTACCCTTGAAACCTGACTGAGACATTGGATAAGCAGCCAGAAGAGTAATAACTACAGATACAAAAGTAAATAAAACAGAATAGATAACAGCGTTCTTGAAACCAATCCAGATCTGAGTATTGGAAGCAACTCGTTCATAAGCTGTTAATGTCCACTTACTGAAATCGAAAGTAAGACCTTTATTCTGGAGTGTGATTGGATCCATGAAGGATGCAAACACGATGTATAACATAGGTACAATAATTGCTACTACGAAAAGACCAAGCAGAACGTAACCAGTAATCAGAAGTGCCTTATCCTGCAAGGAATATCTTGCAAATGTGCTTTTTTTCTTCATATCTTTACCTCCTACAGTCCTTTACCTTCGTTCATCTTTTCAACAATCTTGTTAACAGCGATCAGTAAGATCAGGTTGATTACAGTATTGAAAAGACCTACAGCTGTTGAAAATCCATAGTCACCATCAAGAAGACCCTTTTTGTAAACGTAAGTAGAAATAATTTCTGAAGACTTTAAGTTCAGGTCTGTCTGTAATGCGTATGCTTTTTCGAAACCGATACTCATGATATTACCAGCCTGCAGGATAAACTGAATAAGTACCATATCTTTGATTGCCGGCCATTCTACTGCCTTGATCTGCTGGAAGATGTTAGCACCGTCGATTACGGCTGCTTCCTTCAGGTCTTTACTTGCATTAGAAAGGGAAGCTGTGTACATGATGGATGCCCAACCTGCGCCCTGCCAGATACCAGATGCGATGTAAATGGTACGGAATGCTTCAGGCATTGTCATGAAGTTGATCTGTGTACCAAGGAACATATTGACCGGACCTGTTACAGAAAGGAAGATACGAACAATACCACAAAGTACGATAACAGATACAAAGTTTGGCATGTAAAGAACCAGCTGAATCTTCTGTTTGATTTTTGGACTTTCAATACGATTCAGAAGGAATGCCAGTAAGATTGGGATTGGGAATCCCCAGAGTAATCCATAGACACTCAGTTTTAAGGTATTAACCAGATACGACATAAAGTCAGGTGAACTTAAGAAACGATTGAAGTACTTAAATCCAACCCACTTACTTCCCCATATACCCTTGATTGGGTTATAGTTCTTGAATGCGATCAGGATACCTCCCATTGGAACATATCTGAAAATTAATGTGAGTGCTACTGCCGGTAACATAAAGATCAGGTAAAGCTGCCAGTGCTGCTTCATGTAGACGATCGTGTTATGAACAGAAGAACCCGAATTTTTCTTTTCCATATGTTTCTCCTTTCCTCTTTACCCCGATTGTTGCAAACACACCCCACAATCCCTGCTTTTGTCGTGTGCATTTGTAAAATCAGGCGTTATTTTGTAAATTAAAAATAGCATAGCAATGTTCATTTGTCAACATATTTATGTGAGTATGCACAATTATAATTTTACATTTTCATATTAACTGTCACACTTCCTTATATAAATACGCATTCACACGTCACAATGGATAATTTTTGCATGATTTACGCAAAATTTATTGTGCATTGTGCATTTTTACATTTGACACATTTTAGGAAAGGGAGTATGATATACTATGTGTATGTATGAGAGTTATAAAATATTTAAGAGGAATTGAGTTTTTTATGGCAGGAAGAGTTACTATTCAGGATATTGCGGATGCGCTTGGTGTATCCCGTAATACCGTTTCAAAAGCAATCAATAATACAGGAGTTCTGGCTGATGCTACCAGAGAGAAGATTCTGCAGAAGGCTGTCGAGATGGGTTATAAGCAGTTTTCGTATATTTCTTTTGGTTCTGATTCCGATAACGGCACGACTGTGCAGGCCACCGTTCCTGTACTTGAGAATAATGATAAGAATGAGAAGTTACCTGGCGGGACAATTGCCTTATTCACTACCTTATTTTTAGGCAATTCCCATTTTTCATCCACAATGCTTGATAAGGTACAGGCAGAATTAAGTGCTTTAGGCTACAGCCTTACCATGCACCGTGTCAATCCGGATAACATCCAGAATCAGACGCTTCCGAATTCATTTAATAAGGAAATCACATCTGCGATTATCTGTTTCGAAATGTTTGATCCGGATTACAGCAGTATAATCTGTGATCTGGGACTTCCTACCCTTTTTGTAGATTCACCGGCGGACATTGCGAACGGTTCCTTAAAGGCCGACCGACTTATGATGGATAATCGTTCCAACATCTATGCATTTGTAAACGAGATGGTAAGACGCGGAAAGAAAAAGATTGGTTTCATCGGCGAGCAGTTCCACTGTATGTCATTCTTTGAGCGTTACATGGGACTAAGAGAGGCACTTGCGCTTCTTGAGATTCCATTTGAAAAGAAATACTGTATTATCGGCAGTGATATCACGCCTTTCCATCCGGATGCAACCGCATACCAGGCATATATTGAAAAAAACCTGAAAGAAATGGAAGAATTACCGGATGTATTTATCTGCGCTAATGATTTCGTAGCTATTGATACACTTCAGGTATTCCGTAAGCTTGGCATCTCAGTACCGGATGATGTATATCTGTGCGGTTTTGATGATTCTCCGGAATCCAGAGTCGTTACCCCACCGCTTACCACAATCCATATCCATAGTCAGGCTATGGGATTTTCTGCCGTTCATCTGTTAGTATCACGTATTAAGAATCCGAATCTTAATTATCGTACGATTTATACAGAGACTTCTCTGATCTACAGAGAATCAACGGAAAACTAAATGTAGCGGTTCATGTAAACTGTAACAGTAAAGTAATAACAGGAGGCACTTGTATGCTGCAAGGTATTTTCAGCCCGGATAACCGGGTAATGGTTTTTATCACAAAGATCGTCTATAGTGTATATCTGAATATTTTATGGTTTATCTGCTGTATTCCGATCATCACAGCCGGTGCTTCTACTACTGCTCTTTTCTACGTTACCCTGAAGATGGTTCGTAATGAAGAGGGTAATGTCACAAAGCAGTTTTTCCAGGCTTTCCGAGACAACCTGAAGTCTTCCATGAAGGCATGGCTGATCATGCTGGGACTTGGGATTGCACTGATTTTTGATGGATATGTGTTCTATCATATGCATTTTGAAAATGCGATGTGGACCATCCTGACTGCTGTTTATTTCATTGTTATCGTTGCATATCTGATCATTTCCATGTACATCTATCCGTTGATGGCAAGATTTGAGAATACAACACTGGCCATGTTTAAGAATTCTATTATGATCGGTGTCAGATTTTTATACTGTACTGTTCTGATGGCTGCCATCTACTATGTTATGATCTTCGTCATCATCAACATCTTTACACCAGCCGTCGTTTTGGGCGAAGGACTCTGCGCATATCTTTGCTCTTATCTGCTGGTTAACATTCTGGATAAACTTGCTCCGCCAATGGAAGATTCTTCAGAAAGCGAAGAGGATGTATAAGTTATATGAAACAACGTACTCACAATGACTGGAAATCATTGACTTTCAAGCAGAAGGTATGGCAGATCTGGGATTATTATAAGCTTCCAATCTTTATTGCTTTCGTTTTTCTTTATATGATCGGCTATACCATCTATCGTCACGAGACGGTAAAGGATATCGTTTTCTATCCTGCACTTGTCAATGTTGCTCCCGGTGATATGTTGACCGATCAGCTGTCAACCGGTTTTCAGGATACTCTTGATATCAATCCGAAAAAAGAAGAGGTTCATCTTTATACCGGTCTGTATCTTACCGATAATACTGCAAGTGAGATGTATCAGTATTCCTACTCTTCCCAGATGAAAATTCTTGCAGCCATCAATGCTCAGCAGTTGGATGTCGTTCTTATGGATAAGGAAGCTTTTGATGCATTTGCACAGAATGATTATCTGTATCCTATGGATGAACTTGCCGAAGCATATCCTCAGTATAAGAATCTGATTTCAGCCAATATGGTTGATAACCTTGTAATTCTGGAACACAATGCACTCGAGGTTGCGCTTGACCCTACTGCAGAATATCATTCCGTGACGGAGACACATCCTCTTGCACTTGACCTTTCAAAGCAAGGTCTCTTTACACAGGTGCAGTTATCCGGAACGGTATATCTGGCCGTTCTTCGTAATGCTCCTCATCTGGACACCTGTATGGAATATATCAATTACATTTTAGAACAAAAGAAGTGAGCACATGAGAAAAGCCCGAAGGAAAATCCTTCGGGCTTTTCTTAAAAAGAGGGGGTATCAATGAACAAACAAAATTTGTTCTTGCTATAGATATATACTGTAAATCTCTGGTTATTATTTAACCAGATCGTATTTTGTAATATTCATGCGTGCTTTTCCAATACAGCTGAATGCAATATCTTTCGCAGATGGTTCTGTAGGAATTGTTGCAGTCATTACCTGATATCCATTATTAATGAATACTTCTACACTGCAAGTATCGAGGATCATACGAAGCTTGATCTTACCATTCTTGCTTCCATTCACCTTGCATCTTCTCTGGTGAATGATCGCTCTTCTTGATCCGGAGAACTTACGGTCTACCTTCACAACTTCTTCGTGTGGTCTTAAGCTGATGGAAGTCTGGTAGGTATCATTCTTTGCAAAACGAACTGAGAATCTCTGGAAAATATCTTCTCCTTCCACTGGTTCAATCTCAATCTCCATATCTACCCGACGACCTGAGACACCTTCCAGGGAAATATTGCCTTCAACAAGTACATCTTTATATTCCACTTTATTCTGGCGCATTTCATCCAGTTCACGGATTGGCCACTGATATAATCTGCCATCCTTTATGTGGATCTCACGTGGAAGAGACATCTGTCCGAACCACATTACTTCCGGTCCCTGACGAACACAGGTATCCCAGTTCTGCATCCAGCCGATCATAACACGGCGTCCATCTGGTGTTAAAACTGTCTGCGGTGCATAGAAATCAATACCATAGTCAACGCTCTGATTATATTCATCTGTAAAAGTACCCTTTTCTTCATCGTACTCACCGATAAGGCAGAGTGTACCATTCCCATTATGATATTCAAATCCCTGCGGAAGCATATCCTGAGGGCTTGTAAGAAGCACCCACTTCCCATCCAGTTCGAAGAAATCAGGACATTCCCACATCTTACCGAAGCGGTTCTCATTCTTGATCAGTGTATTCTTAAATTCCCAGTTAAATCCATCTTCACTTCTGTAAAGAAGAATCTGTCCACTGCCATCTGCAGGGCGATTACCAACTACACAAGAGAATGTTCCATCGGAATTGCGAAATACCTTAGGATCACGGAAGTCGATCTTGCTGCCGCCTTCGGGAATAGCGTCTGCTCCAATAACAGGATTCTTCTCATACTTTACGAAATCAACACCATCTCCAACTGCCACACACTGTGTCTGTCTTTCTTCTCTTCCGCCATTCGCATTCGGAAAAGCAATAACACCTGTGTACATCAGTAACTGTCTGCCATCCGGAAGATCGATTGCACTTCCACTGAAGCATCCATCTCTGTCATATGGTTCATCCGGTGCGATTGCTGCAGGAAGATTCTCCCAGTGAAGCATATCATCACTGATTGCATGTCCCCAGTACATCGGTCCCCAGTATGGTCCATATGGATGGTACTGATAAAACATATGGTACTTTCCATTATAATAAGAAAATCCGTTCGGATCATTCATCCAGCCTATTCGGGTTGCCAGATGGAAATCCGGACGTTCCTCCTGAATTAACATCTTTTCTGTCGCTTCTTCGTACTTTCTTGCCTCTCGTAAAGTCTGACTATTCATACGCCTCTCCTTCGCAATATTACATTTGCACGATTTCTTCTATATCAATCTACATATTCATCTATAATTTAGCATAAGTTTTACATTTGGTCAATATTATTCCAGAGCAATTTATGCATATGCACAATACTTATTGCTATGCCTCTGTCGACTCTCTGCGTATCAAAGATGTCTCTGTGTAAATCGTACGATACTCCAGAGACGGATTCTCGATCCTCGTCATAAGAAGATAAACAGCAGATGCTCCTATGATCTCGCTATGAATATGAACCGTAGTTAGTGCCGGGGTAACGATCCTTGATCCCATCGTATCACCAAATCCACATAAAGCCAGATTCTTTGGTACTGCCAGCCCTTTTTCTCTTATGATCTGTAAAACATCGACAGCTATATTGTCATCCGCACAGATAAATATATCAGGGAGTTCTTCCATCTCATTCAGTTTCTCTTCTATATATTCCTTATAGAGTTCATGATTCAGATGCATGGATAACTCTCTATATCCAAGGATACTATATTTCTTCTCAAAAGGCACGTCAAAAAATGCTAACGTTTCTCTGTATGCCATATATCTTTCAAAAAATGACATACTGTAAAACGGTCCTCCAACAAAACCGATTCTTTTCTTCCCCTTCTTTACCATATCACGGACAATCATCCGGATACAGTTTCGGTTATCCATAAAGATCAGATCTGCCTTCAGACTGACACTGGTAATATGTGTTCAGCTTCTTCTGCAAGAGCCAAACAGCATAAAACCACCACTTGTCTGCCTGTTACCTATCAGCCAGGCGGCACAACGAGAGAATAAGATGGTGGGGATGGTGCCAGGCACCCCCCACCATCCTATTATATTGTGTCTGTTTTGATGATAAATTTCACATTTCCATCCATCTCATCAGTCATACCGGCAAATGACAGATATCCTGCATCGAGATCTTTGATTGCCTGGAACTGATCCAGCAGTTCATCCAGATCCTTATTGACAAGGTCAGATAACTTCTGGATACCCTTCTCATCGAATTCCTTCATTCCATCCTTAAGTTCTTCTGCTCCATCTTTCAGCTTCTCTACTCCATCTGCAAGATCTGTTGATCCATCTTTCAGCTTTCCGGCACCGTCGACTAGCTTAGAAGAATTGGAATCCAGTTCTCCTACACCTTCCTGAAGTTTTCCAACTCCGTCATCAAGCTGTGCTGCGCCTTCCGACAATGTTTTTGCTCCATTTGATAATGTAAGCAAGCCTTTATTCAGTTCAGATGCGCCGCTTTGCAGTTCACTCATACCGGAATCCAGTGTATTAGCGCCGTCAAGTAAAGTTGCATTTCCAGTTAAAAGCTTTTGTGCACCTGCCTGAAGCTGTTCCATTCCTCCTGCAAGGGAAATCGTTCCATCATAAAGTTCACCAGTACCCTTATATAATTTTCCGCTACCCTTCTTTAATTCTTTTGCTCCATCTTTAAGCTGTCCTGCGCCAGTATCTGCAGTTGTGATACCTTTTTTCAATTCTGTAACTCCAGCTGTCAACGCTGGAACATTCTTATTCAAAGTATCCAGACCTTCGTAAAGAGTCGATGCACCTGCCGAAAGAACAGGTGTATTCTTCTGAAGTTCCGTGATTCCACCTGCCAGCTGCCCGATTCCAGCCTTTAATGTCGGAGCGCTCTGTTCGAGCTGTCCAAGACCAGCAGATAGCTGTCCGGCACCTTCCTTCAGACTCTGAACTCCAGGTAAGATTCCACTGGCTCCTGCTGCGAATGCAGATGCCCCTTCTGCAAAAGCGGATGCTCCGCCGGAAAGTGCATTCGCTCCACTTTCAAGCTGAACCGCGCCCTCACTTAATGCACCGATTCCACCGGAAAGATCTCCAATACCGCTTTCAAGAGTCTGTGCTCCCTGATCCAGAGCTGCTGCACCACCGGAAAGCTCTGATACACTTCCGGAAAGCTGAGATGCACCGGAAGAAAGGGCAGATGCTGAAGAGCTGACACTGCCTGCCGCAGATACAACAGAACCTGCTGCCCCTGCTGCCTGCTGGATTGCACTGGAAAGTGCACTGGTATCTACGGAAATGTTATCTACCTGTGCAGTTGCAGATGCACTGATACCTGCTGCTGCATTATTGATTCTGCTATAGATTTCAGCCATCTGTTCATCTGTAAGATCAAGCCCTCCAAGACTTATACTATTCAGTGCAGAGGTATCTACAGAAATACTGCTTACGCTTGCTGTAGCATTGACCTGAACAGAGCCTGGATCAATTGCACTGATCGCACCGGATAAAGAAGATGCGCTATCTGCCAAAGATGCTGCTCCCGATGCCAGATCAGACGCACTTGTTGCCACGCTCCCTGCTGCTGATGCTGCATTACCTGCACCGGCTGCAACTGTACCTGCACCAGCTTTTACATCTGCCACACCGCCTGCAAGCTCACTTATTCCCTGCTGTGAAGCTGCAAGGCCGCTTGATAAGCTTTTTGCGCCGCTGCTTACTGCATCTGTACCACTTTTCAATGCTCCAAGGGCAGTATTTAAAGATGCAGCACCACTATCCAGACCTTCTATCCCAGTCTGTAAAGTTCCAAGGCCAGTTACCAGCTGATCTGCGCCATTTTTTAATGCACTTGCTGATTCCGGAAGAGTCTCAACGCCTGCCACCAACTGGTCAGCTCCTGCTTTCAGCGTTCCCATTGCTCCATCTACCTGTGTAGCTCCATCAGATAGCTTTTTGGCACCTTCTTTTAATTCACCGATTCCTGATGCTAATGCAGGCACTTTTCCTGCAAGTTCTGCCATTCCATCCTTTAACTGTTTTGTGCCGGAACAAAGTGATTTTAAGCCATCATATAATGTTCCCGCTCCGTCATTCAGACTAAAGGCACCGTTTCTTAATTCAAATGCACCATTTTCCAAAGCACCTGCGCCGCTCGCCGCAGTATTGATACCAGCTGCCAAAGTCTTCACACCATCATTCAATTCAGAAGTACCCTGTGCAAGCTGTGAAGCTCCATCCGCTGCAGTTTTCGTTCCTCTGGCAAGGTCTCTTGACCCGGAATGTGCGGTAATCGCTCCATCTGAAAGTTCTTTCGCTCCTTCTGCAAGTTCTCCTGATCCACCTTTAAGCTCATCTGTTCCTGTCTTCACATCTCCCACGCCATCTGTGTAGGCTACGATACCATCTGCCAGTTCCGTAACACCATCGGTCAGGTCCGGGACAGCATCATATAATTCTGTGATACCATCATATAACTCCTGGCTGCCATCAACCAGTTTCGTCGATCCATCAGTCAGTTCCTTCACATCACTCTTAAGGTCACTCAGTGCCTTATCTTTATCTACAGAAAGATTTCTGAACAGACTGTTGGTAACTACAGACATTGACAGCTTTTCTGAGAAATCCACTGCATCCATGGTAACCTCAACAGAATCCGGAATCTCAAATCCCAGATCCAGATCTTTTTCTGAAAGATTTATGTTCTCTTTCATTCCAGGCATTGCCATGCCAAGTACAATGATATTATTCCCCTCTTCAATAACCTTTCCGGAATCCACCTCAATATTTGATACCTTATCTTTATCAAAGAGAAGGGCACTGACAACTGCAAAAGGTACATACATTTCACGCTTTTCTTTTCCAATACTTACCCTCTGCATTTCCTTATTCTCATATTCATAACGAATGGTGACCTTACCACTTTTTCCCTTCAGATCAGAAGGTGCAACTTCCTTCCCATCCAGGAAGTATGTTATACGGATTCCAATCGGTGATTCCTTATCCGTTGTTCCCTGATAATAGATATCTTCTCCCTGAGCATCCCAGATCAGCTGTTCCCCATCTTCTGTGAACGTCTCATCTCCCTTCAGATTGATAATATCTTTCAGAATCGTACTATCCAGAATCGTTCCGTCACTCTTACCGGAAATGTGTTCATTTACCAATGTATGGGTTGCATTGCCATTGGCATCTGTGAATACGTAGACCGTCTCATCCTTGGCATTCACTGCTTTTTTTGTATCTTCTTTTTTCCCAGTTTCTTTTACTGCAGGAGTTTCTGCATAAACACCAGCTGATGTAAGCATACTGATACTTAAACCTGCTGCAAGAATCCTACGTCCCATTTCTTTATATAAATCCTTCATAAAAAATACCTCTCTTACTTGCACTTACGTCCGCCTATCGTCGTGAGGCAGATCAATCTATCAAAAAGCATATACATAGCCGGCATTACCAAAAGTACGACTACCATACTGATGAGTGCCCCTCTTGCCATAAGGATGCATAAGGAACTTATCATATCGATATCGGAATACATGCCGACACCGAAGGTTGCCGCAAAGAAAGAAAATGCACTTACCATAACTGACTGTATGGAAGTTCCATGTGCGATCTTTACTGCTTCTTTTTTCGCAACACCATTACTTCTTTCCAGTCTGTATCTGGTCGTCATCAGAATTGCATAGTCTACAGTCGAACCAAGCTGTATCGTTCCGATAACAATGGATGCAATAAATGGTATTGTTGTTCCTGTATAGTAAGGGATGCCCATATTGATATAGATTGCAAATTCGATCACAAGCACCAGGATAAACGGCAGACTGATGGACTTGAATACCAGTAAAATGATGACAAGAATGACTCCGATAGAAACGAAGCTTACAGTTTTAAAATCCTGATCCGTGATCTCGATCAGATCCTTCGTACAAGGTGCCTCGCCTACCAACATTCCATCTGGATCATATCTTTTCAAAATATCATTGATAGCCGTACACTGCGCATTTACCTCATCAGAAGCCACTTTATACTCACTGCTGACAAGCATCATCTCATAATTCTCATTCATCAGCATGGAAGTAAGATCTTCCGGAAGAAGTTCCTTTGGTATCTCATCTCCTAAAAGAGCGGTAACCCCAAGTACAGACTTTACTCCGTCAACATTCTTGATCTCATCACACATCTTTTCCATGTCTTTGCCACTTACAGAACTGTCCACAAGAAGCATATGTGTGGAACTCATCTCGAAAGTATCATTGAGCTTCGCATTGGCCATAATACTTGGCAGATCTTTCGGAAGTGTTTCGTCCAGGTTATAATATACGCCAGTATTCTGATATCCCTTGATCGCCGGAATCCAGATTACTAAAAATGCAAGCAGAATAAGAATATAATGTTTTGCCACAAAATCCGGAAGCTTTGATAGCTTTGGAAGCCACGGTTTATGTCTTGTCTTCTCGATAGCCTTATCAAAGATCAGGATCATCGATGGAAGGATCGTGATACAAGCGATTACGCCAAATACAACGCCTTTTGCCATTACGATTCCAAGGTCAAGCCCCAGAGAGAAGCTCATAAAGCAAAGTGCCGTAAAGCCTGCAATCGTTGTAATAGAGCTTCCCACTACGGAGGTAATGGTAGCTGCTATGGCTTCTGCCATCGCATCCTCTTTAGATCCTTTCTTTTCTCTTTGAATCTCCGTGTAGCTGTGCCAGAGAAAAATTGAATAATCCATGGTGACACCAAGCTGAAGTACCGCACTTAATGCCTTTGTGATATAGGATATCTGCCCCATGAAAATGTTGCTTCCAAGGTTATAGACAATGGCCATTCCGATACTGGTCAGAAACAGAACCGGTATCAGGAAAGAATCCATCGTTACAGCAAGAACAAATGCAGAAAGTGCAACCGCAATTGCAACATAGATCACAACTTCTTTTTCTGCCAGATTCTTGGTATCAGTAACAACTGCTGACATACCGCTGATAAAGCACTGTTCTCCCGCTACTTTTCGTAAGTCTTCAATCGCATCCATGGTTTCATCTGATGACATCGTTGTATCAAAGATTACCGCCATCAATGTACAGTCACCATTTAAAAAAGCATCCTTTAATCTATCAGGGAGAAGTTCTACCGGAGTTGCAATATCTGCAAAGGAGTCATACCAGATAACATCCTTGACATGCTCTACCTCCTCCATCTTTTCCTTAACTTTTGCCACATCCTTAAAGTCCATCCCCTCAAGAACCACCATGGAAAATGCACCCGTCCCAAACTGATCTACCAGAACATCCTGCCCCTTCATCGTTTCGATCTCACCCGGAAGATATGACAGAATATCATAGTTTACCCTGGTCTTCAGATAACCAAATGCTGCAGGAACCAGCATGAGTAGTCCCAGTAAAAAAATGGCAATTCTTAATCTTACCACTGCTTTACCAAACATTTTCATTTGACCTCATCTCCTTTATCTCAAATATGACTAATAGTCATTTTATTCTACAAAATGTTATAGCTCAATAATGACTATTAGTCAATATTTTATTTCATAATTTTTCTGTTGGAGAATCTATCATTTTCATTTATAATGATGCCTATATGGAGGAATTCAGATGGGAAAAGTAGAATCAAACAAGAAAAAGAAAAAAGAAGCCCTGTTTAATACAGCATTTGACCTTTTTACATCAAAAGGCCTGACAAAGACGACGATCTCTGACATTGTCGAACAGGCCGGTGTGGCAAAAGGAACCTTTTATCTGTATTTTAAGGACAAATATGACATCAGAAACAAGCTCATTGCCCATAAGACACGTGAGTTATTCCTGTCTGCCCATGCAGCTTTGATGGAATCGAATCTTACTGAATTTGAGGATCAGCTGCAATTTATTTTTGAATACATCATTCAGAAACTGGAGGAGAATCGCTCCCTTCTGCTTTTCATCTCCAAGAATCTGTCCTGGGGAGTATTCAGAGGTGCGATTGAAGAAAAGATCAGCGAAGACGAATCGCCGTTTTATGAATATTATCTGCAGTTACTGGCAAGAAGCGGAAAGACCTATGTCCATGAAGAGATGATGCTCTTTACGATCATAGAGCTTGTTAGCTCCACCTGCTACAGCTGCATCTTATACGAACAGCCGGCATCAATGGCGGAATATAAGCCTTACTTATACCGCTCAATCCACGGTGTATTACATAGTTTTGAAGTAGAAGCATAAAATAAAAGAGCCCCTGAGGGGCTCTTTATCTATTTCTTAGTTGTTATTTTCTTTTCTGCTTTCACCAGCTTTTCTGCCTTTGGCTCCGAATCACATGGATGAAGCATGATTCCGGTTCTTGCAGGAAGATACATATTGAGCATACCGCCCACAGAACTGTACTTCATATGCGCTACAAGGTCATTGCCGCCATAACACTCATCATCTGTACTCATTATCACTTCATAGTCTACTTTCTTACCTACCGGTATCTGGTAGTTGTTGTAAGAATTCACCGGACTGAAGTTAAATACATAGAGTGCGTCGCCTCGTTCAAAGGCAACTACCTGATCTGAGCAGTGTACTTTGCGAAGGTCCGGACAGCTCTGTGAAAATATCTTATACTTCTTTGCTGACTCAATCATATCCTTGTCAAACTTTCCAAGAAGTCCGTACTTCAGATATCCATTTGATTCCAGACTCCACTGACGTCTGCAGTACTGATAGCTGTCTCCATTTCCCGCTCTTGGGAAATCGATCCATTCCGGATGTCCGAATTCATTACCCATAAATGCCAGATATCCATCTCCACCTGCCGCAATGGTGATAAAGCGAATCATCTTATGAAGTGCCATCGCACGGTCGATCACAAGTGTGTGACAGATCTTATCCATATCTGTGTACATATTGGCACCGGCAAGACGGAACATCAGTGTCTGATCTCCAACCAGTGCCTGGTCATGACTTTCTGCGTATCCGATCGTTCTTGCAAAACGAATACTAAGTTCATTATAGATGTATTCTACATTCCAGAATTCATCCTGCACTTCTTTGATCAGCTTAATCCACATATCCGGAACGCCCATAGCAAGACGGTAATCAAAGCCGATACCACCCTCTGAGATCTTCACACACATACCTGGCATACCAGACATATCTTCTGCGATGGTAAGTGCATTCGGATTGATCTCATGAATCAGTTCGTTGGCAAGCTGTAAGTAGGTGATTGCTTCCACATCTGTATTCATAGAGAAATATTTACTAAGTGAATCAAAGGAGGTTCCAAGTCCATGATCCAGATAAAGCATGGAAGTAACACCGTCAAAACGGAATCCATCAAAATGGAATTCGTCCATCCAGTATTTTAAATTCGAAAGCAGGAAATGAATAACTTCGTTCTTATCATAATTAAAGCACTTGGTATCCCATGCAGAATGTTCTCCTCTTCCCCCTTCGTGGAAGAACTGGCAGGTAGTGCCATCAAAGAGATTCAGACCTTCAGTAGTATTCTTAACAGCATGAGAATGTACAACGTCAAGAAGAACACGGATTCCCATCTCATGTGCTGTATTGATCAGGAACTTCAGATCTTCCGGTGTTCCATAACGGCTGCATGGTGCGAAGAAGTTCGATACCTGGTATCCAAAAGAACCATAATATGGATGCTCCATGATAGCCATCAGCTGTACAGTGTTGTATCCACCACGCTTCAGACGCGGCAGTACATCTCTTGCAAACTCACGGTAGGTACCAATGCGTGGTTCCTCCTGTGCCATACCAACATGTGCTTCGTAAATGATCGGTGCTTCTGTGCAGGAGAAGTTCTGGTCTGTCCATGGAAATGGCTCCAGCGGATCCCATGCCTGTGCATTCCACATCGGAGTGCCCCACTGCTGTACTGCACGTCTGGTATAGATTGGCAGATGCTCTGTCAATTTCTTCTTATTCTCCACAAGAACCTTAACCTTGCAGCCCTGCCACAAAGTCTTTCCCGGAATCACGATCTCCCAGATTCCGTTCACCTTATCGATCTTCTTCAATGGATGAGATTCCTTATCCCAGTCATTGAACTCACCTGTCAGATACAGTGCGTCTGCACCAGGTGCCCATTCACGGTAAACCCATCCATCCTCCAGCTGGTGAAGTCCAAAATAACTATGTGCATTGGCAAAATCCTTTAAGGTTTCGCCCTTTTTTAAAATACTCTTTTTCTTTGCAAAGTATCTCTCCATACGCAGATCAATATCACTGGAAAATGGCTTGAGCGCTGCGTCACGTTCTACTATTGGATACATTGTAAAAATCCCCCTCTTTTTTCAAGTCGACGCTCGCGGAGACTTGGCGCGCGATTTTGGTCAGCTTCGCTGACATCTTCCACTCAAAATCGCTGCGCATCCTCGCGGAGCGTTTATCTCAGTTGGAGTTTTAACTCCAACTGAGAAATAACTAGTTATTATTCTATCACGATTCACCCATAAAATTCTATTGTTTTTGTAAAAAAATGAAAATTGGTCATAAATTTATTATCCACTTTTCATCAGTAACCGTAAGTTCTGCCTTCTTTAATTTGCCGGAAAGAAGTCCGTCTACAAGGAGTGGCTTGATCTCACTTTGAATGATACGATCCATCTCTCTTGCACCGAATTCGCGGCTTGTCCCCTTCTTCTGCAGAAGCTGTACAGCCTCCTTTGTATAAGTTAACATAACTTTCTTTTTCGATACTAATTCCACAAGTTCTTTCAGCTTCTTCTCTGCGATACGAAGTGCCATATCTTCATCCATAGAATGAAATACAACGATTCGGTTCAGACGATTCCGGAATTCTGGCTGGAAGAGACGCTTTACTTCTTCCATGACAGCATCCTGCGTAATCTCGCTCTTTGCAAATCCTAGTGACGGCTTTCCAATCTGGCTTGCACCAGCATTTGAAGTCATGATAATGATGACATTTCTAAAGTCTGCTTTTCGTCCCTGATTATCGGTAAGCGTTGCATAATCCATCACCTGTAAAAGGACATGAAAGATATCCGGATGTGCCTTTTCAATCTCATCCAGAAGAAGCACACAGGATGGATTCTTGCGGACCGCCTCTGTAAGAAGTCCCCCTTCTTCATAGCCGACATAACCAGCCGGCGAACCGATCAGCTTGGAGATACTGTGCTTTTCTCCATACTCACTCATATCAAATCGAACCAGCTTAACTCCCAGTTCTTCTGCCAGTGTCTTTGCAATCTCTGTCTTACCTACACCGGTAGGTCCGGCAAAAAGAAAGCTGGATAATGGTTTATGATCTTCAAGAAGTCCTGCTCTTGCGAACTTAACTGCATTTACCACCTGCTCTACCGCTTCATCCTGCCCGAATATCTTACCAAGCATGCGCTTATGCAGTGTAGTAAGAGAAGCATCCTTTTCCTGAGCCACCGTTTCGACCGGTACACGGCAGATCTTAGTCAAAATCTCGTTGATAACATCCTTTCCAACACTCTGGGTCTTCTGTTCCAGCGGATGGATCCTTCGATAAGCACCCGCTTCATCCATCAGGTCAATGGCTTTATCCGGAAGGAATCTTTCATTAATATACTTCACACTCATCTTCACTGCATATTCCAGAACGCCTTTTCCATAACGCACACCATGGAACTTTTCATATTTGCTCTTTAATCCATTCAGAATCTTAACCGTTTCTTCTTCCGATGGTTCTGCAATATCCACATTCTGGAATCTTCTGGCAAGACTTTTATTCTTCTCGAAGTATTTCTTATATTCCTCATAGGTAGTTGCACCAATGAATCGGATCGTTCCCTGCGCAAGATATGGTTTTAACATATTGGATACATCAAAGGAGCTTTCTCCCACCGCACCGGCACCGGCAAGATTATGGATCTCATCGATATAAAGAATCGGATTCTCCTCCATACTGATCTCTTCAAGGAGATTCTTCATTCTCCGTTCCATATCTCCGCGATACTGTGTTCCTGCCAGCAGACTTCCAAGATCCAGTGAGAATATCTTTGCCCCTTCCAAAGGCTTTGGTACTTTCCCTTCATTGATCATTCTTGCAAGACCGTAGGTGATAGCTGTCTTTCCAACTCCCGGCTCTCCCAGATGAATCGGGTTATTCTTTTCCTTTCTGCAAAGAATCTGAATGGTCCTCTCCAATTCTTCTTCTCTTCCAATCAATGGATTCACATTATCCAGATGATCATTCATACATGGCGCATAGGATTCAAACTCCCACTCTGAATCGTCCTCCGATTCACTCTTAGTTCCTGTAATCTTTCCACCCTTGCAGTCCAGAAAAGCCTGCATGAATTCGCCCTCTTCTATGTCCTGCATGCGAAGGAAATATACTGCGTAGGACTCAGGTAAGCTCCAGATTCCATGAAGGACATGTTCCAGATCGACAATCTGTCTTCCGGAAGACTCCACATTTACCTGGGCTCTTGCAAGTGACTGTCCGGCTCCCGCAGAAAAGTTCGGATTCACATCCTGCTCTACCTTCAGATATTGTTCAAGATACTCCAGAAGACGATCTTCCAGTTCTTCCACATCTGCCTGAAGCACAGCCAGTGTATTCTCAAAGTATCTGTTCTGGCAGAAAGCCAGCAGGATCACCTCCGGTGTGATATATTCATAGTGATTATCCTTTGCTATTGCAAATGCAAGATCCAGTAGTTCTGCTACATCTTTTGATACATTCATCTAATCTTCCTCCATGGTCAGCCTGAATGGAAAGCCCTGCTTTTTCGCTCTTCTGGAAGACTCCAGAATCTTCGTGTTTGCAATGTCATATGGATACTTTCCTACCACTGCCTGACCTTTTTCATGTACAAACAGCATGATCTTTTCTGCATCTGCCTGACTTTTATGAAATACATCAATGAGGATCTCAACCACGAATTCCATAGTGGTAAAATCGTCATTATGCATGATTACTTTATATTGCTTCGGTTCCATCAGTTTATTGCGTGTACGCTCTTTTACTGATCCCTGTGTTGCCATATTCTCCTCCTCATTCTCCAAGTCCTTCTTTTAGAAGGCTCTTGTACTCTTCCCAGCTGATATATTCACCGCCCATACTTTCCAGATGATCTGTGTGGAGCTGACAGTCGATCATCAGGAAATCATACTGCTTCAGTACATTTGAAAGCATAATGAGCGCTGCCTTGGATCCATTCTCCTTCTCTGAGAACATGCTTTCCCCAAAGAAACATCTTCCCAGCACAACTCCATATAGTCCACCTGCAAGTTCTCCGTCAAAAAAGGATTCTACACTTAACGCATATCCATTCTCATAAAGGCGAAAATATGCTGCTTCCATATCATCAGAGATCCAGGTTCCTTCTTTATCCTCTCTTTGCAGCCTGCATCGGTGCATAGTATCCTGAAAATTCCGGTTCAGTACAATGTTGATGGCGTGCTTTTTCCCAAACTTCTTCATGGACCTTGATATATGAACGTGACCGGGACGAATGATAAATCGTTCCTTCGGACACCACCACATTATCTCATCTTCCGGATTAAACCACGGAAAGATGCCGTTGGAGTATGCAAGAAGTAGTCTTTCCATCGAAAGGTCTCCGCCTACTGCCAGAAGCCCGTTATCCTCTGCAAGTTCCGGATATGGAAATACAATCTCATCATCCGGTAAACGATATACTGCCATATCCTCACCCCGCTTTTCCTATTTAATCTATTATAGCATTGAATCAAAAGATTTTCTCCCTTTTTTCTGTGTAGAATGCTTTTAAAAATGTTCCTGTTCTGCTACTATTAAAAAGATGTCATTATGTAAACAAAGGAGTTATTTTTATGAATATAAATGCGGTTTTATTTGATCTTGATGGTACTTTAATTGATTCAGAATCCATCCATCGTATCGTATGGCCTATGGCTGTTGCGGATCTTGGATACTCTATGACAGATGACCAGTTTCTTGCCCTGCGCTCTCTTGGACGTCCTTTTGTACAGGCACAGGTAAAGGAATGGTGGGGAGAGGATTTTGATTATCCGCTTGCCCGTGAGATCAGAAAGCGTTATTTTGCAGAATACCTGGAAAAGCACGGACCTCTTCCAGTAAAACCAGGTGCATTTGAACTTCTGAAATATCTTCGTGAGAAGGGGATTACCACAGCAGTTGCAACTGCTACTGACCTTGCCCGTGCCACTCAGTCTCTGTCTGAGCTGAATCTGCTTCCATATTTTGACAAGGTTATCAGCGCTCACATGGTTAAGGAAGGAAAACCATCTCCTGATGTTTACCTGTATGCCTGTGAACAGATAGGAGAAAAGCCGGAAAACTGTATCGCCGTAGAAGATTCACCGAACGGTATCCGTTCCGCTTACCGCGCCGGCTGTAATGTAATCATGGTACCAGACCAGACACCTCCTGATGAAGAATTAAAAGGGATGATTCACGCCTGCGTAAACACATTAGACGAAATAATACCATTAATTAAATAGATCCATTGGGGACGGTTTAAAACCGTCCCCAATGGATCGTTTTTAGAATATATACTTACAGATTCTCCAGTACCCACAGGTCTCTCTGATAAACACTGAACCACGCCATGCCTTTCTGATACACATTCGGGTCTGAGAAGATTGCTTTTGCTTCTTCTAAAGTAACCCAGATTCCTCTCAGTTCCGCTTCTGCTTCCTGCTGCGTCTGGTTCGTATCTGTCTCCCCTTTATAGGTACAGAGAAAGAAATGGTTTTCATAGATACTATCTTTCCATTTTGCTTCTACGATTGACAGTTCTTTTTCTACTTCTACAAGAATGCCTGCTTCTTCCGCCATTTCACGGATGCAAGTCTCTTCCAGTGTTTCGCCTTCTTCGTGTCCGCCTCCCGGGATTGAGTAATATCCGGTAGCAAGCTCATGTACCAGCAAAAGCTTGCCATCTTTAATCAGAATTCCTCTGCTTCCTTTTCGCAACCTTTCATAGGTACCACTACCATCATCTGCAACAAAAGTTAATTTTTTCACTTCTCCCATGTTATCACCTCTTATTTATTCGTTCGTACCCTTCGCAATATCTTAATTTTTTCTCCTCAACCTTCATTCCAAGCTTCACAGAAGGCTTCAGTTTTTCTCCGTGGAAGTCCGAACCAGCAGTGATGATCATCTGCTGTTCTAATGCAAGCTCATAAAAATGCTTTTTCTGTGCGTATTCATGTCCGGAATGATATACTTCGATGCCATCCAGCCCGCTTTCTATCAATTCATGAATCAGTTCATCCCGTCCTCTGTTTCCAAGCTTGATCTGTCCAGGGTGCGCAAGTACTGCAATACCACCACATGCATGGATTGTGGAAATCGCATCCGCCGGATCAGGCAGCTTTCCATCTGTCACCTGATGGAACTGATACGTTTCCAGATATCGTTCAAATGCTTCACTGACTGTTTTTACATACCCCTTTTTTACCATAACCTTTGCAAAATGAGGACGTACCAGAGATGTACCTGCAGCTTCCTCTAAAGCTTCCTCAAGCTTAATCTCTACACCCCTTGTTACAAGGTAATCACAGATTCGCTGACCACGGCTCAGTCTTTCCTGCTGATAATTCTGGCAGGACTTCAATAACTGTGGATGCTGTTCATCAATTCCATAGCCAAGAATGTGAATCTCTACACCTCTCCTTGTGCTGATCTCAATTCCAGAAACAAATGGGAGGCCATACCCTTTGGCGGCCTCCCTGGCCTGCGGCACTCCCGCCACAGTATCGTGATCGGTAAGTGCCCACAGAGCAATCTCTTTTTCTTTTACCATTCTTGCCAGTTCTTCCGGAGTATACTGTCCGTCAGAAGCTGTTGAATGTGTGTGAAGATCTAATAACATATCTTCCTATTTCCTTTTACTCATAATAAGTGCTGAGATAACAAGTACAATTGGGAAAATGCTTCCTGCAAGCATACCCATCTGCAGATTGTCACCTGTATTCTGTGTAACGAATCCTACAATTGCAGGTCCGATAGAACCGCCAAGGTCACCCGCCATTGCAAGAAGTGCAAACATTGCAGTTCCGCCAAGTGGAATCTTCTTGGATGAAATTCTGATCGTTCCCGGCCACATAATACCAACAGAGAAACCACATACAATACAACCTATAAGACCGATAAGTGGAATTCTGGATAAAGATGCTACAAGATAACACACAAGACAAAGTACTCCGGAACCAACCATGAACTTCAGAAGATCCACCTTCTCACCGTATTTACCATAGAAAGTACGACAGATACCCATTGCTACTGCAAAGAGACATGGACCTGCGATATCACCAATACTCTTAGTAAGACCAAGCGCTGCCTCTGTATAGGCAGATGCCCACTGTGCCATGGATAACTCACTTGCACCAGCACAGATCATCAGCACGATTGCAACCCAGAACATTGGAATCTTACATAAACCGCCGATGCTAAGTCCATCTCCATCTTCTACCAGATGCTCGATCGGACAGGTACAGAAATTGTAAATATTATAAAGCGGAATCAGCGCCCACAGAACCGCAACGATACGCCAATTGCTGATACCAAATACACGGAAAAATACTGTAGATAACAGAATTACTCCAACAGATCCCCAACAATAGAAGGAATGCAGAAGACTCATAACTCCTTCTTTATTATCAAACGGACATGCTTCTACGATAGGGCTGACCAGTACCTCAATAAGTCCACTTCCTATTGCATAGATAACAACGCTGATCATAATTCCTACATAGGAATTCGGCAATATCTTTGTAAATACAGCCAGACCGATCAGACCACCTGCTGCAAGAACTTCAGATGCAACGACACTTCTACGGTATCCGATACGATCCACAAAGGTTGCACAGAAAAGATCTACTACAAGCTGTGTGAAGAAGAATACCGTTGATATCAACGCAATCTTACCAAGTGGAATTCCAAAATCATTGTGAAACTTTAAGAATAATAATGGCGCAAAGTTGGCCACGATAGCCTGTGTTACAAATCCAAGGTAACAGGCAATCAATGTCTTTTTATAATTTTTTGTCATAACCTAATCCCTCTCCTTTTATAAAGATATTCCTCCTTTTGGCGCTTGTATCCATTGTAGTATATTGCTTCAAGAAATGGAAGTAGTAGTTGCAAGCAAATAGCTAATTCTTACTTGCTGTTTTTTTCCAAAATGGTACAATAAATGAAAAGATACTATAGGAGGTTTTATTATGAGAAGACGTGACCGCGAAGTAACTGATATGAAAGAGATTCTCCATATTCTGGATAACAGCAAGGTTCTTCACCTTGGACTTGTAGAGGATGGAAAACCTTATGTACTTCCTATGAATTATGGATATTGTTTTGAAGATGACAAGTTAGTGTTCTATCTGCACGGTGCTTTAGAAGGCAGAAAACTGGATGTAATCAGAAAGAATTCTGCAGCATGTGTTCAGATGGAGTGTGACGCTTCCATGTTCGAAGGAAAGGTTGCATGCCAGTATGGCTACAGCTACTATTCTCTGATTGGCTTCGGTGATGCAAAGATCATCGACAATCCACAGGAGAAGATGCGTGCCCTTACCTTACTGATGAAGGCACAGACAGGTAAAGACTTTGAATTCAATGAGAAACTTGTCTCCATCGTTTCTGTTATGCGAGTTGACTGCGACAGCTATACTGCAAAGCACAGACCACTTCCTGCAAGAGACGTAACAAAAAGCTAAATAAAAAGCCGGTGAGAAATTCCTCACACTACAAAAAGGTGGCAGATCAAATGATCTGCCAACCTGAATTATATCATCTCATCTTAAATTACAGCATCAGACGATAGATTGCTTCTACATCTTTCTGTTCCAATTCCATGAAGCCGTAAAGCTTACCGCTTGTATTACCGTTGCCGTAGCAGCATGTATGTGCAAGCTTTTCAATATCTTCTTCCTTTGCTCCGAGTTCTGCAAAGTTCTTTGGCATTCCGATAGAGATCAGGAAATTTCTAAGTGCTGTGATACCAGCCTTAGCTGTCTTCTCTGGGTTTTCGAAATCCATCTGGCATCCCCATACACGTACAGCGATCTTAGCAAAACGCATTACACCATGCAGTAAGCTGTATGTAAATACTGCTGGCATAGCTACTGCAAGACCTGCACCGTGTGCACAGTCATAAAGAGCTGAAAGTTCATGTTCTACATTGTGGCTTGTCCAGTCCTGACTTCTTCCTACACCACAAGAGTTATTGTGTGCCATCATACCTGCCCACATGATGTTTGCTCTTGCATCATAATTGTCTGGGTTTTCGATAACCTTTGGACCTTCTGTAACCATAGCAAGGATGAGACCTTCGATCATACGGTCAGTTGTCTCAACATTCTTTGTATTTGTAAGATATCTTTCATACAGATGGCAGATGATATCTGTGATACCACATGCTGTCTGATATGGTGGCAGTGTCTGTGTAAGTGCTGGATTCAGGATAGAGAACTTAGGTCTGTAAGCTTCACCACTTGCACCACGTTTGATCATGCCTTCTTCTTTTGTAATAACAGAGTCCGGAGAACCTTCAGAACCAGCAGCTGCGATTGTAAGAACTGTTCCGATTGGAAGTGCCTTCTCTACTGGTTTTCCTTCATAATAATCCCAGAAATCACCATCATATACTGTTCCTGCTGCAATAGCCTTAGAAGAGTCGATTGTACTTCCGCCACCTACTGCAAGAATGAAATCGATGCCTTCCTTACGGCAAAGATCGATACCTTCATAAACAAGTCCGCTTCTTGGGTTTGGCTTAACACCGCCAAGTTCCTTATATTCGATTCCTTCTGCTGTAAGAGAAGCTTTTACTCTGTCTAAAAGACCAGACTTAACAACAGAGCCGCCGCCGTAATGAATCAATACTTTTGTACCACCAAATCTTTTAACAAGTGCACCTGCATTATTCTCTGCATCTTTTCCGAAAGAGAAATAGGTTGGTGCATAAAAGCTAAAATTTTCCATGATGTGAATCTCCTTTCAAGTCAATTGATTGTATGCTCTTAATTATGATAACATACTTTCCTTTTATTTTCTTCTTAAATAATCATAAATTTAACGAAATTCTTGTTCTCTAACTCTTCGCTGACTTGAATTCCGGGCGACCATGCTTGTTTTCTTGCTTTCCCGCCCTTCTCTGACAAGCCATTGGGGACGGTTCACATTTTTCCTAATAACAACGGCAGTGCAAGTACATTCTGCCGATCCATTTCCTTATAATCGACGTGTCCGCCTGTGACACGATTCTCTCGCCGAGACAATTCATCCAGTGCATCCCACGTAATCAGACATGCATGAAGCTTATGTCTGGTATCTTTTCCGATTCGGATAGAAGAACGTCCATTCTGTTCCTTTTCAGACAGATATGCATCTGCTCTTTCCTGCCAGACAGAATCTTCCATAGTGCGATATCCCATCACCTCATGGAATGTGCACCAGCGCAAATGCTCTGTAATCGCCAGATGTTCCAGGAGTTCACTGTCTGGTTTCCACTCTCCGGCAAGCAGTTCTTCTTCTGTCTTTCCTGCTGCCTTTAATACTGCTCCCGCGAAATCTGCAGATGCACGGCAGCTCATACGACTGAAATAGTCACAGGACTTCCAGTTCTCTTCCGCAGTCTTTCCATTATCTGCACAATACTGCTGATTGATGGTCATTGCCAGAGAATCCATCTTCTCAAGATCCATGGCATCGGAATCGTAGATTTCCTTATAGGTCAGATCTGTCTTCTCTCCATAAGAACACAGAAGACCCTTCTTTGTAATCTGAACAATGGCAGGCTTACTATCCCTTCCTCCATACCAGTCTTCCAGTTCCTGAGCGATCTCCTGATTCTCCTGCTGATCTCCGGTACTGATGACAATGTATTTCAGTTCATTTCCATGATCTTTAAGGAATTGATAAAATCCCTCGGAACGACCTCCGCCTTCATGGAAATGAATCTGGTGATTCTCTACAAGCTGTGTTCCATAAAAGCTTCCCGCCTGAATATTCTGGTCAAATACATCTACGCGAAACTCACTTCCATCAAACTGACCGTTCATGGTCAGCTGTTTTAAAGCAGCGCGTCCCATCTGTCCAAAACCGATGATTGCTGCTGCAAAGGATTCCTTCGCACGTCCTGCTTCGTCAAATGATATCGTATCCCATGGTGAGATGCTTGAGACCATCAGTCTGGCTGCAAGACTATATTCATTGAAGGCATATACAGCGCCAAATCCATTATCCCCAAGACCAAGGAATTCGCCGGCCTTCTGTTCTTCCACTCCCTGAAGCAAAAGGCTTGTCTGTTCCGGATGAATTCCAGCTTTTTCCAGTGCCGTCTGCAGCTGTTTTGCCCAGGCCAGATTACGGATACTGTCATTACTTAAAGCTGCAAATAATATCTTCCTCTTTCCAGGCTGAATCCCGATACGATGAAGAAAACGTTCATCCGGCTTCAGTGCTCCTTCGCTTCGGTCAACGATCGCACCAATAGCGGTAACGGCTGCCTCAAGAGCGGCGTCACAACTCTCCGCCACAAAAAGAATCGTTACATGTTTCTTCTTTTTGATATTTCTTGCATACGCCAGCGATTCATTCCCAACGCCATAGATTACCAGAAGATCTCCACGCTTTAACAGAATGCTTCGAATCTTATACAGAAGCTTGCCTCCAAGGGCAGCAACTGCTGTACTTGCCGTCACATAAAACGCCAGAAAATGGCCCATCCAGAAAAACGCTATCACGATACTGTTCTGAAGAATCGGGGCATTCTGAATCGTGCTAAACTCATTTACCCCGGCAAACATCCTGCAAATGGCAAGCAGTGCACGGAAGATTGCGATAAGGCCAGGCCCGAAGGTATATACAAAACCATATCCATATATAAGCACACCAATCACTGCAGCAATAACTGCGGATATCCCTGTCAGCTGTCTTCGCGTCTGGCTCTCTGTTGCAAGATTAAGTAAAATTCCAAGAAATAAAGCCGCAACTAACACGATCGTAAAAAAATGTATCATCGCTTTACTCCTCTCTTATTTCTAATTCTGATACCTGTTCCCAGGCAAAATCATCCTTCGCTTGTTCCTTAACACTTAACTGTTCATAAGGTACCAGTGACGGATGCTTACGGGAAGCATTGTCCCTTACTGGGGCATAGCTCCAGTTGTGCAGATAATGAAAACGCCCCCAGCGCTCATGTTCATTCTTACGGCACATCTCTGTCAGATCATAATCCCTGTCCTTCCAGGCAATGCCATATTCCTGGAGAAGCTGCGCTTTCACCGAAAGATGGTCAGCCACAGCTCTATTAGATGCCTTTAAGAAACGACCAAGTTCATTCCAGGCAGGTGCATTCCCACCAACGCTGGCACAATACGTCTCGTGCATATTTCTGGCGATACGATCCTGCTCCTGCTTCATTACCAGTTCTTCCGTGAATAATTCTGCTCTTTTTCCAAAACAGATTCCAGGTACTGTAGGATCATCTCCTAACACATATACTTTTCCGTGAATTGCAAAAAACTGCTGAATCTCAATAGCCCTCTTTGCATTTAATGCAAACTCATCACTGCATAATATGACTCTGTCTGCATTTGTGAGGGCATCCGGATTCCATAAAGTATCCTGGAAAAACAGGACATCCTTTACATCTATCTGAGCCTTTTCCGGATCCATCTGGAAAATCTGCGAAAGTCCCGGATGGAACTGTCTGTATTCAGACCAGTCTCCACAAAGCTGATATACAAGTTTCCCGAAAGGAACTCTGCAATTCACCAGAACAGCCTGATGAAATAATGCTCTTGCATATTCTCCATCCCCGATCAGTACGATCCTTCGTTCCTTTTCATTCACTGGATGCTCTTTCCAATAGGATCTTGCACAGCATTCCTGTGGGTCGAAGAAGGTCACCTCCGGAAGTGCATCCACTTCTATACTTCTGCAGTATATGCGAAACGCCTTCCCCATCAGCTTTGCACTTTCCAGACGGTTCTTCCCTTCATCTTCACTGATCAGAAAGACATTTCTTTCGCCTTCCTGAACCCATTTTTTCTGGCCCCAATCCAGAATATCCTCCTGCAGGACTACCTCATTACCTGCAGCAGGTCTTGTACTGTTGCAAAACAAGATCAATGCATCCGGATGATCCTTTGACAGATTCGAAGCCAACGCTTCCGCATCCGGATTACTCTCTGAAAAAACATACCAGGTACGCTTTCTCATTCTCCACATCTTCATCTCCGGAATCCATTTACCGGTCATCAGTGTAAACACTGCATGGATCATAAATGCCAATAAACCAAGACTTAGGAGCAGAAATACACTGCCGATCACTTTTCCGACTGCAGTAACCGGATATAAATCCCCGTATCCAACTGTCGTCATAGTGACCATGGAATACCAGAATGCGTCCCCGATAGACTGGATCGGTCCGCCACTATTTCGTTCGCAAATAGAAATACTCACCACCAACAGGATATACACCAGAAAGCTGGTGCTGATGATTCCTATTCTTTTTTTCATCTTCTTATCCATATTCGTCTCTATCTGACCAGTTCATCTCCGTCTTTCAGTTCAAAGTCATATTCCAGAATGAATTTACGGAAGTTACTATCTCCTACATCACTCATTTTCGTAAATACTTCTCCATTAGCTCTCCACTGCACCAATTCCAGCCAGCTTCCGCTTCCATCCGGTTTTCCATCTGCCCAATCTATATAAATATCTGAGGAAGACTCGATTTTTTCCCACGCTTTTTTCGGATCAGCCGGATTCACATCAGCCGGAGAACAAATTCCCTGAATCCATACTTCATTGAAATTCAGCCTTTCTTTTTTAGCCCATGCAGTCAGGAACTGTAATTCTTCCTGCGAATTGATCGTAACCAGCTCACCGCCATCCTTTCTGCTATTGTTAACAGCCATACGTCCCTTAGGCTTGGTAACAAAGACATAACTATGCCCAGAAGCTTTATCATACACATATGGCACGCTAACCTTTTGGCCATCATAATCAATATGACCAGAAATTGTACCTGTCTTTATATCAAAAGACGTCGCTGTATTAGTCTGAATCTCTTTTGCTTCATTCTCAGTTTCTGCACTTACTGCACTTCCTTCTTTTGCAGGAATTGCCTGGAATTTCATTCCATTTTTCTTTGCATAGTTTTCTGCATAGGATCCTTCTTCTGCGCAGATAGTAATCTTGTGCTCCATGCCATAAAAGGCAGTATCATGAATCAATGTAACGCTGGATGGTATCGTAATCGTCGTCAGGGCAGTATCGGAAACTGCCATCTCACCGATGGATTTCAGACTTTCCGGCAAAATGATACTTGACAAATTCCTACAACCGTCAAAGGTATGGAACCCTAGTCCTGTGATACCTTCCTTTACGATGGCTTCTTTAATGTAGAAATTGTACCTCAAGGTGTGATGCATATCAGTCTCACCAGTGCCAGAGAGTATGCATACTCCATTCTCATCCAGTCTGCTGCGACCGGTTTCACTAAACACGCTTTCTTCTCCGTACCCTTCAATTTCATTTCCACCAGTAGCCCACCAGCTAAGATCGATCTTTTCTCCACTCTTCACTTCATGATCAATTTCCATAATAAATGGTCTTCGAATATCATCATTCAAATCATCCATACGAAGCACTACCTTGCCATTGTCTTCCTCCTGGAAAAGCTGCAGCCAATGACCGCTTCCATCCGGCTGACCATCTGCCCAGACAAAGTAGATTTCATTCTCACCCGGATATTCATCCGGGATCCAGCAATTGGTATCTTTCCATACCTGTTCCAGATTCATGTCCCGTGACTCATCATATACAAGAGATGGATCAGCATTTCCTTTAATCCAGGTTTCATTAAAATTCAGATGTTCTTTCTGTGCCCAGTTCTCAAGAAACTCCAGTTCTTCTTCGGAACTGATTATTAGAGTATATCTATCATCACCAAAATATCCGTTTGCCAGCTGCGCAGTAGCAGGACAGTTAACAAAGACATAGCTGTGCCCAGAAGCTTCGTCATAGGCAGCTGCACAGTTTACAGGTTCTTCTCCCTCTTTCCAGATTACAGATACCATATAGTCGGTTTCTGCCGAGTCCATCAGATCCCAACGGCTCCAGCGGCGATTCTTCGTTGCTATAAACTGGTCATACAGCTTTCCTTCCTCTGTTCCAATAGTCTCAAGAAGGTCGCATTCATCAAACATATGTCTAACATCCCTGACTTTCGAGGCATCAAATCCACTAAGATCCAGTTCCAGCAGATTACGACATCCCCAGAACATACCTCCCATATTTTTTACATTAGAGGTATCAAAACCGGTAACATCCACTTCCTGAAGATTACCACAATTCCAGAACATACCTTCCATAGTACTAACACGTGAAGTATCAAAACCGTTTCCAAAAGTTATTTCCTTTAATTTAACGCAATCCTGAAAGAAAGCACACATATCAGTCACTCGCTTTGTATTAAAGCTGCTAATATCTACTGATTTCAGAGAAGAAGATCCTGCAAGGAAATATTCCATTTCTTCTGCTCTGGAAGTATCAAAGTTGGATACATCCAAAGAAGTAAGACTTGTACATGCAGTAAACATATGTCTCATATTATGTGCACTTGAGGTATCCATGGTGCGAAGGTCCAGTGTCTTAACCTTTGCGCAGCCTTCAAAGAAAGAATCAAAGTTATTATTCTCAGAAGTATCGAAATAGCCGTTTAAGTCAATAGATTCTGCATTACGATACATACAGAATAATCCTGGACAATCCTCCGGCGCACGCACTCCGCCTTCTCCGGCAATATACAGATCAAAAAGTTCTCCATTCTTTTCTGTCCATGCGAGTACAGATCCATCCTGGTTCTCTGAGATATCCCAGGCATCTTCCCCTGTATTTTCCAGTGTATTTAAGAAGGTAACAGAAGATACTTCCTTGCGAAGCAGGGATTCATTCTGAAATACAGGCATATTGCAGACTTCACCATTACCATAACATTCATTCTCCTGACTATCATGAGAGTACTCACCATCGTAAAGATCCCATGGTGAATCGCTTCTCATTACCGGCCAGTCAGTATCCTTTACAGGTTCTGTCTTCACCATTTCCGTTGCTGCTTCCTGCTCTGCTGTATTGGTGCTGACTCCTTTTAACTGGTCGTAAAGCACACCTTCCTCTGTTCCGATACTCTCAAGAAGGTCACACTCATCGAACATGCTGTTCACATTCGTAACTTTTGAAGTATCAAAGCCGCTAAGGTCAAGTTCCAGCAGATCACGGCATCCCCAGAACATACCCTCCATAGATGTAACATTGGAAGTATCAAAACCAGAAACATCCACTTCCTGGAGATTACTACAGTTCCAGAACATACCTTCCATTGATGTCACATGAGAAGTATCGAAATCACTTCCGAATTTAATGTTTTTCAGCTTCACATCATCCATGAACATACCGATCATATTCGTCACGCGGGATGTCTTAAAATTGCTTAAATCCAGTGATTTTAATGAGTAATCCTGACTAAACATACCCTGCATGTCAATAGCTCTGGATGTATCAAGAGCGGATACATCAACGGAAGTAAGCTTTTCACATACTGCAACAAAAGCGGAAAAATATTTTCCACTCGATGTATCCAAGGTACGAAGATCCAGTGATTTCAAACTGGTACAACCTTCAAAAAAGGAAGTAAAATTATCAGTCTCCGAGGTATCCAGATATCCATTAAAATCAATTGTTTTTGCATTTCTGTACATACTGAATAATCCGGCGCAATCTTCTGGTATACGTACCCCACCATCTCCGGCGATATACAGATCATGAAGGTCTCCATTCTTTTGGGTCCATGCAAGTACAGATCCATCCTGATTCTCTGAAATATCCCAGGCATCCTCACCGGCATTCTCCAGTGTGTTTAAGAAGGTAACAGAAGATACGTCTCTACGAAGCAGAGATTCATTCTGAAATACCGGCATATTCGACACTTCACCTATAGCACTTACTTCAAGATCCGAACTTTTCCTTACGTACTCTCCATTATAAAGTACCCATGGATTGTCGCTTCGCATTATCGGCCAATCGGTATCCTTTACAGGTTCTGTCTTCACTGCTTCTGTCGCTTTTTCCGTAGCCTTTTCTGTTACTTTTTCTGTTACTTTTTCCGTAACCGGCTGTGTCTCTTTCTCAGTCACTTTTTCTGTCATAGCTTCTGTCGTGACAGGAACAGGTTCTGGCGCTGGCTTGCCAGAAGGTAATAATCCTCGGCCAAAGACTACAGCAGCAAGAAGGGCGGCGCCTGCCACACCACCAGCTACTACGGGTGTCTTCTTTGCCGGTTTCGTCTGCATATACTTGGTACACAGACGATCCATACTCTCTTTAAAATATTCTGTCGTAGCTGTCAGACCATTCTGATATCGTACATCATCGATCTCATCCGGCAGCTTATCCGGGAACTTAAATCCTTTCAGCATAATCGGAATAATATTCTTCTTCAGACGCAAAGCCTCGGCGATCTCTTTACGCACCCAGTCACCTTCTTCATTACATCTGTCAAGAGATCCCGGTGAAAGTACCAGGATAAAGTCTTTACAGGAAGCAATATATTCCAGTAAGGAATCATTAAATCTTCCCGCACGCAGAACCTCCAGGTCATAAAATACGTCATATTTACGCTCTTTCAGTTCCTGATAGATATACATAGCAGTCATATCCCCGCCATCACGACGATAACTGATAAAGATATCACATGTTCTCTTCGTACTCATTGTCAGCCCTCCATTAGCCAGCTTCAGAATAGTTATAATTATGATAAAATAGGTAACTTCCCGTCAAACGGAAGCTACCTATTCTTAAGTAAAAAATCACATAATAATAGCAATTATATTATAGACAATGCGTTATTCTCTTTGGTGTCCAAATAGTAGACTTATACACTATTTCATCATATATAATAATACGGCTCACCAAAATAATCCTTCCACTTTTTGATTATCTCATTGCTTCTAGCTTCTATAATACGCATAATATTCCTCAGCACCTTCATCGATATCTGAGAATTATTGTTTGCTAAAAGCGTCTTGCCAGTACTGGTAATCCACACTTTTGTTGAATTCTCTGACGGACTTCCCTGTGAAATATGAACATGAATCGGCTCAAGTGGCTTCCCTTCATTTGCCCAGAAATAGATCCAGTAAGAACCAACTTTAAAAACCTGAGGCATTCTCAAAGCCCCCTTCTTGCGAAAATTCTACTATTAAGTGCGCTGTAGATCGAATAACTTCCATATATCTTTCCACTTCCTGATCAGAAAAACCAAACACCTCTTCAATTTCATATCCAGGAAGATAACAGGTCATATGATGGAAACAATCTTTCTCATCCGGCTTCTCTACATATACTTTTACTTTTCCATCAGATTTCATTTCCGAATGAACTATCTCAGCCTGATCATCCAATGTTATAAACGGATACATCATACTTAACACCTCCTCGATTAATAATAGTATATCATATATTCTCATTAAAGCAAACAATCCTATTTTCTTAATGAATCTATATCGTTATTGTGGTTACTGTTCACGTGCCAATCTTCCGTAAGATTTTATGAAACAAATACCAGCATATGTAGAGAGAAGTCTGTATTATATCTCCCCTTTTGATTAATTACGTATAAAAATCTGGATTGTGGCCTTTTATACGCTCCCATTATCAGTGCAGTTGCGGTTAAACTACTGAAA
>JAZLLO010000092.1:0-11082 GCA_045598185.1 Marvinbryantia sp.
GTTGGATTTGTATCTACATCCGTTGGATTTGTATCTACATCCGTTGGATTTGTATCTACATCCGTTGGATTTGTATCTACATCCGTTGGATTTGTATCTTCGTCTGTTGGAGTTACATCTTCTCTTGGGATCTCTCCGTCGTCTACATAATCCACATTGCTGTATCCTGACTCTTCATATTCATAGTCAAGTTCTCCGGTCTCAACATCGTACTCTATTGTTCCAGTCACTTCGTAATACTCATCACAATATGGTGCAAATTCTTCACCAATACTATCAACTGCAAATGCCGGTACTGCTGTGCTCATCAGACTTGCTGCTACTAACATTGCTGTCATTCCTTTTACGCCTGCTTTTTTCATTGCCTTTTTGTTAATCATTGTTCTTTTCTCCTTTAGTCTCTATTATTCGTATGATTTACTTCTGATCTTCTCTTTTAGAACATGTTGTTTGTACTTGATGATGTTATCCTAACGCCAGATTATAAAGATAAAATTGAATAAAGCTTAACATAACCTTATAAAATCACATGAAAACTCGGGCTGAATTCAAGTCTCCGCAAGCGTCAACTGTTATATAAAAATAATAGACCCCACTTTCCTCAAGGTCAAAAAAGTTTGGAGTAGGTAGGAGAATTTTCACAGAAACCTGCAAACAGCAATCTTAACTGGCTGAAAACAGATTCCAACACAGCAACACCAAGTACAAACCAGACCGGATATGTAAACAGTAATTACCTCGTATAAAAATCGAGAAAGAACATTAAGGATATAGAAAAATAAAACAGGAACGGAGGTGATAATATGACAGCATTTGTATTAGCAGCATTAACAACAGTATTCGTAGGACGTTATATGGTAGCAACAGCACAATCTGCATATTCATATCCTCCTAAAACAAAAAAGGCCAGATAAAACATCTCTGTCTTATCTGGCCATAATCATTATGTCCGTCCGGGAACTCACATTGGAGCACCTTGCATGGTGTTTGCTAAAAACACCGTCCGACTATTTATATAATTTAACAAATTTTTGCTATTATTTCAAGATGCAACTAATGATATAAATTAGGGGAAAAATATATTCAGGATATTAACCGTGATATACTTCTTTACCATCTACAATGGTTGCAATAAGCTGTGCGTCCATGATTTCTTCGACATCACAATTGATAAAATCTTTTGTATAAACAGTTGCATTCGCAACTTTACCCATAGCAAGAGTTCCTAAATGATTCTCCTGCTTACACATATATGCTACATTTATGGTTTGAGCGAGTAAAGCACGCAGAGCGGAAATGGATTCATCCGGATTCATGATAGACTTTGGACCACCTTCCGGATCATTCTTTGGTTTTCCACGTTTTACGGCGGTATATACAGAAAGAGGAACACTCATAATGGTATTTACCGGATAATCAGTATGGAAGCAAAGTGTGGCGCCTGCATCTTCAAACGCTCTGACAGGGTACATCTCCCATGCACGTTTTTCTCCAAGATATTCTTTACTCTGGTCAAAGTAAGGCTGAACAGCCGGTGTCCAGGTTGGAGCCACAACGGCAACGACATTATAGTCTCCGCACTTCTGAATGGTTTCTTCTGTCACCACCTGCAGATGACATATAGCATTACGACTGTCAAATGTTCCTGTTTTTAATGCGACTGCTTCATAAGCGTCCATGATCATACTTGATGCTTTGTCACCGATGGCATGAGTATGTACCGGAAAACCTGCTTCATTTGCGGATTCCACAATCATTTCAAGTACTTGTGGATTATCAATATTTAATACTCCATAGTATCCAGGCTGATCGGCGTATTCCTCAATCAATGCTGCTGTATGTGCTTCAACAACTCCATCCAGAATCAACTTCTGTCCCAGAATCTTAAAATATTCGCTGTCATAGTGATCTGCAAGATCCTTCAGCACTTCTCCCATCTTATTCGGTCTTTGTCTTACTTCATTCACAGATACCGCATAAGCGTATGTACGAAGTTTCCATTTTCCTTCTTTTACAAGTTCATCGTATGCATCCATGGTTCCCGGATACATATCAACAAATGCTTCTCCAACACCTGTAATTCCTTGAGAAAAAGCAAATTCCTGCCATGCAAGAAGACCTTCCTTCAATTCATCTTTTGTTACTTCATACTGTGAAACAATATAGCTTGCTGCTTCTTCTGTAAATAATCCGGATGGATTTCCGTTCTCATCCACATGGACTCTTGCGGTTCCATATTTTTCTACATAAGATTGGTCAATTCCACAGTCTTTTATGGCAGCTGTATTGGCCCAAACGGAATGACCGTCTGAAGTTCTAAGTACCATTGGTTTATCCGGACAGATTGCATCAAGCATGCTTGCGGTTGGTTCCTCAAATTTTGTCCATCCTGCACCCATATAAACCTTGCGGTTCGGATACTTCTTTACATAGTCCGCCATCAGATCTACATAGGACTGCATATTTTCCTGTTCCGTCAGATCACATTGGAAAGCCAGTCTTTGTCCTGCCATTGGTCCATGGGTATGTGCATCCATAAATCCAGGATAGATGACTGCAGAGCCATAATCCAGGATCTTAGTGTCTTCTCCTTTTAACTTCATGGCGATTTCTTTGCTGCCAAGGTACTGAATCAGTCCGTCTTTTACTACCATTGCTTCGACAACAGGCTTGTCTGTATCGAGTGTTACGATGTTTCCTATGATAATTGAGTCTGCATTGCTCATATTATGATGATTCCTTTCGGTTTTCTTTAGTAATGCCATTCTACCAAATGAATAGTTACTACTAAGCTACTAATGGCATTAAAGTATCATTTTAATTTTTAAATATACAAATATCCTGCGCGTAAATTGCAGGGGCAAGTGCATTAGTGCAAAGAACCACCGTCATAACTATTGCTATCGTTTTCCATTTCATATACATACCTCTTTTCCAATACTTCAGCATATATGCGATATGACTGGTATTGAAAATTATTAAGCACACCGATATTAAAACAAACTTAAAATCAGATAAATTTCTTTATTGATAACAAGATAATCTGTTGAACCTTCTGAATCAATTCACTCTATAGAACCTTTTTATGTTACAATTACTTTTAGTATCAGTTGAAAACAATTAAAAAATGGAAAGAGAGATTTGTGATGGAAAAGATAAAAAGAACGGCAGAACTTCTGGTTGCAGAAACATCGAAAGTCATATTTGGAAAAGAACATCAAATCCGTCTGGTTGTCATGGCACTTCTCAGTGGTGGACATGTACTGTTGGAGGATCTGCCGGGTGTTGGAAAAACCACACTGGTCAAAACTTTATCACGGGCATCGGGGTGTGAGTCCAGACGAATTCAATTTGTTCCGGATCTGCTTCCATCAGATATCACCGGGATGAATATTTATGATAGAAATACCGGCGGGTTCAAACATCTTCCAGGTCCGGTGTTTACGAATATACTGCTTGGAGATGAAATCAATCGCGCAGTACCGCGTACCCAGGCTGCTCTTTTACAGGCCATGGAAGAAAAACAGGTAACGATTGACGGAGAAACCAGAGATCTGCCAAACCCATTTATCGTACTGGCGACGCAAAATCCGGTAGAAGAAGAAAGTACATTTCCGTTGCCTACGGCTCAGATGGATCGATTTCTGATTCGACTGTCCATGGGCTATCCGGTATTTGAAGAAGAAAAAAGGATGCTGTTTGCCCTGCAAAGCAGTGATTATTATGCAAAGGTGAATGCAGTTACTACCCAGGAAGAAATCGTAGAAATGCAAAAAGAGATTTCCGATATATATGTTTCAGAAGTGGTGGCAGACTATCTGCTTCGTCTGATCCAGGCTACCAGAGAACAGACATCTCTTCGTATGGGAGCAAGTCCACGTGCTTCGAGGGCATTGTTTGGTGCAGCAAAGACCTGGGCGGCCATGAAAGGCAGGGAATATGTGACACCGGATGATGTGAAAGAGCTGGCAATGCCGGTATTGGCACATCGTCTGTTGCTGAGCGGACAGGCAAGAATGACGGGTGAAACAGCAGAAGAAATAATGAATCGAATTTTGGAAACAGTATCGATACCACCTGAAGATGCGGATGTGATGAGGTTATGAAAAAATTCCTGAAAGAAAAAATACAATTTAAGGATAGAATTTTCGCTTCAGAAGGAATTACCGGAATCCCGGCGTTGGTCTTTTATGCAGTTTTTATGGTAATCAGTCTTCATGTAAAAGCACAGCTTCCGGCGGCGATTTGTATGGGTCTGATTTTATTTGCCCTGATATTAAACATCTGGTCGGTCATAGCAGCGAAAAACGTGGAAATTTTGATGACCTGTTCACATCCATGGGTTTATCCAAATCAGGATGTAATCTTAAGATATGAAGTGAAAAATCAAAAAATGTTTCCCTTGTTTTGGCTGGAAGTGAATCAGAACGGACAGGAGATGGATGCATTTTTGCCAGATCCCAGTTACGAATCCTACCATGAAAGTGGTACGAACGAAACTGATTATTACAGGCAGAATATTGCAGGTGTAAGACCGCATGCGGTGGTCGAGACAGAATGTATCTGGCATGCAAACAAACGCGGCATTTACGAAATCAGACATGTGAGCGCCAGAACCGGGGATGGGTTTGGCCTTTCGCAGAGGCAGATTTTGCTTCCGAAAAAGAAACTGCCGATTCTGGCAGTCTATCCGGATTATATCCCTGTGAATACAGCACCGTTTATAAAACAAAACTGGGACGTTATATCTGGAAGTCACGGATTTATGGAAGATCATTCGATTTTAAAAGGCAGTCGTATCTATCAGCCGGGAGATAACTGGAAACAGATCAACTGGCGTATGGATGCCAGGGGACAGGATACACAGATTAATCTTTATGAAAGAATCCAGCCGGGAATGGTCCATTTGATTCTGGACGGGGAATCGTTTGTGGAAGCAGAAGAGGAGCTGGAACGTACTCTTCGTGTAATGGGATCCCTCCTGGTAGAATTATTTCAGAAAAAGATGGCCCTGCGGCTGACCATCTCAAAGTCGCGTTATTTTCCTGCATGTACGCTTTGTACCAGTCAGGGAAATGAATTACAAAATCTACTATTTTATCTGGCAGGATTTCGCTGCGAGCAGACAAAAAAACAGGATGCGTCAACTTATACGGATTCTGTTTTTCCTGAGCATCCTGGTAGTGAGGGTTCTCTTTGGTTTTTTACTTATACTTCACAGAAGTTGCCGTGGGAATTTCTGGAGTCTCTGCCGGAGCGGAAACTGCAGATCGTAGAGGTGATAAATGAGGATGAAGTCAGACAGTCGGGATACCGGGTGTTGCAGCTTATGCAGTTAGAACGATAGATCATATAGGAACTTTAGGATAAATGATAGAACAAGATGGGAGGACAACACGATGAAAGAAAAATACAGAAATGGTTTCGATCAATGTTTAAACTTTTTGTCTATTCTTTCGAACTGTGCAGCCCTGCATATACTCATCACGATTTTCTGTTATAAAGAACCTTTTGCAAAAGGATTTCTAATCTGGAGTCTATTGACACTTGGAAGCATAAGCCTGATCTTGCTTTTGGCAGGTACCAGATTGCAGAGATTGATCATCGGGGTGGTTTTTTTGCCGATGGCAGTTATGGTGGTATATACCAGTCGATTTGGTAATGTCCCGGAGAGACTGATTGGTTGGAGTGCATTACTTCTTATGTGGTCAGTCCCGGCAATTCGCTATTGTATTTTTTTGTACAGTGCACCAAAACCGGAAAGCAGAGAAAATGATTTTTTATTTATGCTGATGACACTGCTTATCGCAGCAGGACTGATGTCAACTGGCAGTTTTGATAGCAGTATCATGATTCCTCAGCTTATAGGACTATTATTTGCCCTGCTGCAGCTTGTTTTACTGAGATCCGGCGGACACAAAGGAACGGGAAAATGGATGAAATCCATCGGTTTGATGCTCATTCCGACAGGTGTGATTGGTGCAGTATGGATATTCTTTCGGGTTCTGGTTCCATCCTTGATCAAAGCTCAGATGCAAGTGGAACATACAGGACTTTTTGTTATATCTACTATAGGAAAGTTTCTGGGCTGGCTGATAAGTCTGATTCCAGTGAAAGAAGAAGCGGCGGCTTTGCTGCCGGATAAACCGCAAACGTTTGCAGCAACAGCGGGAGTCGCTGAAGTAGCGGTGGTGAATGACATACTGCTGCTGCTTGGAGCGGTACTCATATCTGCAGTGGTGTTGCTTCTTTTACTGTTCCTGCTCAGACAGATTCGTTTTCCAAACAGAACATATGGTGAGGATATGCAGATTAAAAGCCAGATGTCATTTGGTCTGTGGTTAAAGAATCTGATCGTCAGGTTGAAACAGAAGATATTTAAAAAAATCTGGCTTTTGAAATACAGAAATACTCCGCAGGGATATTATCTATATTTGGAGCAGCACTACAGACATCTCGGAAAAGGCCGAAAAACAGGAGAAACCAGCAGAGAATTTCTGGAGCGGCTGGCAGAACAGGAAACAGATGCAGATATAAAAGAGAAGTATATGCGGCTGGCAGAATGGATGGAAAAGAAGCTTTGGGGAATAAAATGACTTGAACTATATCCTGCTCCCGCAGTTTTAAGGCGGGAGCGATTATACATCTCTTCGAAATCAACGAAAGGAAGATTTTTTTGAATTGTTGCTGTTTCATTGCTATCAAGATTTTCTTTTTCTAATACATCCTGCTTTCATAATCTTGAAGCTCATGAAATATGCTATCTACATATGCTGTATCTTCAACTAGTCGGTATAACATAAAATATCTGTGTTTCAAAAAATTTATACGGCGATATTTAAACTCTTGAAGTCTCGGATTATCACAAAGCTTCAGACTTCCTGCAACCAGTTTTAATGCTTCAATCGTATTATCATAATCGTCCATTACATTTTTAGCTGCCTCAATACTGCTTTTTTCCATAACCAGATACTTAATGAATTGTTCCATATCTTCTTGTGCCTCTGTTGTCACCACAACATTATAAACCATACTTAGCCCTCAATTCTTTTGAAAAATCCGCAGCATCTTTAACCTTACCTTCCGATGCACTTACACGTGATCTTTCCAATTTTTCAAGAATTTCATCTTCTGTCAGTGGTCTATATGGATTCATATTTGCTCTCTTTATTTCAAATGGAAAACCATTAACTGCAACAGCCTGCGTTAAAAACATACGAATTGCAGTTGTTGTATCGGTACCAAGATCTTTGAACAATTCTTCCGCTTTACTTTTTAATTCATCGTCAACTCTTACCTGAATCGTTGTTGCCATCGTATTTCCCTCCTGTTTTATATATTCCTATACACAGAATAGCAATCTTGATATGCTAAGTCAATACATTTGTATTGTTTTAGCATCACATATGTGATTAGTGCGATTACTCATTTTCCAGCCATCCGTTCTTAACATAGCATCATACAACTTTCCGAGATAAGCAGTGCCACGATCTTGTTCGTATTGTTAGTTTAAGAAAACGTTAAGGCACATCGAATATACCGTTCAGCATTGCTTGTTATCCTTACATCATCAAGAGGAACACAGAGTTCTAAAAACAAAAAGAGGAGAAGGGACGTCAGAAATTCCCATTTTACAGGAGGTATGAAAATGAAAAAAACGAGAGAATATAAAATTAGTTGTTTGTTATCTATTGTAGCTATCGCATTGTTTTGTGTGGCTGGAATTACGGGTTTGATTCCAAGCATTAATCCCGTTATAGAAGAGGTATGTTTTGGTCTTGGTTTTTCGTTTAGCTGTTTAGGCGTTGTGTTCTTGAAAAAATCTGAAAAAAACAATAACAACTGATTCTCAATAAAGCAAATAAAAAAGATGGAAAGAAAAAAGGAGAACAAAACAATGATGAGAAAAAAACTTATGCTGGTAGGCCTGATGCTTTTAATGTTATGCTGTACAACAGCTTGTGGCAAAAGAATTGGTGGAACGATAGAAGAAGGTCTGCCTGAAAATGTACAAACAATGTTTGATAATTCACTGAACATGGATAACCAGATCATGGCAGAGCTGAATAGGATCGACGAATTAATGAATAGTATCCCTACCCCATAAGATACCAACATGTCAATGATATTAATCAATGAATGGCCTTGAATACGTAAATAACGATTACCTTGCAGGTTAATTACTACAGATATAAGAAAGGAATGAACTGAGATGAGAAACAAAATCAAACGATTCTTTGATATGATAGATGAATGCTACAAACAGGTACCAGTTGATTATTACTATTACCACAACCTGTGGTATTAATAAAACCAATCATGACGAAACATATTTGCCGGAGATCAAAAGATCTCCGGTATTTTTTTAATATTCACCCATGATATCCAATAGATAGTTTTTATATTCTTCCTTTACATTTTCCGGTCCTGAGATATGCAGCCCTTTTCCAACTGCAGTCACCCATCCGAAAAACTGTCTGCTGACTGAGATCAGGGCATGTGTTTTGAAGTGATCCGCATCTACAGGATGGATCATGATATCTGTTCCAAAACGGTCGATTATGACGCCGACCAGACTGTTTTCACAGATAAAGACCACATCTTCATCATGTCCTCCATACATACCAAAAGTCTTCTTGGCATACTCTGCAAGATTGAAGTTACGGAATTCCTCAATACCTTCCCTGTCCTTCCTAGTAAGGCTGGTATCCTTCATCTTGTCTACTCTGTAATGCTTGATCTTACCTGCCTCTGCATCATAAGCGACCAGGTAGTAATTCTCATCATCCCAGGTAAGGGCATGAGGGCTGACCTCGTAAAGCTTGCCTTCCTTCTTTGGAACCAGTTCTTTCTTTGTGTTCCATACCGTGTACTGGAACGTGATCGTCTTATTCTCGAACATTGCGGTATGGATCTTATCTACATTGTAATAGATGGTTTCATTCCCGGTCTTTGGTCTGTTATGGATAAAGATATGTCTCTTTAACTGATTTGCTTCTTCTTTGCTTGTCAGAGTACCGAGCTTCTTGATCAGCTCATCGGATTTCTTTGTTGTAATAAACTTGGATGCCTGGACTGCATCTACCAGAAGCTTTACCTCTGGAAGCTCAAACTTCCTGGACGCTACATAGAATCCACCTTTCTTACTCGGTGTTCGTAAGATATCCACACCTGCATCCTTTAGAACCTGGATATCATCATAGATTGTCTTTCTGTCTGCTGTAATATCATTTGTTGCTTCCAGTCTCTGCGAGATCCTGTTTGCCGACATCGGATGTTCTTCATCTGTCTCATCCATCAGGATCTGCATAACACGGATCGCCCTGAACTTTACGGAATCATTTGCCATATACTTACCTGCCTATTCTTTCTCAAGAAGCCCTCCTTCATATGCACCATGGAACCTGGTCGATGCCGGTGCTGTATAGAAGTCACTCTTTTCAATATACTTCATCAGCTCATCGATCCCATCCCTTTTCACGCTCTTCATCTTTGAACGGAAAAATTCAATATTCTCCATTCTGTCCTTCATTCTTAATCCTCCATAAAATCACGATAATCGCCCTCGCAGGCAAAAAGTAAAAATCTTCCTTCAACCAAACCCATATAACCTTCTGCTACTGAATATCCCTTTAACATATGCGGCTCCTTTCTGCCTGTAAACAGCTCATGATTGTATTTCTCTACAATACTATTAGTACCGCATTTATTGTCCAAAGATTTCTACATAAAAACGCTTGATTTTATCCCATTCTAACACATTTATTCTTTTGAAATTGTCTGAAAATTAAATGCGAACAGGGTGAATTTTATTCATATTTGTACTTGACGAATTTTATTTTCTGTGATAATATACAGATAACAAAGAAATATTTCATTTCTTTTTCAGATAAAAATACAAAAGATGAGTATTTCTTCAGAAAACGGAGGACAGACCGATGGCTTGATCATTCTACCATTAAAAAATATTTTAAAAACGGGGTATAGACCAATGGCATAGTTAATCTGATTTTCAAAACAAATCTAAGAATTTGGAGGTACGGTCCAACAAAAACTTAAAGAATTACCCAGCAATTTAAGAAAGATGAAGGTGTAGACAATGAAATTACAGGAAATTCACTAAAAGCCTGATCGATAATCAAAATCATATCGATCAGGCTCTTTTTTTGTCCGTTCATATCTCAGATATATTCATCTGCATTCTGGATCAGGTCGATGATCTCATCCAGGTCTCTTCCACTTTCCAGGTATGCATCATACAGCTTCTGTTTTTTCTCTTCTACAATTCTTTCCGGATGCCTTTCATCAAGAAGTTTTTTCAATTCATCTGCTGCCTTCTGGTATTCTCTGTGCTTCTCAAAAACCACTTCCTGCACCTGTTCGATCTTTTTATCGAGGAGTTCCATCTTTTCTTTCTCAGTCAGAGGTGCATCTTCATCGGATATTTCTGATTCTTCCGCTGCATTCCCGGACTCTTCGTCTTCTTCGATCAGATCAAACTGCATAGATCCGGTCATCATCTGTGTTCTTTCGTCCACTTGCATGAATCCAAAATCCATCTCTGAACCGTGATTCATCTCTGCAAATCTGTCAAATGCTTCTACTCCAAATCCATCGATCAGTTCAAAATCATGATCCCAGAACAGGAATTCTGGAATCACATCCTCTGTCACTTCCTCCAGCATTTTAGGAAAATAGCAGATTCTCTGGATAAGATCTGTCCTGTACTGCGAGATCAGTTGTGCCTCCTCTTCCGGATCTACGATAGCCATCTCATAGAATATCTCTGCCATCTCTCTTTTCACACAAGCATCTGCCTGCTTTTCAACGTATGTCTTTTCCTCGTCTGATAAAGAAGACTCCCAGAAATCATCATAAACAGGATCCCTGTCTTCTTTTTCTTCCATATCCTCCCATATGGAAAATTCTTCTTCTAGTCGTATTATAAAATGATAAAATATTATATCATCACCTAAATAGATCATCCATTGTAATAGCGTTAACGAATACCTCACTATACTCATTATCTACTATACCAAATGTCGTAATCAAAGTACTATGAATAGACATCTTCGGTGATAC
>JAZLLO010000093.1:0-25674 GCA_045598185.1 Marvinbryantia sp.
CAGAAATACTTATCATTAAAACCGGATTGGAGAAAACGTGCTGTACGTACTGGCAGATTGGGCGTTGGTTATAGTAAGGAAGCTCTGATGCAGCGAATACAAAATCAGGATCTCATGCAGAGCGTAGATGAGAACTATCGACGTTATGGAGAAATGCAGGAAGTCAAAAAAGCGGTACGAATGAAAGTGACCAGAATCAAAGGCTGGAAAATGTCGGACTTTCAAAAGCAGTATTATCGTAGGCTGTTTCGTGTATATCATATCCGGCATCCATACTTTCGAAATCAGTCATGGAAATATAAGCAGGATATCCTGCAGGTGAAAAAGTTGTCTCGCTGTATGACTGCTATGATCCGGGATGATATCGAGAGCCTTAGTGATGCATCTGCCAGAAAAGAACAGGTAGAGCAGGAAGTACAGGCATTACAGCTTCAGATAAAAGTGCTGCAGACAAAGATGTATAAAGATGAGCGGTTCCGTCTACTTAAGCAATATGAAAAGCTGGAAGAGGATACGCTTATATCGGAACCAGAAAAAATCAGAATGCAAAATGAACTCTGTCAGAAGATGCAGCCTGCAGGAGGTATTGATGTAATCAGGTTAAAACGAGAACAGACACAAACGGAACTGAAAAAACTTCGATCACTTTCAAAGAATCTGAAAAGAGAGATACATACACTTATCGATATCGAGGCGCTGTATCATCAGCCATTACATCAGGAGTACCAGCCATATGTCATTCATAAAAATGATATTCAGAAAGATCCAAAATCAGAAAGGCGATAAATGGAAAAGGAAACAAAAACAGAGAGCAAAAAAGTGCTCTGGAAGAAGAGTAACAATAACTGGAATGTTGATAGTTATATAGATTCGCACCAGGAATATAAACAGACAGATAAGAATCAGAAGTATAATATCTGGCCAACGATATTGATACTGGCAGATGAACTAGGATTTGATGAAGAAACTCTGGAGAGATTCTTCAAAGAAAAACCAACATACTATATGTCGGATCTTATTTTTGCAATGTATCTTTGCCGGTTATATGGACCGACACCTGCAGAGGAATTTTTAGCAAGAACAAAGACAGTCAATCTTGGAGAGGTACATAATATACTTAAAACGCAGGAAGCACTGATCCAGGGACTAGATCTGCAGGATGAATCTGAGGAAGAGCAAACGGATAAATCAGAAAATGGTAATGCTGGTAATAAGCAGCTTCAGGAATGTATTAATCAGTTTGTATCTATCATAAAGCAGCATGAAGAAACGAGAAAGAAATATGAGGAAGTTGTAGCGAGACTTACCGAAGTGACAGAAAAAGCTCAGGTTGTAAATTCGGATCAGAAAACAACAGAGCAGATAAATGAAAATGCAGCCCCTGTTGGTACCAAAGCTGATACTGGTACTGCTCTATGGAAACGCACTGTAAAATTGGAAAAGGAAAATGCTGTTCTGAAAGTACAGTTGGAATCACTGCAACGGGAATATAAATTAAAGCAGCAGTCACAGGAAACAGTAAAGAATATGCAGATCAGGCGACTGAAAGAGCAGATGGATATCTATCTGAATGATCTTGAAGTGCTTCGATATGAGAAACAGAATATAGAACAAAAGATGTTTATGATGCAGCAGAACATGTCAAGATCCAAGGGATTTTTCAGACGCAGAAAGCAGGTGGAAGAAAAGGCGGAGCTAGAATTTGATGAACGTCAAAAGTTGGTACTGAAAGTACTTGGATCAAAAGAATATCCGGATTATCTGAAAGAATTCATGAAGGAAGCATATCATGGTGGTATGAGTCTGGAGCAGATGAAGGCATTTGATGCACCGGGACTTGATATACATAATTTTGAGATGATGAAAGGGGTTCTTCAGTAATGGGGAACCTCATTTTTTATTGTCGCCACGCAGGCGACCAAGGAAATGATTCAAGATGGTACAATTGTTTCAATGAAAGATAAGGCTGAAAATAATATACAAATTGGAAGATGGCAAACTGTGAATTACGCCGAAAATGTTTGATGTACATACAATAGGACATCACACTATTCAGAATAAGGTCACAAGGTAAAACTAGGCAAATTGGAGGAATAAGTTATGGCAGAAAAAAGCGGATATAGCAGACGTGGATTCTTTGGAGATATCATCCACTACGATAAAAATGGAAAGAAAATAGGAGAGAGTCGCCCGGGATTCTTTGGCGGATACAATGACTATGATGCACGTGGCAGAAAAATCGGTCATAGTGAACAGTCACTGCTTGGCGGTATGAATCATTATGATAATCGTGGTCGTAAGACTGGTCATTCTGATATTGGATTATTTGGTGGTATGACTCATTACGATAACCGCGGCCATAAGATTGGACATAGTGATACAGGATTTTTCGGGGATATGAAGCACTACAAAAATGAGAATGCTAAAAAATGAAAAATAAATTGAAAATGACTGACATTTTTGAAAGAATGTAAAAATATGAACAATAAGAATAGTTATTGCGATTCTGCGAATAATAATATATAATCATGGGTGAATACGAGTGCCTATAAAAACAATGGTTTAACTTGACACATTCCTTATGGTTTGGTAATATAATGATAGAAATACTTTGTGGTGAAGTATTATTCCCATGACGCTTGTGATATCAGGTATGCAAGAAGAGGCGTTAAGCGGGGATTCATTCGGGAAGTCTGCACCCGTACCTGAGAGCCGATGGCGAAAAAGAACGTAGTCTTTTAAAGAAGTTCCGAAGAGGTCTGAGGTTGTCCGCCTTAGATCTCTTTTTGTGTTAATAGAACGTAGTTATTATTGGAGAAAAACATGGCAAAAAACGATAAGTATCTGCAATATGTAAAAAGTAGGAAAAAGACACAACTTGATATTGATTTGCAACAATTAGCAGTTGAATATAGCAGATTGCTTAACAAGAAATTTTGTTATATATTTAGTGGGGGTATTGAAATCCAATTTCAATTTAAAATGGAAAATTTTTATCATCTATTAGGATTTCATAAATTAACAGATGTAACAGTTGTAAAGATGGTAGAGGATCATAAGTTAAAGAAAGAGGATTTTTATAAATATGTAAAAGAAGGAAAAATAACAATGGACTCTACGGATATCGTTATTGTAGGTGATTATGAAGATAAAATTCTGAATATCCAGGATAGTGATAAAAAAGCGGATTTGGGTGAAATTAAAGCACATCGTTTTCAATTCTTTTCCGAAATACAAATTCGTGAACTGTTAATGAATGACCCGGTAATAGATTTTGATAAAGAAAGTTGCGAAACTTATATTGAGGCAGATAAAGTTTTTTTCAAACTAATTGCAGAGAAGAGCCGAAATCTGAATCTATTTATAGGATATGACGTTAATTTCAAAAAATATTTTGTATCGACATTTTTTGTCGAAATGGAGAAAGATAAATTTTTGCTGAAGAAAGACGGAGATTCACAGCCTTTATTAAAAATATTATCTCGAAAAGTAATTGATACACAGAATAATGATGTAGTGGATTTCTTCATTAAATGGCATAATGTGCGTGGTGAATTTGTAAATGAGCCTTTTTACAGAGGTCAAGCAAGATTAAAAACGTGGATTAATAATAAGCATATTTCCTCAATACAGGTTGCGAATGAAATTGATACTCAGAGGAAGTTGTTAGTACAATATAAAGAAGAGGTGGAACGATTAAGTAAACAACTTGATGTATTAGCACTGATAGCACAGCTTGATATTCCAGAAGAAAAAGAAGAAGCCCAATTGAAACTTATGGAATATAATATTGACGCAGAAAATGCTGATGAACTTGAAGCGTATAAACAATGTGATATGAATCAAGTTAAGAGCGATAAGCTAAAGATGAAAGAAAAATTGGCATCATTGGAGAATAAATTACAAAAACATGAAAAATATTTGCCAGATATAAAGGAACTGGAATTACAAGAAGTAATGAGAGTATATCAAGTTTATTTGCCAGCAATTCAGCTTGAGCGTGAACGAGTGAGCAAAGTGTTGGAATCACAGGATATTTTTGATAAAACTTTTTCTCCAGAAGAATTTGAAAAAATATATGATAAAACAAAATAAAATGTAGTTTGGTTATTACTGTATTATAGATTCTTATTGTTGCGTCTACACATATTTGTAGTAATTTATAGCAATTGTCGTTTGACAGATCATTACATATCAGAAATAGATAGTTAATTATAATGGTATCATCTTAATAATGTGTTGGGGAACAAGCAGGAACGTATAGGAAGGGAGAGGAAATCCGTAAGTCGGAAACTATGATATACTTTGAGTGTGATAAAACGTAAGTCACAAGTATTAATCAGACGTTTTCATATTTTTTCATAACATTCGGAATGCAGCGGCATTTCCGAAGCGGCCCCGGGTCGCAGTATCTCCCTCCTTTTTTGGGCAGAGTTTCAATGCAATATGGCAGAAGCTCTGCTCACTTTTTTTTGCAGAAAAGCTTTGTGGAGGAAGAACGGTGTAGTGTATGTATGAAAAAATGAAAACGATATTGTCAGATGAGAGGAGAATTGAATGAATGAAGACTTAAACAATATGTTATTGCGTCTGATACAAGAAAATGTGCAGACGAATAAGCAGTGGGCAGATACAGCAGTACAGTTTCTGACTGTTCTTGGAAATGCAATCCAGGAAGATACAGAGTATATGAGACAATCAATTTCAAAAATAGAGGACATGATCAGTCGGCTTGGCGGTCAAAAAAAGGAAGAGCCGATCATGCAGTTAGAGCAGGAACCTATCGAACAAGCAGCGCAGCAGGAAAGATATCCTGCTTCTTTTTATTTCAGGCATCCATATCCTCAGACAGTAGAAATGCCGGAATACTATCTTGTGGTTGAGCCGTCAGAGGATCATTTAAACTATAGTCTTTATGATAAAAATGGTGCTGCTGTATGTGTCGGTACGATTGAAGATACCTGCTTACGGCATTATCAGATCATATCGATTGTGGCTGATCAGGCTGGGATTGGAGAATATACAGTCTCTGAGGCAGAGGAAGATATATTAGCACATACTCAGGTATCTGCAGAAGCGAGTCTTTCTGATACGGGAAATAAAGATATGGAAGAAACGGCAGGAAGAGAGACAGAAAATGCTAAAGAAGATGAAATAGAAGAAACGCAGGTAAAGGTTGAAACTGTATCGGAACGTGGAAGAAGCAGATAAATTTTAGAAAGGGTAGGTATATCAAATGAAAGACAATGGCGTTACAGTAGCATTTTATGATCAGGAAAAGAAGAAAAAGCGTATGCAGGCATATCAGGGCTACCTGCAGAAAATCGTAGAAAAGAAACAGGCAAAGGTGACAGGCAATTGTGATGATCTTGCCAGTGCAAAGTAATTCGGAGGGGATATGGAAAGTAAAAGTACAAAATCACTTGTCATAGCGGAAAAACCAAGTGTAGCACGAATGATTGCAGAAGCTTTAGGATGCAAGGAAAAGAAAGCAGGATACCTGGAAGGAAAAAGTTATGTTATTTCCTGGTGTATTGGTCATCTTGTAATGAAAGCACCGCCGGATATGTATGATGCAAAGTATAAAACATGGAACCTTAATACACTGCCTATCATACCGGAAGACTGGAAACATCAGATTATTCCTAGCACAAAGAGTCAGTTTATGATTCTGAAAGATTTGATGAAACGCAAAGACGTTGGGGAAGTAGTAGTTGCTACAGACTGTGGTAGAGAAGGAGAAGCAATCGCCAGACTTGTTTACGATATGGCAAAATGCAAAAAGCCTCTGTACCGTTTCTGGACAAACTCTCTGGAAGAAAATGCCATTATTGAAGGGTTTCGTAATCTTAGACCAGGCAGTGAATTTGATTCGCTGTTTGAAGCAGCAGAATGCAGAGCAAGAGCAGACTGGCTTGTGGGAATGAATCTTACCAGGCTTTATTCGTTAAAATACGGGGATGGAAAAGTATTAAATGTTGGCAGAGTAAAAAGTCCAACATTACAGCTGATCGTGGATCGTGAACAGAAAATTCGTGATTTTACAAAGGAACCATATTTTAAAGTACATCTTCATATGAATGGAATTGATGCAGTTTCTGAATCGGTAAAAACATTGGGGGAGGCAAACGATATTCTGGAAGCCTGTGAACGTCGCCCAGCTTATATCGAAAATGTTACCAGAGAGAAGAAGAAAGTAAATCCACCACTTTTATATGATATGACAACATTGCAGCGGGATGCGAACCGCTGTTTTTCTATGTCTGCCAAAGATACTTTGAATACGACACAGCAGTTATATGAAAAGCGACTTGTAACATATCCAAGAACAGACAGCAGATATCTCTCTGATGATATGGGGGATACGGTAGCAGCCGTATATATGGCAATTCAGAAATGTATCTTTCAAAATATCCAGGCTCCATCCAGAGGAAAGACACCGGAAATTGACAGAGTGCTGAATAGTAAAAAAGTATCGGATCATCATGCAATTATTCCTACTGTTGAGATTGCAAAAAAAGAGCTGCTAAATGATCTTAGTGAAAATGAGCAGCGCATTTTGAAGCTGATTATTAATCAGTTTTTGTCTGCAATGGGACAGGTGCATGTGTATGAGAGCATTCATGCATCATTTGATTGTAACGGGTATCATTTCACAGCTTCCGGGAAAACCATTATTCAAAACGGATGGAAAACACGAGAGCAGCAATTTAGTCAGGATATCAGAAAAAAAGAAGAAAAGATATCAGAGGAAAATGATCAATCTGATGTAGGAAGTCTAACGGGAATCCATAAGGATCTTCATGAAGGAATTGCAGTATCAGTAAATAAGATTGCAATTACAGAGCATGAGACAAAGCCGCCTACACACCTGACCGAAGAATCACTTCTTGCACTCATGGAAAAGGCTGGGCAGGATGAACTTTTAGAAGATGCTGAAAGAAGTGGTCTTGGAACTACGGCAACAAGAGCAGATATCATTGAAGGTCTTATCAAGGCCGGTTTTGTGGAGCGAAGAAAAAAGCAGCTGTTATCAACAGAGGCAGGAGAATATCTTTGCAGGATATTACCGGAGCAGCTAGTCAGTGCAAAACTTACTGCAGACTGGGAGAATCGTTTGACAAACATTGCAAAAGGAATAGAGGATCCGGCTGTATTTATGAAAGATATCAGAGAATTTATCGCATATTTGACGCATCAGGAATTAATAACACAGTAACAGAAAGGAAAAGTTATGAGCGATAGAACATATGATTTTGAAGAATTTAAAGAAGCCTTGTCAACACAGGTGTTAGAGCATCTACCAGAAGTATACCAAATGGCAGATGTGTCATTTCAGGAAGTGAATAAATCGGGGCTAGGAAAGGTGACTGGTATGACGATCCGAATGTCGGATGCTTCAGTTGCACCGTGCATTTACATTAACTCGGCTTTCGAGGAATACAAAAAATACGATCTTCCTATTGGGCAGATTGCAGAATCTATTGCAAAGTCATTTACAGATGCGCTGGCAAACACACATAGTATTACAGCTGATCAAAATATCAGATCCTTGATTTACGAAGGATTTTGCTGGAGCACGGCAAAGGAATCCTGTGTGATCAAAGCTGTTCCCTTAACCGGAAATGATGATTTCTTGGCACTTCGTCCACATCGTGTTCAGGGAGATATGGCAGCTGTATATATCGTCAATCTTGGATCAAATGATCAAGGCCAGATGTCGCTTGCAATTACGAATGATGTTGCAAATCATTTTGGTGTATCAGAATCAGAGCTGTATGCGGTTGCTTCTGCAAATATGATGAAGCAGAGTCCGCCGGTTATCACGGATATGAGTTATATGATGAATATGATGATGGGCTTAGCACAGGATGGATTTGATACAGGAAAAAGTTTTTCAGAATCCTTAGCAGACCTGCCGGATCCGAGTGATGAAGTTGCAATGAGTGTGCTCACAAACAGTGAAACAATGAATGGTGCGGCATATGTATTTGCACCTGCAGTTATGGATCAGATTGCAGAAAAATATCCGGATGGATTTTACATTCTTCCTTCATCGCTTCATGAGGTGCTCATCGTACCGAAAAGTGCAGACGGACCGGATCTTGATATGCTAAATGGAATGGTAAAAGAAATAAATGCCACGGAAGTAAAACCGGAAGACAAACTTTCAGATCTGGTTCATGAATATGATTCTGTTGCAAAATCCATTTATATCGGTGGAACAGAAGCACCTTCGCAGAAACAGGCAATGGAGATCAACACACAGCAGCAGGAGCAGAAAAAAGCAGCAAAAGCACCTGCCAGATAGAAGGTGGAGATGGCTATATGGCAGATAAAGATAGATTGAACAGTTTAAAAGAGCGGCTGGTGAAATCCACTGATGAGGCTGCACGTTTAAAAGAGGCGATAGCTAAAGAAGAAAAAAGGCTTCGCGAAAAAGCAAAACGAGACAATGAAAAATGGTGGAGGGATTTATCCAGAAAACAGGAAATATTTCTAACAGAGCGATACGGTAATGACTACAAAAAGATTGTTACACAGGAGCTACTTTTTGAAATTCTTTGTGGATCGGATAAACTCCCTCCATTTGACGGAAAGGAGATGAAACATGATATATGTGAACACACAGATCGGCCAGGAGAATGCGGATCTGATTCTTAGTAAACATGTCAACAAAGTACTGCAGGAAATGATGGAGAAGATTTTATTTGGTGCTGGCTATCCGGTGCCGGAGAAAATCGATCATAGAGACAAAGACTTCTGCATGAAATTAAAGGAATATCTTCCGAAAAGCTTTCCAGAAAAGAAGATTGGAGAGACTTTCCTTAGTGTATACCATATGGTTCGAATGCAAGAAACGTTTGCCCCGAACTGTATATTTTTATATGTGATCCATTCGGTTATCAAGCACAAACTGGATCAGAATAAGAATCTTGGTATTTCTCTGATTGAGCCGTTAGAAGATTTTGATGAACTCATGAAGGAACTTGCACTTGGCCTGACAGTTCCAGCTGAAACTGAAGAATCGTTATATGCTATGACACTGATGAATGAAATCAGAAATCGCCTGAAATATTGTGAAGATATTTCGGTGTATCCGGTATTATGTGGCTGCGAGTCAGACATTGAATATTTGGATATTTTATCAGAGAAGCAACTGAAATATATGATTAAGGATTTTGATCATTCAAACATTTATATCTTGAGGAATACGGCATAATGGAGAATTACGGAAATACAGATTATCAGCAGGGAAATGGAGCTGACGATAAAAAAATGACATTTACGTCTGACTTAAATATTCTTCCGGAGAACAAATCGAATCTTTATGCAGTAGGCAGCGTGACGATCGATCATCTTTTTGTACTTCGTGACGTTAAGATTGTATATTTGCAGAAAGAAGGACAGGAAGAGAAGCAGCTTACCGTTTGTCTCCCAAGACACTATAACCGAAAAACAGAATCCTGGGATCATGTGATACAGCTTACAAAAGAGCAGAGAAAAGAACTGGATATTGCAATTATTGCGGATCTTAAGAATAAGATTTTTTCAAACATAGATTCGCCGGGAAACTATTGTGATATTCAGATCAATCTATGTGAACCGACATTATATCCGACTCTTGGGTATGCAGAAATCAGCTATCGGGATATGTTAAGCCTTAAAAAGGTAAGAATTTACGAGACTGCTGAAGGAAATCTCCAGGTACATTTTCCATCCAATAAAAAGAAAGATGGAAGCTACAGCACCTTATTTGGTATGGTGACATCTGACCATCAAATAGGTCTGGAAGAAGCAGTAAAAGACAAATTTCAGGAGATTTACCGTGAAATGACAGGAAAAGAATATGTGCCAGGATGTTGTAAAAAGGAAACATTGCAGGAGGCTTCTCAGAGAAAAGATCCATCGCCGTCTGAAGCACATAAACATCGGAGGTGATAGACATAGGAGATATTGGTGAAGCCTGTCAGGTGATTATGATTATTGGCAGATTTGCTTACCGAACAGGAAATATACTGGTACAGACGGCAGTAGCCAGTGCACAAACGATGAATACGATTGCACATGCTAAGTGGCGCGGAAAAACATCATATAAAAATTTACTTCGAACAAAAGGAGAAGAAAATGGATTATTATTCTTAAATGTTGGTCTGGAACCAGACTGCAGGGAAAACCGTAAGAAATTCAATGCGATTAAAAAAGAATTGAAAGAACACGGTATCATGTATGCAGTAATGCCGGATCTATGTGGTGGAGATGGTAATACACAAATTGCGATATCAGCCATAGATGCGAAAAAGCTGGAAGCAATGCTGCACTCACATATTCATGGCAAGAATAAAGATGTTTATATCGCAGAAATATCGGAGTTTGACTATACGATGACCGGTCGCAGGGCAAATGGAAGTCCGACGCAAAATATGCGTGATCTACAGATGAGTGCTATGCAAAATGGATTTCCATTTATGCCGGGAAATCTACAGCAGCCTATGGATCCGGCTCGTCAGAGGGCACCTGTTAACCCAAATGTTTCATCACTTCCGGAAAAACTGACTTTCCAGATTATCAGGCAGCATGATTTGCTGCAGACGATTGGAAACGATGGGTTTTCCTGGTTGAAGGCAGGACCATTGTTATCGCAGGAAATCAATGGACAGTTGTTTCATCTGATCACGATGCCTGATGGTCAGTCTGGAATTATTATTTCTGACAGGGAATACCGTGAACCAGTGCTTGCAAAAGCATCCGGTAATCAGCAGTTTGGAGCATTTATCTGCGCTGATAAAAATTATCCTCTTGTGGATTATAAAACAGGCATGGTTTACGATGCCCCCGGAAAGATAATGATAACTCAGTCAAGAAAAACACCGGTAGCAGATTATCAGAAAAAACTGGAAGCGATGCTACAGAATCAGAACCAGAAGAAAGTACTTGCTGATAGTATTTTAAAGGCAGCGAGGGGGCGGAAGATATAGATCTATTTCAGGAAAAGAAAAAAGTAACCGGAATGATGAAATTTTTCTATGGTCTGATTCTCTTTTTGGCTTTGTACTTGGGGTATTGTCTTGGTACAATAGGGATGGAAGAACTGAAGCTGGAAACACTGATGGATGATTTGCAGCATGCGATTTTTCATCCATTTCCAATCAGGATCACATCCCTGACACTTCCGGCGGGAGGACTTTTGTGTATGATCTGGCTGATCTTTATGATGAAACAGTTTGGAGATCAGAAAAACTATATGCCAGGGCAGGAATATGGTTCTGCAAAGATCATACGTCCGGAGCAGGTTAATAAGGATTTGGAGGATAAAGATCCTCACAACAATAAGATTCTGACAGAAAAGCTCCGTATTTCCATGAATACCAGACAGACGGGACTTAATAACAATGCTATTTTCATTGGTGGTTCCGGTGCCGGAAAATCGTTTTATGTGGTAAAGCCCAATGGCATGAATATGGTGAGCAGTATGGTTTTCACAGATCCAAAAGGGGAGCTGCTTCGTGATCTTGGCAATTATCTGGAAAATGCAGGTTATTGTATCAAGGTATTAAATCTTGTAGATATGGATTCCTCTGACTGTTATAATCCGTTTGATTACATTCAGTCTGATGAAGACATTGAAAAACTGATTACAAACCTGATTGCAAATACCACACCGAAAAATGCACAATCAGGGGATCCGTTCTGGGAGAAGAGCGAATCGATGTTCCTGCAGTCTCTTATGCAGTATGTATGGAGAGAAAGCCCGCGAGAAGGGAAGAAGGCGAACTTCAAGGAACTTCTTGACCTGATGAATAAAGCAAAAGTAAGTGAAGATGAGAAAGCAAAGTCAGAGCTGGATCAGATTATGGAGGCATTGCCGGAAGAACATCCGGCAAGAATTGCTTATAATAAAGTGACAGTAGGTGCTGCAGATACGATACGATCTATCCTGATTACAGCGCAGTCCCGACTGAATCGCTTGCAAAATCCCAAGGTACTTCGTATCCTGGATCATGATGAGATTGATATCCGTAGTATCGGAGAAGGTATCTATAAGAATAAAAACAGAAAGTCAGCTTTATTCTTAGTCATTCCGGATAATGATAAAACTTATAATTTCATCGTAGGTATGATGTATACGCAGATTTTTCAGCAGTTATATTATGTGGCAGACAATGAATATGGTGGGAAATTACCAATCCATGTCGCACTGTGGATGGACGAATTCGCCAATGTTTCTTTGCCTGATTCATTCTGTGAGATCTTATCAACCATGCGATCTCGTGAAATTTCGTGTAATATTATCATTCAGGCACAGTCTCAGCTAAAGACGTTATTTAAAGATTCCTGGGAAACCGTTATGGGCAATTGCGATTGCCTGGTCTATTTGGGTGGAAATGAACAGAGCTCACACAAATATGTATCAGAAATGATGGGAAAGCATACCATTGATAAGAAAACAACTGGTGAAACACTAGGCAGTCATGGTTCTTCTTCTAGAAACTATGATGTTCTTGGAAGAGACTGGATGGATGCTGCAGAAGTACGTAAGTTCGATAATAAAAAGTGCGCTGTATTCATTCGTGGTTATGATACGGTCATCGATGATAAATTCCATACACCGGAAAGCCAGGCATTTAAAGATTCTGTGGCACTTGGACCTTATCAGCATAAAAGAAAACAGGAACAACAGTATGAGCTTGGTAAGGTGAATTTCTACCTGAACAGTTATGAAAAGAACAAATACGGAGAGAATATTCCGGAATGCTATGTATCTTTCCGGTCGCAGATCCATCGCTATGGTTTCATCTGTGAAGAAAGTGATGAGTATGCGAAATTAGCTGTCAGCATGCAATGCCCGGAGCAAAACTATATAAAGCTGCCGCTTGAAGTGGCAAAATACGGAACAGGGTATATTCCATACGCCCCTGTTTTTTCTTTTTATTCGGAAACACTGCAGTCAGGTCCGGATAAATTCCAGATTCACAGGATCATTGGACAATGGACGGAGAGTGATCAGAATGGCATACCAGAATTTTATGAGAATCCAGAAGAAGAATGGAAGAAAAACTTTAATGAGCTACTAATGATAAAGTGATATGAAAAGGAACTGAATGAACGAAATGAATATCTTACAAAAAGAGGATCTTCCATATTTTGAAGAGTTGGAAAAGGCAGGAAAGGCTGTTATTTTACGCTTTGATTCTATGGAAGATCTTATGTGTTATGACCTTGATGCGTTACTAAAGCCGGATGGCTCGGAGCCTTCATTGGAAGAGATTCAGAACTGGATGAAACGGCAAAAGAATGTCTTACAAAAACAGTGTGCGATTGCAGAAGAGTCTAAAACGCAGATTGTTAGCATGGAACAGCAGTTGGTTTTGTTACAAAAGCTGCGGGAATGTGCGCTTCCTATAGAAGATAAGGAACTGGTTGATGAGGCAATCAAGATGAAATTACCAAATGATACGGTAATGGAATTGCTTCGCCCGGAGTTGACACATGAGCAGAGGCAGATCGCAATTCAGAAGGCAAAAATAAAATAAGAACAGATTAGAAGAGGTGTCGTCGAATAGTTGGCGGCATCTTTTTTTGTATACGGGAAGGATAACAGTAATGGAAAAGACATATACAGAAAAAGAAAAGAAGCGGCAGGTATTCTGTCAGAAAATGGGCATCTTACCTGGAGATATCGTTCTCCTTTCGGATACGGATACTTATGACGAGGAAGAAAAGTTTATAGACAAATATGCAGAGGAAGAGGTAGGTGGTGTGGATGGCTGATAAAGGAAATCCAGTTTCAGAAAAAAGAAAAGAAATCGTAGAAAAGATCATATCTCTTATGGAGCAGGGAGATTTTTTCAATAACAGGGCTGAGTGGAACCGTGCAGCTTTTTCACCCCAAAATCCATTTTCAAATGCAGTATATAAAGGCAGCAACCGAATTCGATTGATGCTTACAGCATACTTAAATCAGTATAATGATCCAAGGTGGGCAACATTTAAGCAGATATCAGATGCTGGATATAAAGTTAAGAAGGGAGCTCATGGTGTTACCTGTGAAAAATGGAGCTTTTTTAAAGAACAAAATGTAAAAGATGAGAATGGAAAAGTCGTAAAAGATCATAATGGAAAGCCGATGAAGGAAGTCGTAGAGCTGGTGCATCCGGTGTGTCGCACTTTTACAGTTTTTCATGCTTCTCAGATCGAAGGGTTTCCGGAAATGAAAGTGGAAGCTGCTTGGGAAAAGACAGATCTTAGTAAAGTTGCGGATCAGCTGATTGCAATCAGTGAATGCCCGGTAAAAGAAGTGAACCAGGGAAGAGCATATTATAGTACCACAAAGGATGAAATTGTGCTCCCTCTAAGAGCAGTATTTAAGGATGAAGCATCTTTTGTTAAAACACTTGGTCATGAGATGGGGCATTCCACTGGTGCACCAAACCGTCTGAATAGGGTGTATGGTAATGTGTTCGGTGAGGAGAAATATGCCAGAGAGGAACTGGTTGCAGAATTATCAGCATTATTTCTGGAGAGTGATTTGAAGCTTTCATTAAACGCAGAACATTTTGAAGATCACAGTGATTACTTAAAAAGTTGGATTGCAGCACTAAAGGATGATTATTCTATTTTCTTTACTGCAGTTGCAGATGCAGAAAAAGCGGCGGATCGTATCGTTGGACGATATAGAAAAACTTATATGCAGGAAAAAAATGAAGAGAAGAAGGAAAACCAGATTAGTATATGTCAGCCGACATGTCATAAATCCTGTAGTTTATCTATCTTCTAATACAGGTTATCCATATTTTTAAGATTTATATCATGAGATACGTTATACTCAGATGCTGAAATATCAACTAGGAGGAAATAATTATGAATTTCAAAAAAGTTAGTTTGTTATTTGCTATAGTAGGGATGAGTATAACACTGAAAACAGGTGTAATAGCTGCTGGTATCGATTTAGATGAGAACACTCCTTTTCAGGAAATTGTGATATTGCCGGATTCCACAGAGTGCAAAATTGAAAAATACGAGCATATTTTTTACTGTAGTGCAAAATCAGGCTTGAATATTCGAGAGAGTTGTTCTGTAGACAGTAAGATTATCGGTGGTTATAAATATGGTGAGGCAGTTACTGTAAAGGGAAAGGTTTACGAAGAAGATAAAGAGAATGAATGGGTCATGGTCCAAGCAGGCAAAAAAACAGGTTATGTATATAAAAGCTATCTTTCAGAGGATCCACTGGGTTATGATGAGGTCATTAAATTAATCAATAACAAGGGAGAATATACGACAGTATATAAACTAACTGATGGGGCTTACATGGATAGGATAGAACGTAGATTTTCATATGATGGTTATGATAACTGGATGTGTGATGATGGATCTGTTTGGAGTCTTGCATATGAAAGCGTAGATGTTAATGAAGAAATTGATTACAATGACACAAAGAAGGAAGACGTCGTAGAACTAATCGATGCGAAAGGAGATACTACTACAGCATATCTGTTGGCCGATGGATCCTATATGGACCGTATTGATCGCACTTTTTATTATGATGGAAATGAAACATGGAATTGTACTGACGGAACACAATGGAACAAAACAGTGAACTGATTTTGTGATGTTACATAAAAAGAAATAACGAATAGAAATGTGTGAAAATCAGGAGAATGGGAATTGGATTTTGTGAAATGTATAGCAAATTACAATAATATATTGATGGAAGGAGCATTGGGCGAGCGTTTAAAAAGGGAATATGAAGTAACATTTGATTCAAAGGTTGCAATGGCATCTCTGATTTATCATAAAGAAGGAAGAAAAGCACTTTCTTCTTTGTGGACTGAATATATTGACATTGCCAGAACTTATAATATGCCATTTATAGCAACAACGCCTACCAGAAGGGCGAATTATGAGAGAGTAACCGAATCGGTTTACACGGAAAAAATAATTGCTGATAATGTTGCTTTTTTGAAAGCTATAAAAGAGCAAAGTAATATTGAAATGTATGCTGGGGGACTGGTAGGGTGCAAGGGAGATGCATATACTGGAGAAGAGGCTTTATCTGAAGATGATGCATATCATTTCCATAGATGGTCAGTGAATCTATTTGCAGAAGCTGGTGTGGATTTTTTATATGCTGGAATAATGCCTGCGCTGCCAGAAGCAGCAGGGCTTGCAAGAGCAGCCGATTTGTCTGGACTGCCGTATATTATTAGTTTTACAATACAGGCCGATGGCAGATTGATTGATGGGACAACAATTGCAGATGCTATAAAATACATCGATAGAATAACCAGTAATAAACCAGTCTGTTACATGACCAACTGTGTTCATCCCAATATTGTATACCAGGCGTTATCCAAAGAATTTAACCAAAATGAATTGGTTAAGGAACGTTTTATAGGGATTCAGGCAAATGCATCCCCACTTTCTTATAGTGAATTAGATAATGCTAAGGATGTGTATTGCACTGAGCCGGAACAGTTATCGATGGATATGCTTCGATTGAAAGAAATCGGGAAATTCAAAATCTGGGGTGGATGCTGCGGTACGAATTGCAGACATATGAAATCAATAGCACGAAAAATATCGTTGGCTTCGCTTATGACATACTAGGAAGTAATAACTATGAATGAAAGACCTGAATTGAATAAAAATTTAGACAGTGTCACATTTCGTGATTTCTATTATCTGAAAGAAGAGTTAGTGGCTTTTTGCAGACAAAATAATTTGCCAGTGACAGGTGGAAAGATAGAGCTTACAGAGAGAATAGCATGTTTTCTTGATACAGGAAGGGTAGAACACTTTTCTGTATCAAGAAAGGTAACCAATGTTATTGGTGTGATTACCGAGGAAACCATTATAGAAAATAACATAGTTTGTTCAGAACGACATAGAGCCTTTTTCCAAGATAGAATTGGTAAGAAATTTTCTTTTAATGTATTATTTCAGAAGTGGTTAAAGGCAAATGCCGGAAAAACATATAAGGATGCTCTTGAGGCTTATTATCTGATTCTGGCAGAAAAGAAAAAGGGCACAACATCAATAGACAGGCAATTCGAATACAATACTTACATAAGAGACTTCTTTGCAGATAATAAAGATAAGTGCCTGAAAGATGCTATCAATTGTTGGAAATATAAAAAATCGTTACCAGGACATAATAAATATGAAAAATCAGATTTGATTGCGTTGAACAAATGACCTTGCGAATTTGCAAGGTCTTATTTTATTTACGCGAGCAATGAGCAAAATCCTATGCTAGTACAAGGCCTTTGCGACTGTGGCGATAATCGAAGAAACTCGTAAAAAGTGTTTCTTCTGGTTTGCTCAAAAGAACGCATGAAATATGCATAACGTGGTTATTTCGTTTTATCGACCTGTATGAACAGCTTATCCATGTTTGGTAGAAATCAATAAATATTGGTAGTAAGGTGGGGAATGGACAAAGCTATTGAATATGAAATCAAAAAATGATAGGAGGGAAGTAATATTATGAGCACGATACCATATGTCATTGAACAAACAAGCAGGGGGGAAAGAAGTTATGATATTTATTCAAGACTTTTGTCAGATAGAATTATTTTTTTAGGTGAGGAGGTTAACACAGTATCAGCAAATCTGATTATTGCACAGTTGCTATTTCTGGAATCACAGGATACTAATAAGGACATCCAGCTATACATAAATAGTCCTGGAGGCTCAGTAACTGCTGGGTTTGCTATATACGACACAATGAAATATCTGAAGTGTGATGTTTCCACTATATGTGTTGGATTAGCGGCAAGTTTTGGAGCATTTCTATTGGCTGGAGGTACGAAGGGGAAGAGAATAGCTTTAGCTAATTCAGAAATAATGATTCATCAGCCGGTGATTCACGGAAATGGAGTACAGGGACAGGCAACAGATATTCAGATTGTGTCGGAACAATTACAGAGGACTAAAGGAAGATTAAATGCAATATTAGCAGAAAATACCGGAAAAAGCCTGGAGGAAATAGTTACGGCAACAGAGAGAGATCACTATATGACGGCAGAAGAAGCTTTGGATTTTGGATTAATTGACAAAGTTATTGTTCGGCGTGATTGAAAATATTTATTATGAGGAGGTTCGAAATGAACGAGATCAAAATATATTCTATCGGAAAGATAGAAAACAGAGATCTGTTGCAATAAAGATTGCTGCCTCAGAGCAGGGGCATGGATATGGCGCAGAAGCACTTGCTGCAATAACAAACTTTTGTTTTGAGCATACTGAATTGCAGCGGTTGTGGACAGAGGTAGATGTAAGAAATATTCCATCACAGAAAATGCTGGAAAAATGTGGCTATATCAGAGAAGGACATATCAGGCAGGGAAAAATGGTGAATACCTGGTGTGATTATTATATTTATGGAATTCTTGCATTTGATGTATGCAAAAATGATAAGAATAATTCTAATGAATAATAGGAAGTGTATAAAAATGAGTAACAAAAAATTATTATTTTATTTTTTCATGATAGTTGTTCTTGCAAGTGGAATTTGCGAAGCGGCGATCATTATTACAGGAAATGATTATTTGTATATGCCTTTGATGTGGATACCAGCTGTCGCAGCAATGGCAGTAGGGCTGATCCGAAATTACCGGAAAGATTCAAATTTTTCTATGAGGGATTATCTGCAGGGGCTTGGTTTCCATAGGTGCAATATTAAGTACATACTGCTTGGCTGCCTTTTACCACTAGTATATCTTTTGATACCTTACATAATATATTGGTCTGTCTATCCGGAGCATTTTGCTTATAAAGGTGTTTCTCTTCTGATTATATTAAAAGATTTGGTACCTGTTACAATTGTGGGAATCGTGATTTCTCTTTTGTCTGCTCTGGGGGAGGAAATTGGATGGCGCGGATTTATGGTACCGGCACTATATGATGAACTAGGTCTGAACAAAACATTGGTTATATCCAGCTTGTTTTGGTGTTGCTGGCATCTGCCACTTTTGATATTTGGTGATTATATACCAGGAGCTCCTATATGGTACCAGGTTCCAGCATTTATATTATGTATTTTTCCTGTAGGTATTATGGCAGGATTATTGGCCATTAAGACAAATAGTGTATGGCCATCAGCATTTCTTCATGCAGCACATAATAACTATGATCAGGCGGTGTTCGATGTAATCACCATTGGTGGAGATAATAAAATCTATTTTGTCAGTGAGACTGGATTAATTACGATTATCTGTACCTGGGTGCTTGCAATTATTATGTATATAATCATTAGAAGGGATATTGGCGAGAATTCCGGACAAATAATGGCAAAGAATGTCGGGTAAAAGAAATGCTTATGAGATAAGATTGTTACGTAGCAAGTGAAGGGAAAATAATTATGGAATGGATGGCAATAATACTGAATGGTTGCTGGCACTAAAAGAATATGAGTTTGCCGCAGTATAGTGTGTGGAATGGTATGATGATCCATCAAAATATGCGAAAGGTAATCAGGATGAGGATTACTACTGCGAGGTTTGGATTCCAATTAAGAAGAAATAATGTTTTGTTTGTATATGGTATGGATTTGCAAGGAGCTTCCCAATTAGGGAAGCTCTTGTCATTATATAAGAAAAAAGGCTAGTGAGATTAGGTTTATGATTTCATCTAGGCCATTTTGCAACTCATCGATTTTTAGTGGATGTAACAATTAATTATGTATATATTGGATGAGGTCATCCCAAATATACTGGCTGGGTTCCTATTACAAGAGTTTTAAAGGAGAGGGATCATGATGAATAATGCGATTATATTACAGTATTTATCAGAACTTGAAAAGCATAATGACAGAGCTTGGTATCGTGCTCACAAAGATATGTTGCATTCAGCTACAGAGCAATTTGAAAATATAATTCAAACACTGATTTATGAAATTGGAAAAGAAGATGCAAGAATTATTCATAATGAAGCAAAAGACTTAACTTTCAAGCTTGTGAGAGATACAAGGTATAGTCATGATAAATTGCCATACAATTCAGCTTTTCGTGCTCATATTGCTGCAGATGGTAAGCAACCGATTCCAGTAGGATACTATGTGTATATCCGCCCTGGAAATAAGTCTTTTTTAGGTGGAGGACTCTTTGCAGATGTATTTAAGGATGCGACTACTATGATAAGGGATTATATTACTGCAAATCCAGAAGAGTGGAATGAAATATTACATGAAGATAATTTTAAATCGCTATTTTCTGTAAAGGGGACTGCATTAAAAAAGATTCCTGCAGGATATGATATTAATCATCCATGTGCTGAGTACATTAAAAATAAAAGCTGGTATTTAGAATATCCGGTATCTGATGAATTGGTGTTGAATGTTGATGATTTTATAGATGAAGCTGTAAGGATATTTACTGAGATGAAGCCATTTAATGATTTCCTAAATACGGCGCTTTATGGATTTGTAATGCCTCAACGTTGATAGAAGCAGATCTGTAATGATACATCACAGGAAAGGTGTGAGGAATTGCTTTGAGAAAATATATAATAGTGTTGTTCTGCACATTCATTTGTATATTAGCAGTTGGCGATGGGATAAGAACAAAGTCAGATTATGATGAGGCTGAAGCCGAGGAGCAGGTATTAACAGCAACTATTGTTCAAATTGATAACAATACTATGTTTATTAGACCTGTAGATGGATCATTTGAGTTAGGCGCTGCGGATATATTTGCTGTTTCACTGAGTAATATGTCATCAGAGGAAAGACCAGTCGTAGGAGATGGTGTCGAGATAAAATACCAAGGTGGAATTGAAGAGATATATCCGGCGACATTATGCGATATATCTAGCATTAAAATTGTTACAGAATAATTTTTAGATTTATAAAAAAGATTGGAGCGTAGAAGAAAAATGAAAAAATATGTTGAATTATTATGTGTTGTATTTGGAGTATCGGCTATGCTTTGTGCATGCAGTAAAGGTGGGCAGGGTATGGACAAGAACAATACCCATAGGGGTGAGTCTACAATAACAGTTACCGAAGCCAAGGAAAGTGAGAATACTGAAACAGAAAAAAGCGAACAGAATGTAAACACTGAAAAGCCGGGTCCTGATGTTGTTAATCTTGTGAATCTTCGAGGAGATGAAACTACTGCATATAAACTAGCTGACGGTACCTATATGGATCGAATTGATAGAAAATATACATTCAATGGAACAAATGTGTGGTTCGATGAAGACGGCGTAGAGTGGAACGAAAAGGTTGATTAATCATCAAAATAGAGGGATGACAATATGAATAATGAGTTTTACAAAGATATATTCAAGCGGAAATCCTTTCATCTTTTCAGAAATATTGGTCAAGATATAGTTGATAAAAATGAGATTAAAGAAATAAAAAAAGCATATAACTCTTTTGATAGATTATATCCTGAAATAAAAACAGCAATACGAATACTTCCAGCAGCTGATGTGGATTTTAAGCGAGGAGCAGAATACTGCATTTTGATCTACAGTGAGAAAAAAGATAATTATCTTATGAATGTAGGTTTCATAGGCGAGCAATTGGATCTATATCTTGTTCATAATAATATCGGAACTTTGTGGTTTGGAATCGGAAAGCCTGATATACAGACATATGAAGGACTTAACTATGTGATTATGCTTGCCATTCATAAAGTTGATGACTTGTCTATGTATAGGAAAAACATGTTTAAAGCAAAGCGCAAACCACTTGAAGAAATCTGGACTGGAGATACTCTTGGTATTGCAGAAATAGTTAGATATTCCCCAAGTGCATGTAATACGCAGCCTTGGATAGTGAAAAATGGAGATGGAAGACTTACGGTTTTCAGATACAAGAAGAAAGGTAAAAGAGGAATCATGCCGGCAGATTCAGTTACATATTATAACCGAATCGACAGTGGAATCTTTCTTTGTATTTTAGAGATGTGCTTGGGTGAGAAAAAAATGAAGTTTAACCGCAAATTATTTTTGGATTCAAGTGATGATGAATATACCAAGGTGGCAGAATATTATCTGATCTCAGAAGGATAGAGGAAAGTAGGATAAGTAATGAGTATGTGGAATCCGTGGCGTGGATGTAAAAAATGCAGTGAAGGCTGTATGCATGTCAGTAGTTATGAGGTGAAAAGTAAGTGAGTGTGAGAATTTCTTATGAAATGAAATATCTAAATACAGTGACAGAATGTTCGGCAGTATCGCTGGTACAGTATTCTTCAAAATATAAGGACAAATATAAAAAATTATATAATGACTGCTATCACGAGATGCGAAAAGCATTAGAACTGGAGCCGATTGATTATATTCAAGATGAATCTTTTTTTGAGTCAGGAATGGAAAATGTCTATCTTTTGTTGAACAGAGATGAAATTATCGGTAGTGTAGCTTTAAAAGGAACGGAAATTGATGATTTGCTTGTAGATAAGAGATATCAGGGAAATGGATATGGAAGACAATTATTGCTTTGGGCTTTGGAACATATTTCTACAAACCAGCCAATTTTACATGTGATTAGTTGGAATGATAGGGCAGTCAGATTATATAAAAGTACAGGATTTGAGATTACAAATGCTACTTATTTTTAAAAGAACATAAAAAAATCTGAAACAGGTGATAAGGGAGAATATAAATAATGGAAAAAATATGGACAGACATGTATGAGGCTGCGAAAGCAGTATTAAATGAGCGGAGAATATCAGAGTATGTAACTTGCGGAGAGGTAGCAGCGGCAGTGCTTTCAAAATCAGGAAAGATATACACAGGTGTTTGTATCGATACCTGCTCGTCACTTGGTGTATGCGCGGAAAGAAATGCAATTTTTAATATGATTACAAATGGTGAACAAGAAATAGATAAAATTATTTGCATTCTTCCAGATGGTTCCAATGGTGCTCCTTGTGGGGCGTGCCGTGAGCTTATTGTTCAAATAATGGCAGGAAAGTATCAAGGGATTGAAATCATGCTTGATTATGCTTCAGGTAAGATTGCAAAACTTGGTGAGCTGACGCCTGAGTGGTGGATTAATTAAAATTAGGAATGGAGGACGATATATGTTTATGGATTTAGAGACACAACGACTCATTTTGAAAAACATTAGTTATGATGATGCGGATTTTTTCTATAGAGAGTTTTCTAATGATGATGTTAATAGATATCTTTTTGATGCTGAACCATGTAGTAGTGTTGACGAAGCAAGAGAATGGATTGATTTCTATGTAGAACCAGAACCAAGGAACCAGCAAAGATGGATTTTGATACTAAAAGATACCGATGAAAATATTGGTACCTGTGGTTTCCATTGTTGGAATAAAGAAACCGGTGAAATAGAAATTGGGTATGATTTATACCCGACCTACTGGAAACAGGGATATATGACTGAGGCAATGACGAAAATTATTGAATACGCCAAGGAAGAAATGAAGGTTAGTAAGATTTATGCGCATATTTCAGTCGATAATTTGCCATCTATCAGAGCTGTATTAAAACAAGGTTTTATAAAAACGGACAATCATTACTTTGAAGAATTCCATGGTGAAAAATATCTACATGATATTTATCAACTCAATTTTTGAATATAGAAAAATAGACAGATATGAATGAGACTATTTTTCTTTGCGCTATGGTGAAAGGAGATTTTAATGGAATTAAAGACAATTGGGTTAACAAAAAAGTTTGGTTCCAAAACAGCAGTAGATGACATGAATATTACACTGACAAATGGTGTTTATGGATTGCTGGGTGCAAACGGCGCAGGAAAAACTACTCTTATGAGGTTGCTGTGTAATATCCAGGAGCCCACTTCCGGTAAAATTCTGCTGGATGGGAAAAACATTGTGGGACTCGGTGAGCAGTATCGAAACCTCTTGGGATATCTGTCGCAGCATTTCGGATATTATCCAGATTTTTCAGCGTATGACTTCTTATAAGTATCTATCAAAGTAAGGTCAATTGACAAATATAATAATTCTACACTCTAAAGTCTGCAGTTTCTGCAGACTTTTTAAATGTCTACGGTTCGTGGATTGAGTTTATAAAAAATAATCATTATACTAGACTAGTGAGAAAATGACAAAGATGTATTAGCGATAAAAGAAGATAATGATTATGTGAAGATTGGAGCTGAAGAATGTGAATAGATATGTAACTGGAGAAATAATAAAAAAATTCAGAGAGCGGGAAGATATGACTCAATTGCAACTGGCAGAAAAATTGATGGTTAGCAATAAAACCATATCGAAGTGGGAAAATGGAAAAGGACTTCCGGATATTTCTCTTTTGGATGTGCTGGCTAAGGCTTTAAATGTATCTTTGATTGAACTAATGTCAGGCGATGTGGTGAATAACAGTAATATGGCGGCGAGTATGAATAAAACAGTATGGTATGTATGTCCTGCTTGCGGAAATGTAATTCATGCAATGGGGGATGCAGTAATCAGTTGTTGTGGTATTACATTGCCAAGGTTGGAGGAAGAGGATCCAGATGAAAATCATAATATAGAAGTTGAAAGAATTGATGATGAGTATGTGGTTAGCATGGATCATCCGATGAATAAAGATCATTTCTTATATTTTATTGCTTATAGAACAGATAAAAATATTCAGGTCGAAAGATTGTATCCTGAATCAGATGCTTTGTGTCACTTTAAAATATTAGGACATGGAAAGATATTTGCTTATTGTAATCATCACGGATTATTTATGAAGGAGATTTAAGAGGATGAAAAAGTATTGGTTACCGTTCCTCTTGCTTGTTGTTTTTGAGTCTGTAGCGGTATCTTGTTGGCTAGCATTAGATAATATTTTTTATTTATTTAACTTTAGTTATATTGGATGCTCTGTTGCATTAGGAATATTTCTATATATTAAAAATTACAAAAATGCCAGAAGAGTTGCTCAGCTGCTGGTAGGTCTTTATATGCTGATTTATTTAGGATTTATTAGCAATGAAAATATGCAGATAGAAGGCTTTTGGTACTATTTATTTACAGGGGTATTTGAGGCAGCAACCATTCATTATGCAGTAGCGAAAATATTCGGCCCGCTGATTTTCGGCAGAGGCTGGTGTGGTTTTGCGTGTTGGACTGCAATGGTTTTAGATTTTCTGCCATATAAGACGCCGCAACAGCCAAGGGAAAAAATAGGCTGGATAAGATATATTACTTTTGCAGCTTCATTTATCTTTGTAGCAGCGTTATTTCTTGTGGGTGCAACACATATGGACAGGATTATGTTTTGGGCATTTCTTATAGGGAATATTGTGTATTATCTTGTAGGAATTATTCTGGCATATGCATTTAAAGATAATAGGGCTTTCTGTAAGTATATATGTCCAGTCACTGTCTTTTTGAAGCCGATGAGTTATTTTTCACTTCTTAGAATTAAATGTGATAAGAACAAATGCGTCAGTTGTGGCAAATGTAAAAAAGTTTGTCCTATGGATGTGGATATCACTGATAATTCAAGGAAAAGAAAAAATGGCACAGAATGCATTTTATGCTTTGAGTGTGTAAAATGCTGTCCTAAAGGAGCATTGTAAGCCAATTAAAATTATGATGAATTTTGAAGGTGAAAAAAATGATAGAAGATATAGCAAGAAAAAAGTACGAGGAATACTTGGAGGCGGGACTCAAAATGTTCCCGCCTTTTAAAGGCTTTGGTATGATGTATGTTCAGTTTGCTATTGAC
>JAZLLO010000094.1:0-72936 GCA_045598185.1 Marvinbryantia sp.
CAACACAGACACTGGATCAGGTCATTTCTGTTGGTGATACAGTTGCGATGCCGTGGTTTGATGATATTGAAGTAACAGTAAACAGCCTTACTGTGCAGGATGACTTTGCAGGAATTACCACAGACTGTATAGGACAGGATAGAGATTATTCGGAATATCTTGCAGAGGATGGTACGATTAAATCAGACTGGCAGGTAGTCAAACTTGGTGATGGGGCAGAAGAACTTGACGAGATTATCAAAGAGGAAACAGTAACCTGTAAACTTATCGTAATGGATCTGACACTGAATAATACCAGCGATACGGATACGGTTAATGTATGTATCTGTCCGAGAATCGTAATGGAAGAAGAGGGTGTTGTTTATTATCTTCCAATAGTTGAGGATGGATTCAACATCTTGACAGATGAGATGTATAGTTCTGACGGCGAAATGCTTAGTTTTAGCACTGATCACAATCACAGTAAGAATAATATTGTTGATTTCTTACCTGGTGAAACAACAGATGTGAAGATAGCATTTGTTCTTGAAGAGCATCAGTTTGAGAATGCTTATATCCAGCTGATGAGTGGTAATGCGGAAAATCAGGCTTATATTTATCTCGGAGAATTATGATAAAAGTGCCCCAACATTTATGTTGGGGCACTAATTCATGTGGGAAGAGGGAAACGAAATCGTTAACCTATCCTAAATTAATCATGATAACTGTATGCATTTCCGCTCTCGTCATAGAAGTATCCATCATCGGAAGATGAGTAGTGGTTTGCAGCATCATCATACCAGTCAGTTCCGTTGTAGCTGTAAATAGTTACACCGCCTGCATTACCTGTAACATATTTTTTAAAATTTATGTAAGTGATACATATAGTTATCCCTTGCTGCAGACTTATAAGCTTCATTCATTGCATGGATCATATTATCGAATAATTCCTTTAACATATCTTTTTCCTCCGATTCTATTATTATTCTTATTCATTTTGATGCTGTAAGGATAACAAGGGAGTATGAAGCTACGCTTGAAAGAACCTTAACATCATATAAATCCATTCAATAGAAAGAGGATAGGGTATCAACCATATGTTGATACCTCTTTTTCGTCAATAGTGATATATTATAAAAAGATTGATAAATAATTATCAATAATAAATTATAAATGCGGAAAATCTACTGGAGGTATTTGAAAATGGAAAAGAATGTGGATGTAACAAATCAGACTTATGAGAATAATACAGTCGTTCAGGAAGAAACAAAAGAAGAAGTATTTGATTTTCTGACAGAATGGAATAAAATATGGGAAGAATAACAAACAGATAAATAAGAAGGGAGCACAGATGGAAGCAAAAAGAATATACTTAGATCATGCGGCGACAACATCATTATCCAGAACAGCATTTGAGGAGATGCTTCCATATTTTTATGAAGAATTCGGTAATCCATCTGCCATTTACAGCTATGGTCAGACTGGAAAGAATGCAGTAGAGAAGTGCAGAGAGCGTGTGGCAAAAGCGCTTGGTGCATTAAAGACAGAGATATATTTTACCTCAGGTGGAACTGAGAGTGATAACTGGGCAATCCGTGGAGTGTGCAGAAAGCAGAAAGAAAAAGGAAAGCATATCATCAGTACCCAGATCGAGCACAATGCAGTGAAAAAAACGCTGGAACAGTTGGAAGAAGATGGATTTGAAGTTACGTATCTGAAACCGGATGAAAAAGGACAGATTACACCGGAACAATTAGAAGCTGCGATTCGTGAAGATACAATTCTGGTATCGATTATGCTTGCCAACAATGTGGTAGGCACGATTCTTGATATCGAGTCTCTTGTGAAAGTAGCACATCGTCACCGTATTCTGTTCCATACCGATGCAGTTCAGGCAGTGGGACATATCCCGATGAATGTAAGAAAGCTTGGGGTAGACTTCCTGTCTATATCGGCACATAAGTTTAATGGACCAAAGGGTGTAGGCATTTTATACAGTAAGATTCCTTATCGCCTTCCGGCTTATCTGACAGGCGGCGGACAGGAAAAGGAAGAACGTTCCGGAACAGAGAATGTACCAGGAATTGTCGGTATGACAAGAGCACTTGAAGAAGCTGTTGCAGGTCTAACGGGAAGTCAGACATATCTGGAAGAACTTGCAGATACTCTGACAGAGAAGATTCTGGAGATTCCGGGAGTCTACAGAACCGGTGACCCGGACAGACATCTTCCTGGCTTTCGTTCTTTTGTAGTGGAAGGAATTACCCATAGCGTACTTTTAGTGAATGCCTTGAATGAGCACGGAATCTGTGTGAGCTCCGGTTCTGCATGTTCTGCATCTTCAAAAGAGGCATCACATGTACTGATAGCTATGGGATATGGAGAAAAACTCGCAGGAAACAGCCTTCGTCTTACACTGGGAATGGAGAATACCAGAGAAGAGATGCTTCTTACTGCAAACTATCTCAGAGAAGCAATTCTTAATATCAGAGAAGAACAGGTGACACGCGCACCAAGACTGGAAGGACGCGTAAAAGAAGTATGATAGCAGTTGAGCCATTGAGCCAATGGCTCAAGGCTCAATTTGATGAATCTGTATTGATCATCGGTATAACAAAGGTACTTATTCCGAACAAAAATCCGCACATAGTTCTAAAGGTAAAGAAATTATGCTGATAGCTATGATTTTTGGTAAAGAAGTACCAGATAAATGGATAAAATGCAATTACGAAAATAACGAATGAATAAACAATTCTTTGCAATGAAAGGAAACCTTTGGAAATCACTGCACATATGATAAGGATTGCAGCAATCAGGATACAGACGGTTTTCATTTGATTAAGAGAAAGATAAGGCTTCATAATCTCGATTACGTTGCCAAATGTAATTTGTGCATCTCCGAATGTATTCCCACCTCGTTCCTGAACTTTTGATAATGCATAAGTGATCTGATTTTTTCCTGTGAAAACACTTGCAAGTATCCATTTCATAGCCCACATACCTGCATATCCTACGCACCAGATAAAAGAGTATAGAATCGCATTGATTGCAGGAGTCAAAACCAATATCCCCTTAAAAAGATGTTCTTCTTTGCTCATTAGCATTGTATATATGATTAATGGGAATATTAAAGTCGTAATCGGATAAGTAAGGAAATCAAAATAACTGGTAACTATTCCTGTCAACAGAAAATAAAGCCAGATATTCGATTGGAAAATTTTTTGATTCCATAATGCTAATAATGCTATGATTGCGAATGAAGTGATATGAAATATATTCGAATACTGGAGAGACATTGCGACGACCCCGATGTTCAAAAAACAGAAAGAACATAAAAGACCTGGGATCGCTAACATCAATTTTCGCTTATTCATTAACAGAACAATCGCAGTAAGAAGAGAAAAAATCAACATCGTATTCAGTTGACGAATTCCCGCAAGATCCCAGAATGCCAGTAATGGCTTCAGAATCAGCTTATATCCATGCCAGTATTGTGTATAATCCAGTTCTTTTTGTTTCTCTTCGGGCAAATCACCGCAATGAGTACATGATTCCTCTTTGCTCATCTTTTTTCCATAGATTCGGTAAGCATAGATTGTTTCTTCCCAGGCAGATCTTTTTCCGGTGTAACCTGTTGTAAGAAGCATAATAGAATCTGTAAAATTATCCAGGATAGAAGACGAATCTGTTGGAATTATACTATAGTAATCGCCTTCTTCCATCAGAGTTACCCCACTTCTTCGAACATTTGCAGCCACTCTGCCAGATGGAAGACAATTCACTACAAAAAGCAGGAAAAACCCGATAAGAGAACATAGCATAATTGTTAAGAATGTAATTGCGGATGATTTAATTATTTTCTTTATCATATGTCCCCCTAAGCTGAATAAGTGCCAGTTCAAAATCCTGTCTGTTCTTTTGTCTTAGACTTGATAATATCAAACCTGAAAAAAATGATATTATAGCGGACATCATAGTGAAACTGCATACGATCAAAGTTGGAATCTTTTCAACGATTCCCGTTTTTAGGAAAGCACACAGTATTGGTATAAAGAAAGCAAGGCTGATACATGCAAGTACGCAGGAAATAATAGAAAAATACTGCATTGGTTTATAATTCCGGAATAAGCGCAGGATTGTTCGGATGACTCGCATTCCATCTGAAAATGTGTTAAGTTTTGATTCACTGCCTTCTGGTCGGTCTCTGTATTCGATTACAACATTTTCGATAAACAGATTTTTATCAATCGCGTGAATACTCATCTCTGTTTCTATCTCAAATCCTCTTGATAATACAGGAAATGTTTTGACAAACTGATAGCTGAAGGCACGGTATCCGGTCATAATATCACAGATATTGCTTTTAAAGATCTTATTAATCCCGTAACGCACCAGACTATTTCCAAAATTGTGAAAAGGCCGTTTATTCTCATGAAAATAAGTAGAGGAGAGGCGGTCGCCAACCACCATGTCCACATTTCGTTCGAGTATCTTTTTTGCCATCTCCGGAGCACTCGCAGCAGGATAGGTATCGTCACCATCTACCATAATATAACATTTGGCGTCAATATCACGAAACATACGTCTGATTACATTTCCTTTTCCTTGCTGATACTCATAACGAACAATGGCACCGGCTGCTCTGGCTATTTCATCGGAATGGTCTGTGGAATTATTATCGTAAACGTAGATATCAGCACAAGGCAGGACGGTCTTGAAATCACTGACAACTTTTCCTATTGTTTTGCTTTCGTTATAACAAGGGATAAGTACTGCTATTTCTTTCATGATTCCACTCCTAATAATTATGATTTTCACATACACCGCGAACATTATAGCAAAGATAGAATCTGATGTCATTTAATAATTCGAAATAATATCAAAAAGTGTGCCGCTGAATGCCATTGAGGACGTGAACCGTCCCCAATGGCTCACGTCCTCAATATTAGCTGTTCTGACACAGTTGGTAATAAAACCCTTTGTGTTTGATCAGTTCCTCGTGTGTTCCTTGTTCCGAGATTTTTCCATCCTCGATGACAATGATCTGGTCAGCATGTTGTATAGTAGAAAGTCGGTGCGCGATGGCAACGATGGTTTTCTTTCCGGTTAATTCAGCAATGGCAGCCTGAATATGACGTTCTGTCTGAACATCAACAGAGGCCGTTGCTTCGTCAAGGACAATGATTGGAGCTTTGCAGAGAATAGCTCTTGCAATTGCGATTCTTTGCTTCTGTCCACCGGAAAGGCGAAGACCACGCTCACCAACCAAGGTCTGGTATTGCTGTGGCATAGCGATGATATCTTCATGAATATGTGCAGATTTTGCTGCTTCGATGATTTCTTCCATTGTAGCATCCGGACGGGAATATGCGATATTCTCAGCAACAGTTGCATGAAACAGGAAAGTATCCTGAAGGACAGGAGCAATTTGTTTACGAAGACTTCTAAGAGTAATATGGGAAATATCTATCCCATCAATCAGGATTCTTCCGGAATCCGGGTCATAGAATCGTGAGAGAAGCTGCGTTGTTGTAGTTTTTCCGACACCTGTTGGCCCCACAAGTGCAATCATACTTCCAGGTTTACAGTTGAAAGAGATGTCATTTAGTACCGGATTGCCTTCTTCATAAGAGAATTTAACATGTTCAAAGGTGATAGATCCTTCTGATGTTGAGATATCTTTTGCATCTGCAGCATCTACGATTTTAGATGGAGTATCCAGGATAAGGCTTACACGTTCAGCACCTGAAAGAGCCTGCTGAAGATTCTCAAGAAGCTGGGCAAGACCGGATACCGGTGTGTAGAATAAGGAGAGATATAAGATAAAAGAGAGAACATCTTCCATTGACAGACCACTTTTATATGCGAGATATCCTCCGATTATGATAACCAGAACAGTTCCCAATGAAGTAATGAATTCTACTGTTGGATGGAAGATCGCACTTGCTTTTAGTGCACGGAGCATGGCAGACACCTGGCGATTATTTGCTTCTCTCATGAGGTTGCTTTCTTCGTCCTGTTGTCCGAATGCCTGTATCTCAAGAAGACCGGAAAGATTATCCTGAAGTTTTGCATTTAATTCTCCCATAACCTTTTGGGAAGCGCGAAAGTAAGGACGAACGATCCTGGCGAAGATGACCCCGGAAACCAGTATGAATGGAATTGGAAAACAGGTTAAAAGAGCAAGCTTCCAGTTGATAAACAACAATATGATAAGTACTCCGGAAAATGTAATGATATTTGATATGATCTCCGGGATGATATGCGCATACAGAAGTTCAAATTCACGAGTATCATTCACAACACGGCTCATAAGATCACCAGTCTGTTTATCCTGAAAAAAAGAACGATCCATATCCTGAAGCTTGACATAGATTCGCTGACGCAGATCACCAACAAGTTCCCAGGCAGCTTTATGTGCAAGGTAGTTATTCAGAAAGCGAAATATTACTCTGGACAGATATAAGCCAAACAGAATAAATCCGAGTGTCTGGATATTGCCAAGTGTCTCAGGGGTAATCTCTTTGCTCATCAGACCAGTTGCCTTTGAAAGAACTCTTGGAGCTGCAAGATTCACAAGAGTAAGACATAAAGTGGCGAGAATGGCACCCACATAATAGCCTTTATAACGTGCAGCCTCTTTGGATAGTTTAAAAATCATTTTCATTACGTCACAATTCCTTTGCTTTTTTCATATGTTAACAATAGAAGAGTTACGATGTCTAGTAAATAGATTATCGATTTTACCTAATTCTTGTTAAAATAATAAAAAAGAAGTTGCAATTATGTAAAATATAATATATAATCCTTATTGAGAATAAATACTAATAAGGAGCGCGTATGGAGAGAAGAAATACGATTCAAAAAGACATCATTTTGAATGCTGTTCAGACTCTGAGAAGCCATGTGACAGCAGATGATGTGTATGAGTATATTCATCCTGACTACCCTTCGATTGGAAGAGGAACCGTATACAGGAATCTCAAAGTACTGGCTGCGGAAGGGAAGATCAGGTATGTAGCAGTTCCGGGTGGAGCTGATCATTACGATTTTACACTGACCGATCATTACCATGGACATTGTATCCATTGTGGTAAGGTCTTTGATGTGGATATGGATGTGATTAAGGACCTGACAGGACTTGTTCGCAATTCACAGGGTGTAACTTACCTGGATGCGGATATTCACTTTAGAGGTATTTGTTCAAAGTGTCAGTAATTGAAATGGAGGATATAAGAATGGCAAAGTTTGTATGTAAAGTATGTGGTTATGTTTATGAAGGTGAAGCTGCTCCAGCAGAATGTCCAGTATGTCACGCAAAGTCACCAAAGGCATGGATGGAAGTTCAGGGTGAGATCCAGCTTGCAGCAGAACACAAGTATGGTATCTATGGCGAGACAGTAAAGAACAATCCAGATATCAGCGAAGAAGACAAGAAGTATATCTTCGAACAGTTAATGGCTAACTTCCAGGGTGAATGTTCAGAAGTTGGTATGTACCTTTGCATGGCTCGTATTGCACATCGTGAAGGTTATCCAGAGATTGGTCTCTATTGGGAAAAGGCAGCTTACGAAGAAGCTGAACATGCTGCTAAGTTTGCAGAACTTCTCGGCGAAGACCTTGAAAAGAACATGAAAGCTACAACAAAAGACAACCTTGCATGGAGAGTTGAATGTGAATTCGGTGCAACAGCTGGTAAGTTCGAACTTGCAGCATGTGCTAAGAAGAATGGTCTTGATGCAATCCATGATACAGTTCATGAGATGGCAAGAGATGAAGCCAGACATGGAAAAGCTCTTAAGGGTATGCTTGACAGATATTTCAAATAAATCAATGTATTATTGTTATTTGTGAGAAACAATGTTATTCTATAGAAGGCACTCGGAATTGTCCGGGTGCCTTTTTTAGAATGTAGGTTATAAATGGAGGAGCAGTTCGTAAATAAATAATAAAAAGTACCTATAGGCAGGGAAGCTGATCTATAGGTACTTTTTGTAATAGAGGAGGAAAAATAATATGTTTAGACCGGTTAGAAGAAAGAATAAAGAAATTAATATGGAAGCAGTGAATCAGCTTCTTAAGACATCAAGAAGAGGAGTACTTGCAGTAAATGGTGATGATGGATATCCATATGCAATTCCAATCAACTATCTCTATTCAGAAGAGGAACAGAAGATATTCTTTCATGGAGCAAAGGCAGGTCATAAGATTGATTCCATCAGAAAGTCCGATAAAGTCTGCTTTACGGTTTATGGCAATGAGACAGTGAAAGAAGAAGAGAAATGGGCGCCATTTATGCAAAGTGTAGTTGTATTTGGCAGATGCAGACTGATTGAAAGCCAGGAAGAAATCTTAAAAAGAGTAAAAGAACTTGCCGTGAAGTATTACCCGTCCATGCAGCTTATTGATGAGGAAATCGCAGCAGACGGGAAACATGTTCAGATGTTTGAAATCGAGATTGAACATATGACAGGCAAGGAAATTCAGGAAAAATAGAGCCAATGAGTATTCAGATTACGAGTATAAAACAGTCTTCGAAAGAGGTTTATGATTTCGGAGTAGAAAAAGCAGCAAAGGCAAGAGCATTTCATGAGACATTGAAGGAATATCAGGCGACTCCTTTGGTAAAGCTAAGTGCCCTGGCTGTTGAACTGGGACTAAAGCAGTTGTATGTGAAGGATGAAAGCAAGCGTTTTGGACTGAATGCATTTAAAGGACTCGGCGGAAGCTATGCCATGAGTAAGTTACTGGAGGGTTTGGACGAACGAAAGGTATTTGTTACTACAACAGATGGCAATCATGGACGCGGAGTTGCCTGGGCAGGGAAAAATCTTGGTCAGGAAGTACATGTCTATATGCCAGCCGGTTCTGCGCAGGAACGCCTCCGGAATATCAGAAATGAGGGCGCATATGCTGAGATTACAGATATGCAATATGACGACTGCGTCAGATATACAGAAAAGCTTGCAAAAGAGAATGGCTGGATTCTGATACAGGATACTGCATGGGATGGTTACGAAGAAGTTCCGGCACTTATCATGCAGGGATATACCACCATGGGTCTGGAAATCGTAGAACAGTTGAAAAAGATAAAGCCGACGCACATTTTCCTTCAGGCAGGTGTAGGTGCAATGGCCGGTGCATTAACAGGTTTCTTTGCCGATGCTTATCAGAATGAAAAGCCGATCATCAGTATCGTGGAGCCGTCAGGCGCAGACTGTATATTCCAGACGGCAAAGGCCGCAGACGGGAAACGACATTTTGTGCATAACCTTAATACAATAATGGCAGGATTAAGCTGTGGAGAACCATGTACCATCGGATGGGATATCCTGGAACGTTACGCAGATTATGCATTATCCTGTGATGATAGCGTAACACTGACGGGGATGCGGATTCTGTCTGAACCACTTGGTGAGGATCCTATGATTGCTTCCGGCGAAAGCGGTGCAGTAACTACCGGTATTGTAGCTGAGATTATGAAAAAGACTGAATATCAGGAAATTCGGAATCAGCTTGGATTAGACGAAAACTCCATCGTACTGTGTATCAGTACAGAAGGACCACTATAATAGTTGAAGCACAAACAAGACCGTGCTATGATAAATGGGTAAAGAAGATGGAGGTAATTGTGATGGCTTCACTTGACATTATAAGAAAAGAAATTGATGCAATTGATGAGAGTATCAAGGAATTACTGATGAAACGACTGGATTGTTCAGAGCAGGTTATCGCTTCGAAGATCGAGTCAAAGAATTATGTGATATTTCGTGCTGACAGAGAGATAGCAATGCTGGAAAAACTGGGTGAAGGGGTCCCGGAGAACAGAAAGCCTGGTTATCTTTCCGTTGTAAGAAAAGTTATCGAGACAAGCAGAATGTATCAGTATGGTGTTCTTTATGAGAATGTCCCGGAATTATATGAGAATCTGATAAAGGGGCTCACAATACCGGAGGAGACAAGCAGTATCACTATGCAGCTTACCAGACCGAATATCCCGAACTCCATGTCCGCGATTTTAAGTATGATTGGAGATTATGGTTACAATATGGATCAGATGAAACTGCTGGCGTATTCAGAGGACAATGAGAATGTTCGATTCGAATTAAAGATTCTTGGTAATATTCAGACGGTGAATATGCGGAAAATGATGGTACAGCTGTCGATGGAAAGCAGTGACTTCGCTATTGTTTCCGTAGAATAACTAATTATTTTTTTAAGGAGAGTATAAGTATGAAGCAACACGTATTGGCAGCGGCAATGGCATTGACTATGCTTTCTGCCGCATTAGGATTAACAGCTTCTGCAGAAGAAAAGATGTGCAGAAGTTATCTTACAGGTGAAAAAGTTCCAAGATCGATCGGACGTAGAAGACCGGTAGGTCTGATGATTGAGAATGACTCAGAAGCAGTTCAGTGGCAGAGAGGAACAAGCTACGCAGATGTTATGTATGAAGCTATGGTAGAGGGTGGCATCACTCGTATGATGGGACTTTTTGAAGATTATCAGGATGCAAGTCAGATTATGCCGATCCGTTCCTGCAGACCATATTTCGTATATTATGCACGTGAATTCGATGCCTATTATGGACATTTCGGACAGGTAATCTATGCAGTTCCGATTCTCCAGCTTAGAGGAACCTTTGATATTGCAGGTATCCCATTTGGTGAGGATGGACAGGATTACAGATTGAATGATGGAAGCGCTGCGTATATTCGTGATCATGATGGCGTAACCGGAATCTATACCAATTATGATCTCATTCACAATGTAATCGAGAACTGCGATTGGCGTACAAAGTATGTAAAAGGCTATAAGGGACATTACAGGTTTGCAAAGGATGGAGAGCCGGTATATCTGGAAGATGGAGAAACAGCGAATGTTGTATTACCAGGTTTTGATTACAACCATCCACGTTTTGATTATAATTCTGATGAAGAAGTATACTACCGTTCTGAATTCGGATATGGACAGGTTGACAACCTGACAGGGGAACAGCTCTCTTACAAGAATATCATCATTCAGGAATGCCCATCTATTATGCTTGATGACCACTATCTCTGGACAGATCCGGTAAACAATGGAGAAAGCGGAGATGGATGGTTTATTACCAATGGACGTGCAGAAAGAATTACCTGGCAGAAAGAAAACTGGGATCCGGATGAAAGACTTCTGACTAACATTACATCTATCCAGGCATCCTTTGATGTCAGAAAGTGCGACTTTAATGTAACACGTTACTACGATATGGATGGCAACGAGATTACCCTGAATCAGGGAAAGACATTCGTAGAGATCGTTCGTAATCAGGATGCTGGTAAGGTTTATATTACAGACGATCCATATGTTGACAGTCATATTACTGATGGACTTTATTAATTACGGACTAAGAATATAAAACTATATAACAGGAGGTTTATTCATGGAAAAAATCAATCCGGCTTTAGTGCCACAGAGAAAACTGAATAATGGTATGGTTATTCCAGGTATTGGTATGGGCACATTTGGCAACGATAAGTTCGGTGCAGAAGATGTATCGGCAGCAGTTGCAGGTGCAATCAGAGCAGGATATCGTCTTTTTGACTGCGCAGCTGCTTACCAGAATGAAAAAGAGATCGGTAAGGTATTCGCACAGGCATTTGCAGAGGGTGTTGTTCAGCGTGAGGAAGTAACGATCATGTCAAAGGTGTGGAATGACATGCACGGAAAGGGAGATGTTCTGGTAGCTTGTGCACAGACACTTCGTGATCTTCAGCTTGATTATCTGGATTCTTACATGGTTCACTGGCCATTCCCATGTTACCATGAACCAGGTGCACATCTGGAAGAGTTTAACCCGAATGCAGTACCATTTTCTACAGAAGAATATATGTCAGTATGGCGTCAGATGGAAAAACTGGTAGATATGGGACTTGTCAGAAGTATCGGTATGTCTAACATGACAGTATCCAAGCTTGAAAAAGTACTTCCACTTTGCCGCATTAAGCCAGCCGTTCTCGAGGTTGAGACTAATCCGACATTCCAGCAGCCAAGACTGTTTGAATTCTGTGAAGAACATGGTATTCAGCTGATTGCTTACGGTCCTATGGGTGGACCGATTCGTCCGGTTCGTGATACTACCCCATATGACCTTAAGACATTTGAGATGCCTGAGATCGTTGAGATTGCAAAAGCACACAATTGTCATCCAGCTATCATCTGTGTGAAATGGGCTGTACAGAGAGGTCACATTCCAATTCCATTCTCAATCTATGAGAATGAATATATTGGCAATCTGAAGTGCGTAACAGAGGATTTCCTGACTGACGAAGAGATGGAAAAGATCCGTAAAGCAGATAAGAACTTCCGTTTGTACAAGGGTATGGTATTCATGTGGAAAGGTTCTACATGGGAAGATATCTGGGATCATGAAGATGGATTAAACGAAGCGTATATTAATCGTTAAGAATAAAGGTGTACATCGACAGAACGGTGTACACCTCTTTTTATTTATGGTAATATAAGCATAAAAGTCAGACTTTAGAAAGGAGATTATGCAGATGAAAGCGATTGGAATTGATATTGGAACAACAACGATCTGCGGGATCGTTCTTGATGCAGAGAACGGATCGATTCTTGATGTAAGAACATTGGCTAATGAATTTTTCCTGGAAGGAAAACTACATGAAAAGATTCAGGATGCAGAAGGAATCTGGAATCTTGTGGATGGGATGTATCAGGAGTTTATCAGTACTTATGATGATATCTGTGGTATTGGTCTTACCGGTCAGATGCATGGAATTGTTTTTGTAGATGAGAAAGGCAGTGCAGTCAGTCCGCTTTATACCTGGCAGGATGAAAGCGGGAATGAGATGACAGAAGAGGGAAAAAGATATACAGATGAACTGTCAGAGAAGACGGGTTATGCCTGCGCAACCGGATTTGGAATCAGTACTTTCTACTATCTGACCCAAAAGAATTTATTACCGAAGAATGCCAGATATTTTTGCACAATCCCTGATTATATAGGATTACAGTTGACAGGAGAAAAGGTACCGGTAACAACACCGTCCATGGCTGCCAGTCTTGGCTGCTTTGATCTTCAGCAGCTTTCCTTTGATCAGAAAAAGATTACAGAAGCAGGAATGGATGTGACACTTCTTCCTCAGTGCAGTAATGGTTTTGTTCTTCTTGGAAAGACAAAACAGGGAATTCCTGTAGCGGCATCGATTGGAGATAACCAGGCAAGTATATTAGGCTCCGTGAAGTACCCGGAAGAATCTGTTCTTTTTAATATAGGAACCGGGAGTCAGGTATCTGCCGGGATTGACCATTACGTGAAGGCAGAAGGGATAGAACTTCGTCCTCTTGTGGGCGATTCTTATATTCTTGTCGGTTCCGGCCTGTGCGGAGGTCGTGCTTACGCAGCGCTGGAAAAGTTTTTCGCAATGACAGTAGAAGCAATGACAGGTGAAAAAACGGGAAAACTATATGACCGTATGAGTGAGCTATTAAAAGAAGAAGAACCGGGAAAGAGCGCAGGGGCAAAGCTGGTTGCAGACACAAGATTCTGTGGAACAAGAGAGGATCCATCTCTTACGGGCAGTATTCAGAAGATGACGCTTGATAATTTTACACCGACGGCAATGACAGCAGCTATTCTGGAAGGGATTGCAGAAGAACTGGTTACGTACCATAGACTCATGAGAGAACAGGGGGCCAGTAAGCCAAAGTATCTGATTGGAAGTGGGAATGGAATTCGTATGAATCCATGGCTGAGAAAGGTATTTGAGACAATCTATCAGATGCCAATGCAGATACCGGTTCACAAGGAGGAAGCTGCATTTGGTGCAGCGCTTTATGCAATCTGTACCTGTGCAGGAGAGGAAGATTTGAATAAAATCTGCAGACTCATTGAGTATGAGAAATAAATTGACAGCATTTCCTGCAAAAGGTATATTAAAAAGGAATATATAGAAACCATAGAAACAACAAGGGAACGACTACTGGAAAAGGAGAAAATGATGAGAAATTATATTAAGAAAAAGCTGATTTTAGCAGTATGTTTAGCTGCTATGCTGATTGGAATGATGGGTGTTTGCTCACAGGCTGCGTCACTTCCTTTTACGTACACAGAAAAGGTTAGAGTGGAATATAAGAAGGGGCTTCAGAACAGAGTAAGACTTTGGCTGGAACTTAAGAATAAGAAGTATGAGACAAAACAATTTAATAATGATTGTAAAAAGACTTTCTGGGAGATGACCTCTTCCAAGGCATCTGTTGCTGCGAAGCCATCCAAGTCTGTATTTAATCAGCTGGGTACCGGAACAAAGTATGGACCTCTTGTACAGCTGAAAAAGGCAGGTACTACAACAGTAAAGTATCAGGTTAAAGTTAATAATAAGACTTATAACTGCAAGACAAAGATTTATGTGTATGATTACAGTAATCCGGTGAAGAGCATGAAACTGGATGATAAGGAAATTGACAGAACTAATTTCGGTATGAACGCTACAGAAGTATATTATGGCGGCGAATATTCAACAAAGAGCAGCCATAAGCTGGTGATTACTCCTGCAAAAGATTGGACAGTGAAGAAGATTGTTGGTAAGAGCTTTAACAAGAGTAAGACAGTAGAGCTCGAAGCCGGAAAGGCATTTTCAAAGAAATATGATGAAATCATCGTAACTATGAAGAACAGCAAAACGAAGGTTGAGAAAACTCTCGATATTATGCCATTTTAATTTATCGTATGAAATATGAAGTAAAGAGAGAGAAAAGATGAAGGGGAAATTAACAAAAAAAGAGCGCAGCTGGATATTATATGATGTAGGTAATTCTGCATTTGTTTTACTGGTAGCAACAATCATGCCGATTTATTTTAACCATCTTGGAGATATAGCAGGATTGTCATCGGTAGATTATCTGGCGTATTGGGGATATGCTGCATCTATCTGTACAGTGATCGTGGCAATTCTTGGACCGATCCTTGGAACAATGGCAGATACAAAAGATTATAAGAAAAAGATTTTTCTCTGTTTTATCGCAGTAGGTGTTATCGGATGTGCAGTGCTTGGATTTATTTCAAGCTGGCTTGCATTCCTGATCGTATTTATCATTGCAAAGATTGGCTTTTCCGGAAGTCTGATCTTCTACGATTCTATGCTGGGAGATATTACAACAGAGGATCGTATGGATATGGTATCTTCAGCTGGTTATGCATGGGGATATATCGGAAGCTGTATTCCATTTGTTCTGGCACTTGTGCTGGTGTTAGGATACGATAAGATTGGATTGTCTTTTGAAACGGCAATGGCAATTGGATTTGGTATCGTTGCAGTATGGTGGCTTGTGATGAGTATTCCACTGTTAAGAGATTATAAGCAGATTCATTTCGCAGAAGAGACTTCAGCACATCCATTGAAAGACAGCTTTTCACGTATTGGCAGTACATTAAAAGATGTAAAGAATGAGAAAAAGGTATTTCTTTTCTTACTTGCTTTTTTCTTCTTCATCGATGGTGTTTATACGATCATCGATATGGCGACTGCGTATGGTGCGGCATTAGGACTTGATTCAACAGGATTGCTTCTGGCACTGCTGGTAACTCAGATCGTTGCATTCCCATTTGCTATTTTATTCGGTATCCTTTCTGATAAGTTCGATACCGGAAAGCTGATCCTTGTATGTATCATTGCTTATCTTGGAATTGCAATATTTGCAATATTCCTGAAACATCAGTGGCAGTTCTGGACACTTGCTGTACTGGTTGGAATGTTCCAGGGTGGTATTCAGGCCTTGTCACGTTCTTACTTTACCAAGATTATTCCTGTCAATCAGTCAGGTGAATACTTTGGACTTCTCGATATCTGTGGTAAGGGAGCGGCATTTGTGGGTACTACAGTAGTTGGCGTTGTATCACAGCTTATAGGAGATGTAAATCGTGGCGTAGCGATGATCTCCATCATGTTCGTGATCGGGCTGGTATTGTTTATCCAGGCAGACAGGATTAAATAAGATTAGAATAAATGATGAAACAGTCTATGAAATAGGCTGTTTCTTTTTGTCTGAATTGTGTTATGATAAAAGATAACTGTAATTTAATATGATATAAAACGTTAGGTGAAAGGATAGAATAATTATGGAAAAAGGAATTATTACGCATGTAGAACGTGGTGATAAAAGAGAATTACCGGGAAGAGATGCTATCTGGCTTCAGACTCCTGAGTCAACAGGCGGAAAATATATGTCAGTATGTACTACATTTTATCAGCCTGGAACAAAAGTACTTCCGGTACACTCTCATCCACAGGGAGAAGAGACAGGTTATGTAGTATCCGGTAACGGAAAGATCCTCATTGGAGAGACAGTATATGATGTATGCGCAGGTTCTGTATTCTTATTCCCACAGGGAGTTCCACATGCAGTATGGAATAGTGGATCAGAAGTAATGCAGATTGTATTTATGTATGCGAATGGACCGGAAGGAACCATCACCGTATCACATGAAGATATTGAATTCTGATTTCGGAGGCAATAATGAGCAATACGATTGTAACCTTAAAAAAGGGTGAAGGGAGATTTTTGAAGTCAGGCGGCTTATGGATCTACGATAATGAGATTGCATCCATTGTTGGAACATTTACCAATGGTGATATTGTGATCGTTCATGATTTTGATGGATATCCAATGGGAAAAGGATTTATCAATCAGAATTCCAAGATCCGTATCCGTATGATGACAAGAAAAGCAGATGTGGAGATTGATGAAGCATTTCTTCGCATGCGTGTAAAGAATGCCTGGGAATATCGTAAAAATACAGTGGATACTTCAAGCTGCCGAGTTATTTTCGGCGAAGCAGATTTCCTCCCTGGTCTTGTTGTGGATAAGTATGAGCAGGTACTGGTTGTCCAGTCACTGGCACTTGGAATTGACAGATTAAAAGAAACGATTGTCCGTTTACTCAAAGAAGTACTTGCAGAGGATGGCATTCAGATCATCGGTGTATATGAGAGAAGCGATGCCAAAGAACGAAAAAAAGAAGGCATGCAGCAGGTAAAGGGCTTTATTGGTCCGGAATTTGATACCAATGTTGAGATCGTAGAGAACGGTGTAAAGTACCTAGTAGATGTAGTAGATGGACAGAAGACCGGATTTTTCCTGGATCAGAAGTACAACCGACTTGCTATCCAGAGGATCTGTAAGGATAAGAAAGTTCTGGATTGCTTCACTCATATGGGAACTTTTGCGTTTAATGCAGGTATAGCAGGTGCAAAGGATGTAACAGGTCTTGATATTTCTGAGTATGCAGTACAGCAGGCTACTGAGAACGCAAGAAGGAATCATCTGGAGGATACAGTGCATTTTCGCGCAGCAGATGTATTTGATGAGCTTCCAAAGCTGGAGGCAGCAGGGGAGCAGTATGATGTTGTAATTCTGGATCCACCGGCTTTTACAAAGGCAAAGAATACGATCAAGAATGCCATGAAGGGGTATCGTGAGATCAATATCCGTGGAATGAAGCTTGTAAAGGATGGCGGTTATCTTGCCACCTGTTCCTGCTCTCATTATATGGATTACGAGAATTTCACAAAGGTGATCCAGCAGGCAGCAGTCAGTGCGCATAAGAGATTACGCCAGGTTGAATTTCGTACACAGGCAGCAGATCATCCGATCCTCTGGTCTGCAGATGAATCTTACTATCTGAAGTTCTACATTTTCCAGGTGTGTGACGAGAAGTAAGCTAGTACAGATATTTGCAGAACGTTGTACTAGGCGGGATATTAATATCATAACTTGAATACAGGAAGGAATTTTATTGATGCAGGATGAGAATCTGATGAATACAGGTTTTTACAGACCGGAAAAGCAGGATCAGAAAGATGAATATGTGAAGCAGGTTGAGCAAAGTCTGCGTAAGAAGTATAAGAAAGCTATCTGGTCAAAGTTTACAAAGGCAATCAATACTTATGAGCTTGTAAAGCCTGGAGACAGGATCGCTGTCTGTATTTCGGGCGGAAAAGATTCTATGCTGATGGCAAAGTGTTTTCAGGAATTGAAGCTTCACAATAAGTTTGATTTTGAAGTACGTTTTCTCGTCATGGATCCAGGTTACAGCCCTGCGAATCGTGAAAGAATCGAAGAGAATGCAAAAAAGCTCCACATTCCGGTAGATATTTTTGATTCCACGATCTTTGATGCAGTTTTTGATATCGAGAAATCGCCTTGTTATCTCTGTGCACGTATGCGTCGTGGTTATCTTTACAGTCATGCAAAGAAGCTGGGCTGTAATAAGATTGCACTTGGCCATCATTTTGATGATGTCATTGAGACAATCCTGATGGGAATGCTCTATGGAGGACAGGTGCAGACGATGATGCCAAAGCTTCATAGTACGAACTTTGAAGGGATGGAGCTGATTCGACCACTATATCTTGTGAGAGAAGATGACATTATAGCGTGGAGAGACTATAATGATCTTCATTTTTTACAATGTGCATGTAAGTTTACAGAGAATGTGGCTTCCAATGAACATGAGACGACATCAAAACGAAAAGAGATAAAGGAACTCATCAGGGAATTAAGAAAGGTGAATCCATTTGTCGAGACCAATATCTTTAAGAGTGTTGAGAATGTGAATCTAAGTACTGTGGTTGCTTATAAAAGGGATGGAGTCAGACATCATTTTCTGGAGACTTATGATGAGATGACAGGAGAAGAGGAATAAGGGAGGTTAGGACTACAATATGTCGAATACAAAGGAAGGAACATTCAGTGTTTTCCGCAATGGATTACGAGATGGTATTCCGATTGGACTTGGATATTTTGCTGTTGCTTTTTCCCTTGGAATTACAGCAAAACGAATCGGAATGAATCCATTTCAGGGTTTTATATCAAGTTTTCTGAATCACGCCTCTGCGGGAGAATACGCGGAATTTACCGCGATTAAGGCACAGGCGCCTTACTGGGAGATGGCACTTATTATTCTTGTTGCCAATGCAAGATATCTCCTTATGAGTGCTGCATTAAGTCAGCGTTTATCAACAACAACGAACCTGTTTCACCGTATTCTGGTTGGTTTTGGTATTACAGATGAGATTTTCGGTATCACCATAGCAACTAAGGGGGATGTGAATCCATACTATCCGTATGGAGCTATGCTGGTAGCATTTCCGATGTGGGCATCCGGTACAGCGATCGGTATTGTCGCAGGTAATATACTTCCGGCTATGGTAGTAAGTGCGCTTAGCGTAGCACTTTATGGTATGTTCCTTGCGGTATTCGTACCGCCTGCCAAGGAGAATAAGATTATCGCCGGATTGGTGCTGGTGAGCTTTGCGGCAAGCTATGTATTTTCGAAATTGTCATTTACAGCCAATATTTCTGGTAGTATGAAGACGATCATTCTGACAGTTGTGATCACAGGCATAGCAGCGGTGCTGTTTCCAACAAAGGATGAGGAGGAATAACAGATGGAACATAATATATATCTTTATATTCTGGTGGCTGCATGTGTTTCTTCTCTGATCAGAATCCTGCCGCTTACTTTGATTCGTGGTAAGATCAAGAATCGTTTTATCCGGACATTCTTATTCTATCTGCCGTATGTAACACTGGCAGTAATGACATTCCCGGCAATCATTCAGGATACAACGTATACTATTGCAGGACTTTGCGCACTGGTTGTAGGTATCGCAGCATCATGGTTTGGAGCGAACCTTTTCCAGGTGGCGGTGAGCTGCTGTGCGGTAGTATTCGTGGTGGAAAGCATCTGCCGATTCTTAAATATGTAAACTAAAAGGGAGGTGGCGACACCTCCCTTTCTGATGATTATTGTTTGAAAAATTTGGCTTTGATATGGTCTACCGGCATGTTTTCTCCGGTCCAAAGGCGGAATGCTTCTGCTCCCTGATAGAGTAACATATAGAGTCCGTTAAAAGTGTGGCAGCCGTACTCAGCAGCCTGTTTTAACAGTAGTGTCTGTCTTGGGTTATAGATGACATCAGATACGATAAGTCCTTCGTGGAATACTGAAAAGTCTGGTACAGGAGTTGCATTGTCATTTGGAGCCATTCCGACAGAAGTTCCGTTTGTCAGGATTGCGCTGTCAGAAACCTGTTTCTTTAATTCTGTCAGATCTTCCAGATCGTAGAGAGCGGCTTTACAGTTTGTCATGGAATTGATGCGGTCTACAAGCTCCTGACCACGATTCCAGGAACGTCCTCTTCGGTTAAAGATAGCAAGTTCAGATACACCGTCAAGTGCTGCCTGGCATGCAACTGCAGTAGAGGCACCGCCGGCGCCAAGAAGTGTCATCTTCTTGCCGATGATATCATATCCGGCTTCTTTAACTGACTGCATATATCCTACTCCATCGGTATTGTGACCGATGAATTTCCCATCTTCATTTATAACGGTATTGACAGCCTGGATCATCTTTGCTGCCGGTGATAACTCATCAGCAAGCTCAAACATTCTGATCTTGGCAGGCATAGTACAGTTGAAACCTTTTACATTCATAAGACGAAGGGCTTTAACAGCATCTTCCATTTCATTTTCTTTGATATCAAAACAAAGATATACATAATCAAGTCCCAGCATTGAGAAAGATTCGTTATGCATCATAGGCGAAATGCTATGTGCAACCGGACTTCCAATGAGGCCGGTGAGACGTGTATGTCCTGTAATCATTATTTTTATCCTCCAGGTATTTACTTTTGGCTTTTAGTGTCCTAAAGTAGAGTATAGCATTTTTGGTGGAAATGTGAATATAGAATTTCAACAGAGATAATATATAGTTACAATAGAGAGGTATATAGGAATATGAATACAGTTGTAAAGATCAGAGATATGGTACTGGGAGAAGGTCTTCCGAAGATTTGTGTTCCGATTGTTGGAAAGACTAAGGAAGAAGTGATTGCTTCTGCTGAGAATATCATGCCGCATACTCCGGACATTATTGAATGGAGACTGGATTTTCTTGAGAATGTCAAAGAATTGGAAGCAGTAATAGAATTGTCACAGATTCTGAGAGATAAAATCGGGGACACACCGCTTCTTGCGACTTTCCGTACAAAGGCTGAAGGGGGAGAACAGGAATTGTCAGATGAAACATACATTGCATTATATGAGGCTCTGGTGGATGCAGGGTGCGTCGATATGATTGATGTAGAAGTGTTTCTTAAGGATGAGACCACAGCCTGTCTGATTCAAAAAGCACATGAGAAAGGTGTCAAGGTTATCGGTTCCAATCATGATTTTCATAAGACACCAGAGAAGGAAGAGATTATTCGAAGACTCTGTCTGATGCAGGAAAAAGGGATGGATGTTGCAAAGATGGCAGTAATGCCACAGGGAACTGAAGATATTATCACACTTCTTGATGCTACAAGAATCATGAAAAAAGAATATACAAAGACACCGGTCATAACTATGTCCATGAGCGGCAAAGGTGTTTTAAGCAGACTTACCGGGGAAATCTTCGGATCAGCGCTTACATTCGGAACAGTTGGAAAAGCTTCAGCGCCAGGACAGATACCGGTTGAGGAATTGCGCAGTATGATGAGATTACTGCATGATTTCAGTTAATTTTTAACTAATAAAAAGGAGAACAGTTTATGAAGAAGATGATATCCTGGAACGTGAATGGGCTTCGTGCCTGCGTGCAGAAGGGGTTTGAAGATTTTTTTAAGGAAATTGATGCAGATATTTTCTGCATTCAGGAGAGCAAGCTTCAGGAAGGGCAGATCGACTTTGCACCGGAAGGCTATCACGGATACTGGAACTATGCGAAGAAGAAGGGGTATTCCGGAACAGCAATCTTCACAAAAGAAGAGCCGATATCAGTGGCATATGGAATCGGGATCGAAGAACATGACCAGGAAGGCCGTGTGATTACCTTGGAGTTTCCAAAGTATTACATGATTACAGTATATACTCCGAATTCTCAGAACGAACTTGCAAGACTGGATTATCGTATGAAGTGGGAAGAGGACTTTCTTGCATATCTGAAGAAGTTGGAAGAGAAGAAACCGGTAGTTTTCTGCGGTGACCTGAATGTAGCACATAAAGAGATCGACCTTAAGAACCCAAAGACCAATCGAAAGAATGCTGGTTTTACAGATGAAGAAAGAGGGAAGTTTACGGTACTTCTTGAGGCTGGTTTTGTAGATTCTTTCCGTTATTTCTATCCGGAACAGGAGAATATTTACTCCTGGTGGTCTTATCGATTCAAAGCAAGAGAGAAGAATGCTGGATGGAGAATCGACTATTTCTGTGTTTCTGAGTGCCTGAAGGAGAAGCTTTGCGGTGCATCAATCCATACAGAAGTGTATGGTTCTGATCATTGTCCGGTAGAACTTCAGATTGAACTCTAAGAAAAAGATTGCATTTCAGTGACGAAGTGTTTAGAATGTAGGATGGATTTCATAAAAAGGGAATCCATGATAAATGTGGTCATAATGAAAAACGAAAAAGGAGATAGACGAATATGGCACAGAATCCAGTTGTTACAATTACAATGGAAAACGGCGATGTAATGAAGGCGGAGCTTTATCCGGAAGTTGCACCAAACACTGTTAACAATTTTATCAGCCTTGTATCCAAGGGATTTTATGATGGACTGATCTTCCACCGTGTAATCAGAGGATTTATGATCCAGGGTGGATGTCCACAGGGAACAGGTATGGGTGGCCCAGGATATTCTATCAAAGGAGAGTTTGCTCAGAACAGATTCCAGAATAACCTTGCGCATACACCAGGTGTTCTTTCAATGGCCAGAGCAATGCATCCAAACTCAGCTGGTTCTCAGTTCTTTATCATGCACAATGCAGCACCACACCTTGATGGCGCATATGCAGCATTTGGTAAAGTTGTAGAAGGTATTGAAGTTGTGAATAAGATCGCAGAAGAAGATACTGATTTCAGAGACAGACCACTTGATGAACAGAAGATCAAGTCTATGACAGTAGAAACATTTGGAGTAACATATCCAGAACCAGAAAAGTGCTAATTAACAGACATCCGGAATTTCCGTTCCGGATGTTTTTAAGTTTTAAACTATACAAAGATATAGAAAAATACTATATATCACACATATTGACAAGTAAAAACTATAGATATATGATAGGGACAAGTAAAAATACCTCACAAAGGAGATAAAGATTATGAAAAAATCAACAGCATTATTAACAGGAATCGCTCTTACACTTGCGCTTGCAGTACCTGCAGCAGCAGAAGGAAAGATTAAAGTTGCAGCATCACCAACACCACACGCAGAGATCCTTGCAGAAGCAAAGACAATCCTTGCAGAACAGGGATGGGATCTTGAAGTTGTAGAATTTGAAGATTACGTTCAGCCAAACCTTGTAGTACAGGCTGGTGACTTCGATGCTAACTATTTCCAGCATGTACCATACCTTGATTCTTTCAACGAAGAAAAAGGTACAACACTTGTAGATGCAGGTGATATCCATTATGAACCATTTGGAATCTACCCAGGAACAAAGGCATCATTAGATGAACTTGCTGATGGCGATACAATCGCAGTTCCTAACGATACAACAAACGAAGCAAGAGCACTTCTTCTTCTTCAGGACAACGGCATCATCACATTAAAAGAAGGTGTTGGTCTTACAGCAACTGTTAATGATATCGAAGAAAAGTCTGTAGATATCAAGATCCAGGAGCTTGAAGCAGCACAGGTTCCACGTGTACTTGGTGAAGTTGCATTCGCAGTTATCAATGGTAACTACGCAGTAGAAGCTGGTCTTTCTGTAGGACAGGATGCAGTAGCATTTGAATCTTCTGATTCTGAAGCAGCTAAGACATACGTTAACATCATCTGTGTAAAAGAAGGTAATGAAGAAGCAGAAGGTATTGTTGCACTTGTAGACGTACTTAAGTCAGATGCAATCAAGGATTTCATCAACGAAAAGTATGATGGCGCAGTTATTCCTTTTGAAGGAACAGTTTTAAAGGCTGAATAATTATGATGCCAGGGTCAAAAGGTCATGTGTTTCATGCTTGCATGAAAAAACATGACTTTGGGACCCGTAATAACATGAGAAAGAAGCCATTTTCGTAAGAAAATGTGCGGATTTCGAATGTTTTAGGATTTCGAAAGCATGAAATGCGAAGAAATCCGTGGCATCATTATAACTATAGAAAAAGAACAGCAGGGCAGATGCAGGATACCGCTTGCATCTGCCCTGTTTTTGATATAGAATGTTATTTTGTGAGATTATGTCACAAATTATTATAAGTTAACAATCATATACGAATGAAGAGAAAGGATCAGCTAATGGAACCGATTATTAAAATCGAACATCTTGATAAAAAGTTTAAAGTAAAAGATGCTGATGTCCAGGCATTAAATGATGTGTCTCTCGATATATTCAAGGGAGATATCTATGGAATCATCGGTATGTCAGGTGCAGGTAAGAGTACCCTGGTAAGATGTCTGAACTTCCTGGAGAGACCGACAGGCGGTACTGTTACCGTTGATGGAAAAGACCTTGCATCACTTTCGGAAAAGCAGCTTCGTGAAGCAAGAAAGGATATCGGAATGATTTTCCAGCATTTCAACCTGCTGATGCAGCGTAGTGTTCTGGATAATGTATGTTTTCCGATGGAGATTGCCGGAATGAAGAAAAAAGAAGCACGCGAGAAAGCAATCGAGTATCTGAAGATTGTTGGTCTTGAGGAAAAGGCGAAGGCATATCCGGCACAGCTTTCCGGTGGACAGAAGCAGAGAGTAGCGATTGCAAGAGTACTTGCAAGTGATCCAAAGATTCTGCTTTGCGATGAAGCAACCAGTGCTCTGGATCCACAGACAACAAAGTCTATTCTTCAGCTTCTGAAAGAGATCAATCAGAAGTACGGTATTACCATTGTAATTATCACTCATGAGATGGCAGTAGTTCAGGAAATCTGCAGCCATGTAGCCATCATTGATCATGGTAATCTGGTAGAGTATGGAAGAGTGGATGATATCTTTATGAGTCCAAAGTCTAAAGAAGCAAAGAAGCTCATCTATCAGGGTGTTGTAAAAGTAGAAGAGATGAAGGGAAAGAGATGTATTCGTATCATATACTCAGAGAATTCGTCTTATGAACCTGTAATCAGTAACATGATCCTGGCATTTCGTTCTTCCGTGAATATCCTGTATGCCAATACAAGAGATATCGACGGAGTTGCAAAAGGTGAGATGGTACTTCAGCTTCCGGAAGATGAAGCACTTGCAGATAAGATGATCGAATATCTGAAGAATTCAAAATTAACAGTGGAGGAGTTGAAAGATTATGTGGGATAGTGCAGTAATCATGATGATCGTCCGTGGTATCGGAGAAACCCTTTATATGACCTTGACTTCAACATTTGTGGGTTATCTGCTCGGACTTCCGATGGGTATTTTACTTGTGGTATGTGCAAAGGATGGTATTCGCCCGAATGCAGCCATCTATAAAATATTTGACCTGATTTCCAATATTTTCAGAAGTATTCCATTTTTGATTCTTCTGATCCTTGTTATGCCGCTTACAAGCTTTATTGTAGGACGAAGCTATGGTTCTTCTGCTACTATCGTTCCATTAACGATTGCAGCAGCACCATACATTGCACGTATGGTAGAATCTTCATTAAAAGAAGTTGACAGAGGTGTTATTGAAGCAGCACAGAGTATGGGCGCAAGCACCTGGACTATTATTACCAAAGTATATCTGACAGAAGCAAGAACTTCTCTTATTGTTAATGCGACTATCGCAACCGGTACGGTACTTGGATATTCTGCAATGGCTGGTACTGTTGGCGGTGGCGGTCTTGGTGATATTGCGATCCGTTACGGATATTATCGTTATCAGGTTGATATCATGATCGTTACGGTTGTGATCCTGATTCTTCTGGTACAGTTGTTCCAGACCATCGGAATGGTGCTTTCCAAGAAGATCGACCGTAGAAGAGTTGAATAGTAAAGGAGTAAGAAACAATGGATAGAAAAAGTGGTGTACTGCTTCCAATCAGCAGTCTCTGGTCACCATATGGAATTGGTACATTTTCAAAAGCAGCATATGAATTTGTTGATTTCCTCGTGAAGGCAGGTCAGACTTACTGGCAGATCCTTCCGCTTGGACCAACAAGTATCGGAGATTCTCCATATCAGGGATTCTCAACATTTGCAGGCAATCCATATTTTATTGATCTGGATCAGCTTGTAAAAGAAAAGGTACTGAAAAGAGCAGAATGTAAAGAAGCAGACTGTACCCATCATCCGAACTATGTAGAGTATGGAGATCTGTATAATAAGAGATTTGCACTTCTGAGAAAGGCATATAAGAGAAGCAAGATCGCAGAAGATCCTGAATTTCAGGAATTTGTTAAAGAGAATGAAGACTGGCTGGAAGATTATGCACTTTTCATGGCAGTAAAGAAGTGTTTTGCAGGAAATTCCTGGCTGGAATGGGCAGAAGACATCCGTAAGAGATGGGATTTTGCCATGGATTATTACAAGACTACTTATGCAGAAGAGATTGAATTTTACGAATATATGCAGTTCAAGTTTGTTCAGCAGTGGAAGAAGCTGAAGACTTATGCGAATGAAAAAGGTATTAAGATCATTGGTGATATTCCAATCTATGTTGCACTTGACAGCGCTGATGTTTGGGCGAATCCTGGACTTTTCCAGATGGATGCAGAAGGAAAGCCAACTAAGGTTGCAGGATGTCCTCCAGATGCATTTTCCGACGACGGACAGCTCTGGGGCAACCCACTGTATCGATGGGATGTTCATAAGGCAACTGGTTACGAATGGTGGATGAAGCGTATGAAGCATTGCTTTGAGCTGTATGATATCGTTCGTATTGACCATTTCCGTGGATTTGATGAATACTATGCGATTCCTTATGGAGATACCACTGCTGTTAATGGTAAGTGGGAAAAGGGACCTGGTATGGATCTGTTTGAAACCATGGAGAAGAACTTCGGAAAGAAAGATGTTATCGCAGAAGACCTTGGACTTATGACAGATACTGTTCGTAAGCTCGTAAAAGACAGCGGTTATCCGAATATGAAGGTACTTGGATTTGCATTTGACGAATCCGGACAGAGCGATCATCTGCCACAGTTCTACCAGAAGAATATGGTATGTTACACCGGTACCCATGACAATGAAACCATGATGCAGATGGTACATGGATGGAAGAAGAAGAAAAAGACCACCGCTTTTGTTGGAAATTACCTGAATATTGATATGAAGTCTACTTCTGAGGAAGATCTGAAGTGGGAACTGATCAGACTTGCAATGCTTTCCGTTGCAGATACCTGTATCATTCCGGTTCAGGATATCTTAGGTCTTGGACAGGAAGCGCGCATGAACTTCCCTTCAACCCTTGGAAATAACTGGAAATGGAGAGCATCCAAAGAGATGTTATCTCCTGATGTAGCAAAGAAATTAAAAGCATTAACGAAGCTCAGCTGTAGATTATAGCGAAAGCCGGAATGCATATATGGTTAGGAGCCAACGTGACATGAAGGAAATTATTAAAATAGCGAAGTTAATACATGACTATAAGCGTTATGGAGATGATGGAAAGGTAGAATCTACCCACAGAGCCGTAAACGATGTGTCTTTGGATGTACAGCCGGGACAGTTTATTGCGATTCTGGGACATAATGGTTCTGGAAAGTCTACACTTGCCAAGCATCTCAACGCGATTCTTCTTCCAACAGAAGGTACGGTCTATATTGATGGTAAAGATACGAAGGATGAAGAAAAGCTGAAGGAGATTCGTCAGTGTGCCGGTATGGTATTCCAGAATCCGGATAACCAGATCATCGGTACTGTGGTGGATGAGGATGTGGCATTTGGTCCGGAGAATATGGGACTTTCATCAGAGAAGATCGTAGAGCGAGTGGAAGAAGGCCTTAAGACAGTCGGAATGTGGGAGTATCGTTCCCATTCTCCGAATAAGCTTTCCGGAGGACAGAAACAGCGTGTAGCCATTGCAGGTGTTGTTGCGATGCATCCAAAGTGTATCGTGCTGGATGAGCCTACAGCAATGCTGGATCCTGTGGGACGTAAGGAAGTAATTGAGGCAGCACTTAAGCTGAACTGTGAAGAGGGAGTAACGGTTATCCTGATCACTCATTACATGGAAGAGGTTATCCATGCAGATCATGTAATCGTTATGGACCAGGGAAGTATCCTGATGCAGGGAACTCCAAGAGAAGTTTTTTCTCACGTGGAAGAGCTGAAAGCACATCGTCTGGATGTGCCACAGGTTACCATGCTTGCCTACGAACTGAAGAAAAAGGGATTAAAGCTTGCAGATGGAATCCTTACAAGGGAAGAACTTGTCAGTGAACTGCTTCGTGTGAAGAAGCAGGCAGAGAAGGCCGCCTTGGCTGGTCAGCAGGGAGGTGCCCATGTCCATTAAATTGGAAAATCTGAATTATGTTTATAATCCTGGAAGTGCATACGAGAAGCATGCACTCAAGGATATCAATCTGGAGATCAGGGACGGAGAATTCATCGGAATCATTGGTCATACCGGTTCCGGTAAGTCTACTCTTGTCCAGCATCTGAACGGACTTTACAAGGCTACAAGCGGTAAGATCTACTATAATGGAGAGGATATCTATGCAGAAGGCTACTCCATGAAAGAACTTCGAAGCAAAGTAGGACTTGTATTCCAGTATCCAGAGTACCAGCTGTTTGAGATTGATGTATTTACTGATGTTTGTTTTGGTCCAAAGAATATGGGGCTTCCAAAAGAAGAAGTAGAAAAGCAGGCAGCACATGCACTTCAGCTGGTAGGAATGAAAGAAAAATATTACAAACAGTCTCCGTTTGATCTGTCCGGAGGACAGAAGAGACGTGTAGCCATTGCGGGAATTCTTGCGATGCATCCGGACGTATTGATTCTGGATGAACCAACGGCAGGTCTTGATCCAAAAGGAAGAGATGAGATCCTGGATCAGATTGCAAAGCTCCACAAGGAAGAAGGAATTACTATCATCCTTGTATCTCATAGCATGGAAGATGTTGCAAAGTATGTGGACAGGATCATTGTCATGGAACAGGGCTGTATGCGTTACAATGATACACCGAAGAAGGTCTTTGAAAATTATAAGGATCTGGAATCCATCGGACTTGCGGCACCGCAGGTAACCTATGTAATGCAGGAATTGGCAGCAAGCGGATTTGACGTAGATGTACATACGACTACGATCGAAGAGGCGGCAGAGGAGATTTTTGCTAATTTTAACAGAAAGCAGGTGACCAGATCATGATCAGAGATATAACGATCGGACAGTATTATCCGGCAGATTCTGTGATCCATAAGCTGGACCCAAGAACAAAGCTTGTATGGACACTTGCATTTATCGTATCACTTTTTGTATTTCGCTCCTTTGCGGCATATGTTGTGACGACCATCGTTCTGGCCGTTATCATTAAGATGTCAAAGGTACCTTTCAAGTTCATGATTAAAGGAATGAAAGCGGTTATGATCCTTCTTATGATCACCGTGCTTTTTAACCTGTTCCTGACACCTGGTACACCGCTTGTAACGATCTGGAAGCTGAAGATTACAAGAGAAGGTCTTCAGACAGCTATCTTTATGGCGGTAAGATTATCTTATCTGATCATCGGTTCGTCTCTGATGACACTTACTACGACACCGAATCAGCTGACAGATGGTCTGGAGAAAGGACTTCGTCCGCTGAATAAGATTCATGTACCGGTACATGATATTGCAATGATGATGTCTATCGCACTTCGTTTTATTCCAATCCTTCTGGAGGAAACGGATAAGATTATGAAGGCACAGACAGCAAGAGGTGCAGATTTTGATTCCGGTAATCTGATACAAAAGGTAAAAGCGATGGTTCCGCTTCTGGTTCCATTGTTTATCTCAGCATTTCGTCGTGCCAATGACCTCGCTATGGCTATGGAAGCAAGAGGATATCATGGAGGCGAAGGCAGAACCAAGATGAGACCGCTTCAGTACCACAACAGAGATAAGATAGCATACATCTGTATCGTGCTTTATTTTATAGCTTTATATGTGGTGAAGAAGCTGGCTGGATTCTAGAGGAATAACAGATGAAGCGTGTAATGCTGAAAGTTGCGTATGATGGTACGAATTATAACGGCTGGCAGGTGCAGCCGGGCGGCAATACCATTGAGGATATATTGAACCGTCATCTTTCTGAACTGGTAAAGGAACCTGTGAAGGTGATTGGAGCCAGCAGAACAGATGCAGGAGTACATGCCCTTGGCAATGTCGCTGTATTTGACACCAATGCAAGAATGCCGGCAGAGAAGTTTTCATATGCATTGAATACAAGACTTCCTGCGGATATCCGGATCCAGAGTTCGGAAGAAGTACCACAGGATTTCCATCCCCGTTTTCAGGAGACGATTAAAACTTATGAGTATAGTATCCTGAATCGAAGATTTCCGGATCCTACGAAGCGGTTATATTCATTGTTTCATTATTATCCGCTGGATGTGGAGAAGATGAGAAAAGCACTGGAATATCTTGTCGGGGAACATGATTTTAAGAGCTTATGTACACACAAGGAAGAAGTGGAAAATACAGTAAGAACCATTTACAGTGCAAAGATAAAGCAAGAGGATGATCTGATCACAATCAGGATTACAGGAAATGGTTTCCTTTACAATATGATTCGTATCATTGTCGGGACACTTCTTCGTGTTGGCGGTGGATACTTTGAACCGGAATATATGGCAGAACTTCTGGAAAAGAAGGATCGCCAGGCGGCAGGTGAGACAGCGCCGCCACAGGGATTGAAACTGGTAGAGATTCGTTACCCGGAATGGGAAAAGATAAAAGAAAAGCAGAAGAACTTATAAGGAGGACAAAATGGCAAAAATTACATTTATGGGTGCAGGAAGTACAGTATTTGCAAGAAATGTTCTTGGAGATTGTATGTGCTCCGAAGCACTCAGAGACAGTGAGATCGCACTTTATGATATCAGTGCAGACAGATTAAAAGATTCTGAGATTATCTTAAATGCTATTAATAATAACGTGAACGAAGGAAGAGCAAAGATCAAGGCATATCTTGGCGTTGAGAACAGAAAAGAAGCACTTCGCGGTGCAGACTTCGTAGTAGATGCAATTCAGGTAGGCGGATATGATCCATGCACCATCACAGATTTTGAGATTCCTAAGAAATATGGCCTTCGTCAGACAATTGCAGATACACTGGGAATCGGTGGTATCATGCGTGCTCTTCGTACAATTCCGGTACTTCAGGGATTTGCAGATGACATGGAAGAAGTATGTCCGGATGCGCTTTTCCTGAACTACACAAACCCAATGGCGATGCTTTCCGGTTACATGCAGAGATATACAGGAGTGAACACAGTTGGTCTTTGTCACAGTGTACAGGTATGTTCTGAAAAGCTGTTCGAGAAACTTGGAATGCAGGATAAGCTGGAAGGCAGAGTTGAGACTATCGCCGGTATCAACCATATGGCATGGCTTCTGGATATCAGAGACAAGGATGGCAATGACCTTTATCCTGAGATCCGTAAGAGAGCACTTGCAAAGAATGAAAACGAGATCCATGATGATATGGTTCGTTTTGACTATATCAAGCGCCTTGGATATTACTGTACAGAATCCAGCGAACATAATGCAGAATACAATCCATTCTACATTAAGAACCGTTATCCGGAGCTGATCGAGAAGTACAATATTCCACTGGATGAATATCCAAGAAGATGTATCAAGCAGATCGCCGGATGGGAAGAAGAAAGAAACAACATTCTTAATAATGGCAAGATTACTCACGAACGCAGTCATGAATATGCTTCCTATATCATGGAAGCTGTTGTAACAAACAAGCCATATAAGATTGGCGGCAACGTTCTGAATAAGGGACTGATCGAGAATCTTCCTGCAGATGCCTGCGTAGAAGTTCCATGTATGATCGATGGAAACGGTGTGAATCCATGCAGAATCGGACGTCTTCCGGTACAGCTGGCAGGTATGAACATGACAAACATCAATGCACAGCTTATGACGATCGAAGCAGCTGTGACAAAGAAAAGAGAAAGCATCTATCAGGCAGCAATGCTCGAACCACACACAGCAGCTGAACTTTCTATTGATGATATCGTTAAGATGTGCGACGAACTCATCGACGCTCATGGCGATTATATGAAGATGTATAAATAATTAGAAATATCGTATCAAAGGAGTCGTTTATGGAGATTGAGCGTAAATTCCTAATTCCTGAATTACCGGAGAACCTCGAACAGTATGATTATCATCTGATCGAGCAGGGATATCTCTGTGTTGGTCCGGTTGTTCGAATCCGCAGACAGGATGATCAGTTTATCCTCACATATAAGGGAGGCGGACTGATGGCCAGAGAAGAATACAATCTGCCGTTAACAGAAGAAGCTTATTATCATCTGAAGGAGAAGGTAGATGGCAATCTGATCTCGAAGAAAAGATATCTGATTCCGTTGGAGAATGATCTTTGCATTGAACTTGATATTTTCAATGAACCATTTGAATGGCTTCATATGGCTGAGGTTGAATTCCCAACGGAAGAAGCAGCCCTTTCATTTGTCCCACCGGCATGGTTCGGGGAGGACGTTACCATGGATGGGCGTTATCATAATAGTTATCTTAGCAGGTTAGACTTAAGTCATAAGGAGTAGCAGATGACATTCGGGCAGAAGATTCACGCACTCAGAGTAGAGAATCATCTTACCCAGGAACAGGTCAGTGTTCAGATACATGTAAGCCGGACCTGTTATGCCAACTATGAAGGGGGAAGAAGGATTCCGTCATACTCTGTAATTGTACTTCTTGCAGATTTATATCACGTATCTGTAGATTATCTGATACGTGATTGTAACGAACCATAAGATATTACACGACAATGTGTGCCATTGGGGACGGTTCCGACTGGCACACATTGTCAGAATCAGAGAGGTGTATAAAATGAGCAAAGTTTATGTTTTCCTTGCAGATGGATTTGAAGAGATTGAAGGTCTTACAGTTGTAGATATGCTGCGTCGAGCAGGTGTTGAAGTATGTATGACATCTATCATGGGAAAGAAGGAGATCACAGGATCTCATAATATCAAGACAGAAGCAGATGCACTTTTTGAGGAATGTGATTTCTCCGATGCAGATATCTGTGTTCTTCCAGGCGGTATGCCGGGAACACGTTATCTTGGAGAGAACAAGGCACTTGTAAGCCTGCTTCTTGAAAGAGATAAGAAACAGGAAAGAATTGCCGCAATCTGTGCAGCACCAACAGTATTCGGTGATAATGGCATCTTAAAAGGAAGAAAGGCAGTATGTTATCCAGGTATGGAAGACAGACTGACAGGCGCAGAGGTTTCTGCGGATGCAGTAGTGACAGATGGACATATCACAACAAGCCGTGGTATGGGAACTGCGATTCCATTTGCACTGGAGCTGATCAGCATTCTTTGCGGAAAAGAAAAGGCAGATGCCCTTGCAAAAGCAATTGTATATTGTTAAAAATAATACTGGATATTTATCAGGAACTATGTTATAGTATTAAACTGAGTGTAAGTATGGGGTAGTATCATAAAGCCCATTTGATAGAAAAACAGATAAATCTTAGGAGGAATATAATCATGAGTTTACAGGTTGAAATGTTAGAACACAACATGGCGAAACTTACAATTGAAGTTAGCGCTGAAGAATTTGAAAAAGCAATGCAGAATGCATACCTTAAGAATAGAGGAAGAATCAACGTACAGGGATTCCGTAAAGGAAAAGCTCCACGTGCGCTTATCGAAAAGATGTATGGTCCATCTATCTTCTTTGAAGAAGCAGCTAACTCTCTGATTCCAACAGCTTATGATAAAGAAGTATCAGCTTGCGATCTTGAGATCGTATCAAGACCAGAGATCGATGTTGTACAGATCGAAAAAGGTAAGCCATTCATCTTCACAGCAGAAGTAGCTGTTAAACCAGAAGTAACTCTTGGCGAATACAAGGGAGTTTCTGTACCAAAGGCTAACACAGAAGTAACAGAAGAAGACATCAACAAAGAGATCGAAAAAGAAAGAGAAAAGAACTCCAGAACAATCAACATCGAAGACAGACCAGTTGCAGATGGCGATGCTATCAAGCTTGACTTTGATGGTTCTGTTGATGGCGTTCCATTCGAAGGCGGAAAAGCTGACAACTATGACCTTGTCGTAGGTTCAGGAAGCTTCATCCCAGGATTTGAAGAACAGCTCATCGGTGTTGAGATTGGACAGCCTGTAGATGTTAAGGTAACATTCCCAGAAGATTACTCAGCTAAGAATCTTGCTGGTAAAGAAGCAGTATTTGCTTGTAAAGTAAACGCTATTACAAAGAAAGAACTTCCAGAAGTAGATGATGATTTCGCTGCAGACGTATCTGAATTTGATACACTTGCTGAATACAAGGAAGATATCGCTAAGAAGCTTCAGACACAGAAAGAAGCAACAGCTAAGAGAGCAAGAGAACTTGCAGCTGTTAATGCAGCAGTAGCGAATGCAGAGATGGATATCCCAGCAGCAATGATCGACAACCAGGCAAGACAGATGGTTGATGAGTTTGCTCAGAGAGTACAGCAGCAGGGTCTTACAATGGAACAGTACATGCAGTTCACAGGCATGACAGTAGATAAGATCCTGGAACAGATGAAGCCAGAAGCTGAGACAAGAATCAAGAACAGTCTTGTTCTTGAAGCAATCGCATTAAAAGAAGACTTCGAAGTTGCTGATGAAAGAATCGAAGAAGAGATCAACAAGATGGCAGACGTTTACAAGATGGAAGCTGACAAGGTTAAAGCAGCACTTGGCGAAGCAGGTCTTGCACAGATGAAAGCAGATCTTAAGATTCAGGCAGCAGTAGATTTCGTAAGAGACAACGCTGTAGAAGCTGAATAATTCAGAGATATATTAGATAGGAGGTGCTATCATGAGTTTCGTACCTTATGTAATTGAACAGACAAGCAGAGGGGAAAGATCCTATGATATTTACTCCAGATTATTGAAAGACAGAATTATCTTTCTTGGTGAAGAGGTCAACGATGTGAGTGCCAATCTCATCGTTGCACAGCTTCTTTTCCTGGAATCAGAAGATCCGGGAAAGGACATCCAGTTATACATCAATAGTCCAGGTGGTTCTGTAACTGCAGGCTGGGCTATCTACGATACGATGCAGTACATCAAGTGTGATGTATCTACAATCTGTATCGGTATGGCAGCAAGTATGGGAGCATTCTTGCTGGCAGGAGGAACAAAGGGCAAGAGAATTGCACTTCCGAATGCTGAGATCATGATCCACCAGCCATCAGGCGGGGCAAGAGGTCAGGCAACAGAGATTGATATTGTTGCAAGAGAAATCCTGAAGACCAGAAAGAGACTGAATGAATATCTGGCAGCGAATACAGGTCAGCCGTTAGAAGTAATTGAAAGAGACACTGAACGAGACAATTATATGACAGCTGAAGAAGCAAAAGCGTACGGTCTGATTGATATGGTTATTTCAAACAGATAAAAAGATGACGGCATAGTTTTACAGCTACGCCGTCATTTGTACATTATTTTGAAACGAAAATTTGGAGGAGTAGTTATAAATGGCTGGAAGAAACAACGAGGTACATTGTTCTTTTTGCGGGAAATCTGAAAAGCAGGTTCGTAAGCTGATCGCAGGTCCGAATGGCGTGTTCATTTGTGATGACTGTATAGAGATCTGTTCTGAGATCATTGAAGAAGAACTGATGACAGAAAGCTATTCAAAAGGCGGCCCGGCACTTGAGGATATTAACCTTTTAAAGCCACAGGAGATCAAGAAGATACTGGATGATTATGTAATCGGACAGGATGCAGCGAAGATTGCATTGTCAGTTGCGGTATATAATCATTATAAGAGAATCATGGCAGGAAAAGACCTGGGCGTGGAACTTCAGAAGAGCAATATTCTGATGTTAGGACCAACAGGTAGTGGTAAGACATATCTTGCACAGACACTCGCAAGAATTCTGAATGTACCATTTGCCATTGCAGATGCTACAACACTTACAGAAGCTGGTTATGTAGGTGAAGACGTAGAGAATATTCTGTTAAAACTGATCCAGGCAGCGGATGACGACATTGAGCGTGCACAGACTGGTATCATTTATATAGATGAGATTGATAAGATCACAAGAAAATCAGAGAATGCATCTATCACACGAGATGTATCAGGAGAAGGTGTACAGCAGGCACTGTTAAAGATTCTTGAAGGTACTGTTGCAAGTGTACCACCTCAGGGAGGAAGAAAGCATCCACATCAGGAACTTCTTCATATCGACACTACCAATATCCTGTTTATCTGTGGTGGTGCATTTGAAGGTCTTGATAAGATTATCGAGACAAGAATGGATACTAAGACTATGGGATTCAACCGAACATTATCTGACAAGGCAGAGAAGAATGTCGGAGAAGTATTAAAAGAAGCAGTTCCACAGGATTTTGTAAAATATGGTATGATCCCGGAATTTATGGGACGAGTGCCGGTTGTTGTATCACTGGATCTTCTGGATGAGGATGCCTTGGTACGTATTCTTACAGAGCCAAAGAATGCGATTACCAAGCAGTATCAGAAGCTCTTTGAATTAGATGGAGTAGAACTGAAATTTAATGAAGATGCTGTAAGAGCAATCGCACACAGCTCAATGGAAAGAAGAACTGGTGCCAGAGGGCTTCGCTCCGTAATGGAAAAAGCAATGCAGGATCTTATGTATACAATTCCTTCTGATGAAACGATTGCAGCTTGTACAGTTACAAAGGAACTGGTAGAAGGAACCGGAGATGCAGAGATTGTCCGCTGTGAAAAGCGTCCAAAACCCGTAACGAGCAAGAAGAAAAAGCAGGGACCAAAAGAATGACAGAAGAATATAATAATTTCCCCACAGTAGCACTGCGTGGGATGACGGTACTGCCGGCAATGATCATACATTTTGATATAAGCCGGAAGATGTCCATAAAAGCAGTAGAAAAGGCGATGTCTGGAGACCAGCGCCTTTTTGTAGTGACGCAAAGGAACCCGGAACTGGAAGAGCCGGTTATGGAAGATCTCTATTCAGTCGGAACTGTTGTCATGATCAAGCAGATCGTAAAGATGCCGAATAAGATTTTGCGTGTACTGGCAGAAGGAATCCAGAGAGCAGAACTTGTAGATATGGAATTCGAACATGGTTATATCGATGCACATATTGTTACATTGTCAGAGGATGAAGACAATCTGACGGAAGCAGAAAAAGAGGCGCTTATCCGTGATATGAAAGAGCGTTTTGAATTATTCTGTGCAGTCAATGGAAAGATGAGCAATGAGCTTGTCCGCCAGATTGGAGAGATTCGAAGCCTGACAAAAGCAGCAGGACAGATAGCAATGAATCTGCCGCTTAATTATGAACAGAAGCAGCGAATTCTGGAGAGAGTTGATATCCGCGAACGGTGCGAACTTTTAAGCACTATTATGGAACAGGAGATCGATATCCTTCGTATTAAAAAGGAGATTCAGGATAAGGTAAAATTGCGTCTGGATCAGAATCAGAGAGAATATATCATGCGTGAGCAGATGAAACTGATCCGCGAAGAATTAAAAGAAGATGCCATGAGCGAGGCAGATGAATTCGAACAGGCACTTCAGAAGCTGGATGCATCGGAAGAAGTAAAGACAAAGATTAAAAAAGAGATCAGCCACTTCCGTAATGTGGGAATGAATTCAGCAGAAGCTTCAGTGATCCGTACCTATATTGAGACACTTCTGGATATGCCTTGGAATCAGTCAACTGTTGACAGTAATGATATCAAGCGTGCAAAAGAGACTCTGGAAGAAGATCATTATGGACTTGAGAAAGTAAAAGAACGAATTCTGGAGTTTCTTGCTGTACGTGCACTTACAGATAAGGCAAACGGACAGATTCTCTGTCTGGTAGGACCTCCTGGAACCGGAAAGACATCGATTGCAAAGTCAATTGCAAGAGCTCTCGGAAAGAAGTATGAGCGTATCAGCCTTGGCGGTGTAAGAGATGAGGCAGAGATCCGTGGACACAGAAGAACCTATATCGGTGCTATGCCAGGCCGAATCGCAGCAGCTATTCGTCATGCAGGAGTGAATAATCCGTTGATGCTTCTGGATGAGATCGATAAATTAGGAAGAGATTATAAGGGTGATACAGCTGCTGCAATGCTGGAGGTACTTGATGGAGAGCAGAATGTGAAGTTCCAGGATCATTATCTTGAGATTCCACTGGATCTTTCCCAGGTATTCTTTATTGCAACTGCGAATGATGCATACGAGATTCCGGGGCCATTGTATGATCGAATGGATATCGTAGAAGTCTCAAGCTATACCGATAATGAAAAGTTCCATATTGCAAAGGATTATCTTATCCGCAAGCAGAGAGAGAAGAACGGGCTGAAGGAAGAACAGATTAGAATTACAGATGCAGCACTTCGAAAAGTAATCACAAGCTACACAGCAGAAGCTGGTGTTCGTAGTCTGGAAAGAAAGATTGGGGATATCTGCCGTAAGACCGCAAGAATGATTCTGGAAGAAGAGAAGACCACTGTTAAAGTTACAAAGGATAATCTGGAAGAATTCCTTGGCAAATCACACTACAACATTCTGAAAAAGAACAAAAAGGATGAGATCGGAATCGTGCGTGGTCTTGCCTGGACCAGTGTTGGCGGCGTGACAATGCAGGTAGAAGTGAATATTCTGCCAGGACGTGGGGATCTGAAGATTACTGGTCTGATCAAAGAGGTAATGAGAGAATCTGCCCAGATTGCACTCAGTTATGTACGTTCAGAGTGTGAAGGATATGTAGATGCAGAATTCTTTGCAAATCATGATTTCCATATTCATATTCCGGAAGGTGCAGTTCCAAAGGATGGACCATCAGCAGGTGTAACAATGTCAATTGCACTTGCTTCTGCTATCGCAAAAGCACCGGTAAGAGCTGATGTAGCTATGACAGGAGAAGTAACACTTCGAGGAAAGGTCCTTGCGATTGGCGGATTAAAGGAAAAACTTCTTGCTGCAAAACAGGCCGGAATGAAGATCGTATTCGTGCCTCGTGAGAATAAACCGGATGTGGAGGAAATCAGTAAAGAGATTACAGATGGACTTGATATCCGCTTTGCAGAGACGGTAGAAGATATTGCAAAGGTAGCAATTCTTCCGGTTGAAAAGAAGTCGGAATCAGAGAAAAAGCATAAAAAAGCAAAAAAGAACAATACTTCTTCTGAAGAAGAAAAGAAAGAAGAAGACAAAAAGTAGATAAAAAGTAGATGAAAAGCATAAGGAGAGAACGATGATCATTAAGAATGTGTCGCTGGAGACGGTATGTGGAATTACCAGTGTACTTCCTGCCAACGATAAGATTGAAGTAGCATTTGCCGGGAAGTCCAATGTTGGAAAGTCTTCCCTGATTAATGCATTGATGAACCGAAAGGCACTTGCAAGAACAAGTGCTCAGCCAGGTAAGACACAGACCATCAATTTCTATAATGTAAATGACGCAATGTATCTGGTGGATCTTCCGGGTTATGGATATGCAAAGGTTCCACAGTCCGAGAAAGAGAAATGGGGAAAACTCATTGAGCGATATCTGCAGAAGTCACAGATGCTCAAAGCAGTGTTTCTTCTGATCGATATCCGCCATGATCCATCTGCTAATGATAAGCAGATGTATGACTGGGTGATCTATAATGGATATACACCGATCATTATTGCGACAAAACTGGACAAGATTAAAAGAAGTCAGGTACAGAAACAAGTAAAAGCAATCAAGACCGGACTTGGCATGAAGGGCGGAATGGTAATTCCGTTTTCTGCAGAGACCAAGCAAGGTCGTGAAGAGATCTGGAACCTGATCGATACCTGGATTGAAGAGTTTGAGCAGAAGAAAGAAGGCGAAGTTCATGAAGAGACAGGAGCAGAAGAGTAGCGATACCTGGAGAATGGAAGACCTCTATGAGACAGAGGAACTATATCGGGCAGATGAACAGAGACTGGATGAGAAGCTGACAGAATTTGCGAAGTTCGAAGGTACTTTATCTGAGGATGCACAGCAATTACTAAAAGCTTTGCAGTGTTATGAAGAGATGAACCTGATCTTTGAGAATCTTTATGTTTATGCGAATCAGCATTACCATGAAGATACTGCTAATGCATTTTATCAGAAGATGAGTGGAGAGATGGCAGTTAAAGGCGCTAAGCTTTCAGAATGTTCCTCTTTTTTTGAGCCGGAGATTCTGGCGATTCCGGAAGAGAAGCTTACTTCCTTTCAGGCGGAATGTCCACAGCTTAAGAGATATGAAAGATTCCTTTTCCAGATCACAAGAATGCGTGAACACACCTTAAGTGCCAAAGAAGAAGCACTTCTGGCGCGTGTGGATGAACTGGGACAGGGACCATCGAATATCTTTTCTATGTTCAACAACGCAGATATCTGTTTCCCGGATATTGCAGATGAGAATGGTGATATGCATCCGCTTACCATTGGACGCTATATCTCTTATCTGGAGAACAAAGACAGAGTACTTCGAAAGAATGCTTTTGAAGCACTCTATACAGTATATAAGCAGCATATCAATACTCTTGCAGCAACCTATTATGCCAATGCTAAGCAGGCAGATTTCTTTGCGAAGGAACGTAAGTTTGCAGGTACACGAGCACAGATGCTTGGACAGAATGCTATTCCGATGAAAGTTTATGATCAGCTGATTGAAATGGTACAGGAAAAGCTTCCACTGATGCATCGTTATGTGGCTTTACGAAAGAAGCTTCTTGGATATGAGGAACTTCATATGTATGATGTTCATGTTCCAATGGCTGCAAAGTCTGAGAAGGAATATAGCTTTGATGAAGCAAAAGAGATTGTAAAAAAGGGTTTGAAGCCGCTTGGTCAGGATTACCTGGATCTTTTACAGGAAGGTTTTGACAATCGCTGGATCGATGTCTATGAGAATGAAGGAAAGAGAACAGGTGCATATTCCTGGGGAGCTTATGGCACTCATCCATATGTATTGCTGAATTATCAGGGAAGCCTCAATCACGTATTTACATTGGCCCATGAGATGGGACATGCACTTCATTCCTGGTATTCAGATCATAATCAGAATTATCTGGATGCAGGATATAGAATCTTTGTGGCAGAAGTTGCATCTACCTGTAATGAAGCACTTCTGATCCGTTCCTTACTGGATGAAAGTCAGGATAAGGAAGAAAGAAGATACCTGATCAATTATTTCCTCGATCAGTTCAAGTCAACCATGTTCCGCCAGACCATGTTTGCAGAATTTGAAAAGATTACACATGACAAGGTGAACCAAGGAGAAGTATTAACGGCAGAAGAACTGTGCGAGATCTATCGTGGTCTTAATCAGCAGTATTTCGGAGATGAGATGGTCTCAGACGACTTTATCGCATATGAATGGGCGAGAATTCCACATTTCTATACCCCTTTCTATGTATATCAGTACTCTACTGGATTTGCGGCAGCGATTGCCATCAGCAGTAAGATACTGAAAGGGGAAGAGAGCATTGTGGAGAAATATAAGCAGTTCTTAAGCGGTGGCAGCTCCAAAGATCCAATCGATCTTTTACGTATCTGTGGAATCGATATGGAATCCAGAACACCGGTAGAAGAAGCACTGAATGTATTTGAAGAGTTCATTATAGAACTGGAAAAGGAGAGTTAGTATGGATACGGTAACGATTCTGGATAGACTCCAGCAGGATGCATTTAAAGATCCCCAGCTTCGGGAAAAGCTTCTTGCAACACAAAAAGCACCAGATCCACTGAAAGCTTTCTGTCAGACCAGCAGAGCACTTGGATATGAGCTGTATGAGATGGAAGTTGTGAATGCCGGTGAAGAATTCTATGCAGCAATGCGAAGAAGCACCAACGGCGGAGGAGAGAACTCCCCGCTCTTAGAAGGCGGAGATGACTTCTATGAACTGTTTATGGCAAGTTTACGATAGTTTACGTGCAATATCCCTTGACAAAAGGCTTTTTATTCATTATGATATGTCGTATATCTGAAAAGTTAACAGTTATGAGAAAGAGGAGTACATCTTTCGTATTCGAGCAGAGAAGGATACCCACCGGCTGAAAGGATCCGCGAAGAAAGAAGATGGAAGGTAGCTTTTGAACTGAATCATTGAAGCTTTAAAAGTGTGTAGGTGATTCCGGGGACTTCCCGTTATAGAAGAAGAGGCAGTTATCCTGTATGGCAGGAGACTGTGAATGAAGGTGGTACCGCGCTAATACGCCCTTTACATACATTGTATGTAAAGGGCTTTTTTTATTCATTTTAAGAGGAGGAAAAGATTATGAGCAAAGAATTAGCAAAGACTTATGATCCACAGGGACTTGAAGAAAGACTCTACAAAAAGTGGGAAGATAATGGATACTTTCATGCAAAAGTCAATCCGGATAAAAAACCATTTACAATCGTTATGCCGCCACCTAATGTAACAGGACAGTTACATATGGGACATGCACTTGATAACACCATGCAGGATATTCTTATCCGTTATAAGAGAATGCAGGGATATGAAGCATTATGGCAGCCAGGAACAGACCATGCAGCAATTGCTACAGAGGTTAAGGTTACCAACATGCTGAAGGAAAAAGGTATTGATAAGCATGAGATCGGCCGTGAAGAATTCATGAAGCATGCATGGGCATGGAAAGAAGAATACGGAAGCCGTATCATCAATCAGTTAAAGAAGCTGGGTGCATCTGCTGACTGGGAAAGAGAACGCTTTACCATGGACGAAGGATGTTCTGATGCAGTAGAAGAAGTATTCGTTCGTCTTTATAAAAAGGGATGGCTCTACAAAGGAAGCCGTATCATCAACTGGTGTCCTGTTTGCCAGACATCTCTTTCAGATGCAGAAGTAGAACATGAGGATCAGGATGGATTCTTCTGGCATATCAATTATCCAATCATCGGAGAAGAAGGAAGATTCGTAGAGATCGCTACTACTCGTCCGGAAACACTTCTTGGAGATACAGCAGTAGCTGTTAACCCAGAGGATGAAAGATACAAAGATATCATCGGAAAGATGTTAAAACTGCCTCTTACAGACAGGGAGATCCCTGTAATTGCAGATGAATATGTTGATAAAGATTTCGGAACAGGATGTGTAAAGATCACACCTGCACATGACCCTAACGACTTTGAAGTTGGTAAGCGTCACAATCTTGCAGAGATCAATATCATGAATGACGATGCAACGATCAATGAACTTGGCGGTAAGTATGCTGGTATGGATCGTTATGAAGCAAGAAAGGCAATGGTTAAGGATCTCGAAGATCTTGGACTTCTTGTTAAGGTAGTTCCACACAGCCATGCTGTTGGTACTCATGACAGATGTCATACAACTGTTGAACCAATGGTAAAGCCACAGTGGTTCGTTAAGATGGCTGAGATGGCAAAGGCTGCTGTAGATACTTTAGAGGAAGGTAACCTGACATTTGTTCCGGAACGTTTTGATAAGACATATCTTCACTGGCTCGAGAATATCAGAGACTGGTGTGTATCAAGACAGTTATGGTGGGGACACAGAATTCCGGCATATTATTGTGAAGAATGTGGAGAGATGGTAGTTAACAGAGGTGGTGCACCAGAGAAGTGTCCAAAGTGCGGATGCACTCATTTTGCACAGGATGAAGACTCTCTTGATACCTGGTTCTCATCTGCATTATGGCCGTTCTCAACACTTGGCTGGCCATATGATACTCCGGAGATGAATTACTTCTATCCAACAGATGTACTGGTAACAGGTTATGATATCATCTTCTTCTGGGTAATCCGTATGGTATTCTCAGGATTAGAGCAGACTGGAAAGACACCATTCCATCATGTATTGATTCATGGACTTGTTCGTGACTCCTTAGGACGTAAGATGAGTAAGTCTCTTGGTAACGGTATCGATCCACTGGAAGTTATTGAAAAGTATGGTGCAGATGCACTTCGTCTGACTCTGATGACAGGTAATGCACCTGGTAACGATATGCGTTTCTATTGGGAAAGAATCGAATCAAGCCGTAACTTTGCCAATAAGATCTGGAATGCTTCCCGTTTCATCATGATGAATCTGGAGAAGGCTGAAGTACCTGCACAGATGGATATTGCAGCACTTACGCAGGCTGATAAATGGATTCTCTCTAAGGTGAATACTTTAGCAAAAGATGTTACAGAGAATCTGGAAAAGTATGAACTTGGTATCGCAGTTCAGAAGGTATATGACTTTATCTGGGAAGAATTCTGTGACTGGTATATTGAGATGGTGAAACCACGTCTTTACAATGATGCAGATACCACCAAGTCAGCAGCTCTCTGGACATTAAAGACTGTTCTTGGTAATGCATTAAAGCTGCTTCACCCATATATGCCATTCGTAACAGAAGAAATCTTCTGTACATTAAATCCGGATGAAGAGTCTATTATGATCTCTGCATGGCCTGAATTTAAGGCAGAATGGGATTTCGCTGCAGATGAAAAGGCAGTAGAAACCATCAAGGAAGCAGTTCGTGCAATCCGTAATGTAAGAACAGGTATGAATGTACCACCAAGCAAGAAAGCAAAGGTATATGTAGTTTCAGAAAATGAAGGAATCCGTGATATCTTTACTTCTGGTAAAGTATTCTTTGCAACTCTTGGTTATGCAAGTGAAGTAATGGTTCAGGCAGATAAAGCAGGTATCTCTGATGATGCTATTTCTGCAGTGATTGCGGATGTAGTCATCTATATGCCATTTGCAGAACTGGTAGACATCGAAAAAGAAATCGAACGTCTTCGCAAGGAAGAAGACAAGCTTACAAAAGAGCTTGCCCGTGTAAATGGAATGCTTGCAAATCCTAAGTTTGTAAGCAAGGCACCAGCTGCCAAGATCGAAGAAGAAAAGGCAAAACTTGCCAAGTATTCTGATATGATGGCACAGGTTAAGGAACGTCTGGCTCAGCTTAGCAAATAGTAGGAGGACGTATGTCTCTTCAGTTTATACTGGGAGGATCCGGAAGCGGAAAATCTCATGAATTGTATAAGAAGATCTATGAAGCTTCGGTACAGTCACCAGGAACTCAGTTCCTGGTGATCGTACCGGAGCAATTTACTATGCAGACACAGAAAGAAATCGTGCGTTTGCATCCGAAAAAAGGAATTATGAATATCGATGTCCTGAGCTTTCAGAGACTGTCCCACCGTATTTTTGAAGAGGTGGGGGCGGATAAGCGAACAGTTCTGGAGGAGATGGGGAAGACTCTGCTTTTACGAAGAACGGCAACAAAGTGTCAGGATCAGTTAAAGCTTCTATCTGGCAATCTGAAGAAAAAAGGTTATCTGGCAGAAGTGAAATCTCTGATTTCAGAACTTACGCAGTATGACATCGATGAAGTAAAGATGGAAAAGATGCTTGTGGCAGCAAAGGAAAAGCCACAGCTTTATTATAAATTAAATGATATCAAGGCTTTGTATGCAGGTTTTAAAAAGGAACTTGAGGGCAAATATATCACAGCGGAAGAAACTCTGGATTCTCTTTGTCAGGTAGCTGACCGCTCAGAGATCCTGAAAAACTGTGTCATTGCACTGGATGGATTCACTGGTTTTACACCTATCCAGTACAAGCTCCTGAAAAAACTCCTCGTACTTGCAAAAGAAGTATATGTAACCGTAACGATCGATCCGAGGAGCGATTATACCCGTATCTATGGGGAGCATGAACTCTTTTATCTGAGTAAACGCACGATACATGGTCTTTCTGCCATTGCGCAGGAAACAGGATGTGAGATTCAGGAGGCAGTTCTGTTAAAGAAGGATATTAATCCAAGATTTTCCGGCTCAGAAGAGCTTGCATTCCTCGAAAAACGGATTTTCCGCTCAAATCGAAAAGGTGCAGGTATTAAGACCTATCAGGGGGAAAACAAAGGAAATATCCAGATCAGCAGTGCAGCCAATCCTGCCAGAGAATGTCATATTGCTGCCAGAGAGATTCGCAGACTGATCCAGGAGGGGTATCGTTATCAGGATATTGCGATTATTGTCGGTAATATGGAAGCATATGAGACTGAACTTCCATATATATGTGAGAAGTATCAGATTCCTGTTTTTATGGATAGTACAAGAGCGATTACAGGGAATCCATTCGTAGAATTTTTATGTGCGTCTCTTGATATGCTCGAACAGGATTACAGCAGGGAAAGTGTATTTCGCGTTTTTCGTACCGGATTTTCCGGTCTTACGAAAGAAGAACTGGATACTCTGGAGAACTATGTCTGTGCGACAGGTATAAAAGGAAGAAAAGCGTGGCAGGCGCCATTTTTCCGAACTTTACGCGGATGGGAAGATGAGAAGGTAAGGAAGATGGAAGCTCTCAGAGTAAAGCTGATGGCTCCCTTCCTTTCATTTCATGAGATTATGAAGGGTAAGAACAGTACCAGAGAGAAGACAAAGGCGATGTATGAGCTTTGCTGTGCTTTTCATCTTCAGAAGCAGCTGAAAAGAATGGAAGATGGATTTGCAGAAGCGGGAAAAGCGGATCTTCAGAAGGAATACAGTCAGGTATATAAGCAGGTAATCCAGCTGTTTGATAAGATCGTGGAACTTTTAGGAGAAGAAGCGTTAACGCTGAAAGAGTATACAGAGATCCTGCAGACGGGACTGGAAGAATTAAAGGTTGGTATTATTCCGCCAACTGCAGATCTGGTACAGGTCGGTAATCTGGAAAGAACACGTCTGAAAGATATTAAGGTGATGTTCTTTCTGGGATTAAATGATGGTTTTGTTCCGGCTGCGAAAAATGGCGGTGGACTTCTTACAGAGACGGAAAGGGAGACTCTGTCTGCATCGAAAGTAGAACTTGCACCAGGTGCAAGAGAAGAAAGTTATATTCAGAAGTTTTACCTTTATCTGAATCTGACAAAACCATCGCAAAAGCTGTATCTGTCCTTCAGCAGGGGCGATATGGAAGGCAATGCCATGCGTCCGTCGTATATTCTTCCAATGATAGAGAAACTTTTCCCGGAAATGAAGGTACAGGAGCAAAAAGAGAATCAGCAGCTTACAGATCTTGTGTCCACACCGGAATCTTCCATGCAGTATCTGCTTAGAGGAATGCAGACATTACGGGAAAAAGAGCCGGATCCACAGTGGATGGAATTGTATAACTGGTATCGCAGGAATCCATATTATGAGGAAAAAGTACAAAAGCTTCTGGATGCTGTATTTTCGGTATTTACAGAAGATGCGATTGGTAAAGAAGCTGCAAGAGAACTTTACGGAGAAGTGCTGGAAAACAGCGTAACAAGACTGGAACGCTTTGCCAGCTGCGCATTTGCGCACTTTCTGGAATACGGCCTTGGGCTGCAGGAGCGCGAAGAATATGCATTTAAACCTACTGATATGGGTACGATCGTCCACAAAGTGGTGGAGCTCTTCGTAAGAAGAGTTCAGGAGGAAAAACTATCCTGGCGTGAACTGACTGATGAAAAACGAAATCAGCTTATCGATGAATGTGTAGACATGGTAACCGGTCAGTATGGAACGGATGTATTACATAGTACAAAACGAAATGAATATATGATTACCAGAATCCGCCGTATTATGCGGCGTACTGCCTGGGCACTGCAAAAGCAGATTGAAGCAGGAAGCTTTTATCCGGCAAACACCGAAGTATCTTTTGCTCAGATCCGTAATCTGGATGCAGTGAATATTGCTCTTTCCGATGATGAGAAGATGCATCTTCAGGGAAGGATCGACCGTATCGATATCTGTGAAAAAGAAGATCAGGTCTATGTGAAGGTAATCGACTATAAATCTGGAAATACATCCTTTGATCTTGTTGCACTCTATTATGGGCTGCAGCTGCAGCTCGTGGTTTACCTGAATGCAGCGACAGAACTGGAGAAACAGAGATATCCGGAAAAAGAGATCGTTCCGGCAGGAATCTTTTATTATCATGTAAAGGATCCTGTTCTGGATATTGCTGATGAGAAATCACCGGAAGAGATCAATCAGGATATCATAAAAGAATTGAAGCTGAATGGTCTTGTGAATGAAGACCCGGCAATCTACCGTGAGATGGATCAGAAGTTTGAAAAAGCCTCTGATATCATCCCGGTATCTTTAAATAAAGACGGTACATTGTCCCGCTATTCCAAAATAGCAAGCAGTGAACAATTCCACATGCTTTCTTCTTATGTAAGTAAAAAGATGCGGAATATCGGACAGAGTATCATGAATGGTGAGATCGCATCCGTACCTTACGAACGGGATGGAAAAACAGGGTGTGATTATTGTATCTATAAAGAAATCTGCAGACTGGATAAAAAACTCCCGGGAACCCACAGCAATAAGCTGAAGGATCTTTCTGCAGAAGATATTTGGAAACAGATGGAGATGCAGGAAATTGGCAACAAAGTGGACGAAAGAACAAACTGATGTAATAGAGTTTCGTGACTGCAACATACTGGTATCGGCAGCAGCGGGTTCCGGTAAGACTGCTGTGCTTGTAGAGCGAATCCTGTCTATGCTTATGGATGAGAAGCAGCCGGCAGATATTGACCGTATGCTGTTCGTAACCTTTACCAATGCGGCAGCAGGAGAGATGAAGGAACGAATCCGTCTGGCAATCGATAAAAAACTCGAAGAAGAACTTCCGCCATGGCTGGAAGAACATCTGCAGAAACAGATAGCGCTTCTTGGAAATGCACAGATCTCAACGATCCATAGTTTCTGTCAGTATGTAATTCGGAATTATTTCCATATTATAGATCTTGATCCGGGATTTCGTATCTCAGATGAAGGCGAGAATAAGCTTCTGATTGCAGACGTGGCAGAAAAACTCCTGGAAGAACGTTATAAAGAAGCGGATCCGGATTTCCTGATGATGACGGAGAGTCTTGCAACAGGAAAAGATGATAATGGACTGGAAGATATGATGCTTCGTCTTTATCATTATTCCCAGAGCTTTGCAGATCCGACAGGATGGCTTAACGAGAAGAAAAGCGATTATACGATTACGGATAAAGAAAAGTTTCTGGAACTTCCGTGGATCAGTCTGCTCGTTTCACAGTGTCTGGAATATCTCAGAGATATTGAGGAATCGATTCGTTATGCGCTTAAACTTACTCAGGATGCAGATGGTCCATACATGTATGAACCGATGATTCAGCAGGATCTGGAGATGATCAGTCAGATACGGGAACAGGATGATTACATTTCACTTGGAGAAGCATTGGCATACAGAGTAGAAGGTCCGGCGCTTTCAAGAAAAAAAGATGGTTCTGTGTCTGATGCAAAAAGAGAGACGGTAAAGAATCTGCGGGGAGATTATAAAAAAGCGCTGAAAAAGCTGGAAAGTGATTATTTCTACGCTTCCATAGAAGAAGTCATGAAGCAGATGAACCGACAGAGCAAGGTGATGGAACAACTCCTGGATCTTACAGCAGATTTTATTGATGCATTTGAACAAGAAAAGAGAAGAAAGAATATCTGTGATTTTAATGACCTGGAGCATCTTGCACTGAAAATCTTACAGAATGATCAGGTGGCGGAAGAATTAGCTGATCATTTTGAACAGATCATGATCGATGAGTACCAGGATAGCAATATGGTGCAGGAAATCTTATTGAAACGTGTTTCAAGAGAAAGACGCGGAATCTATAATATGTTCATGGTAGGGGATGTGAAGCAGAGTATCTATCGCTTCCGTCTTGCAAGACCGGAACTTTTTATGGAAAAGTATGATACCTATTCGACGACAGAAGGAAACTGCAGACGAATCGATCTTCACAAGAATTTCCGAAGCAGAGCACATGTTCTGGATTCTGTTAATGATATCTTTGAAAAGATCATGCTGAAAAACCTGGGCGGCGTAGCATATGATGAGGCGGCAAGACTGAATGTCGGAGCATCTTTTGCAGAGATGGAGGATGAAAGTTCCTTTACCTCGGAGATTCAGATATTAAATCTTCCAAAGGATGCGCAGGAAGATGAAGACGAGGGGGCAAGAGAGGCGGAAGCCCGTATGATTGGACATCGAATCTTCAGTCTTTTGAAAGAACAGAAGGTATGGGATAAGGAAGAAGAATGTTATCGTCCGGCACAGTTTAAGGATATCGTTATTTTACTTCGCACGATGTCAAGGTGGAGCGAGACTTTTGTGAAGGTACTGCAGGATATGGGCATCCCTACATTTGCAGGATCCCGTTCCGGCTATTTTTCGGCACCGGAGATACAGACGATCCTTGCCCTATTAAAGATTATTGATAATCCATGTCAGGATATTCCGCTTACTGCGGTTTTGTATTCAAGTATTGGAAAAATGGATGGAAAGACCCTGGCAGGGTACAGAACCGGGAATAAAGAGAAGCCTTTTTATCAGATATGTATGGAGGCGGAGGAATGCAGGGGATTTTTTGAGATGTTGGAGGAATTCCGTAATCTTGCTATTTACATGCCTATGCATGAATTACTTCGTTATATATATGATAAAACTGGTTATTATCTGTATGAAGCGTCCATGCCTGGCGGCGAACAAAGAGCAGCGAACCTTGAGATGCTGATCGAAAAAGCATCTGCTTATGAAAAAGGAAGTTATCATGGACTTTACAATTTTGTACGGTACATTGAGAATCTGAAAAAATACGAGATAGACTTTGGAGAAGCTGATACTCTCTCAGGAGAGACCAATATGGTGCGTCTCATGAGTATTCATAAGAGTAAAGGGCTGGAATTCCCTATTGTGTTTGTGGCAGGAATGGGAAAAACCATGAATCAGATGGATGCAAGGGCAAGCCTTTGTATGCATGCAGAATACGGAATTGCCGCAGATGAAGTAGATCCGGTTCTCAGAATCAGAAGAAAAACACTTATTAAAAATGTTCTGAAGAATCAGATTCGCAATGAAAATCTTGGAGAAGAACTTCGTGTTTTATATGTAGCGCTTACAAGAGCAAAAGAAAAACTGATCCTGACAGGAACCATGAAGGATGCTGAAACTGCCCTGGAAAAATATCTGGATCGATTGAATGGACAGGTGATGAGTTTTTCTGACAGAACCAGTGCCACAAAGTATTTTGACTGGGTAATGCCGGTTGCACTTAAGATGCCGGAAGATGGATCTTTACAGATACAGGTTTTAAGTAGAAAAGATCTGGTAGAAGAAGAGAAAGAGCGTCTCGAGCAGGCATTTATGCAGAAGGTATTCTGGGAAAGTCTTTCAAAAGATAATACCTTCGATGAAGATGCCAGAAAACTTCTTACTCAGAAACTGGAATATCATTATCCTTACGAACAGAGAATCCAGGTTCCAAGTAAAGTCAGTGTATCTGAGTTAAAGGCGCAGAGTTACCATGAAGTTGTTCAGGAATCATATGAATTATTCAGTGAGGAAGAAGTACAGGATCTTGTGCCGGAATTCCTGAAAGAAGAAAAAGTACTTTCCGGGGCGGCAAAAGGTACGATCTATCATAAACTGATGGAATGTATGGATTTTAGCAAAGATCCGGAAGATGAGATCGGGCGCCTGACAATGAATGGCATTTTTACCCAGAGTGAGAGTTCGATTATCGATACACAGCAGATAAGAGTCTTTTTGGAATCACAGCTAGGACAGCGAATGAAAAAAGCTCAGGAAAAAGGAGAGCTCTTCAGAGAACAGCAATTCGTACTGGAAGAAAATGCAGGAGAAGTCAAAGAAGAATGGAGCTTTGACGAAACGATTCTTATCCAGGGAATCATCGATGCATTTTTCAAGGAGGATGATGGTATCGTACTTGTGGACTATAAGACTGACAGAGTGAATTTACAAGATGCCTCTTCCCTGTATGAAAAATATAGGATACAATTAGACTACTATGAAAGAGCATTGGAAAGGTTGACAGGTCAGAGAGTAAAGGAAAAGGTAATCTATTCCTTCCATTTGAATCGTGCAATCTCTGATAACGAAAGTAATGATGGAAAAAAAGAATAATAAGATGAAAAAAGAAGGGATTCGCTATATCTTTTTTGGAGGCTGTACAACACTGGTGAATCTGGTGGGGTATTTTGTTCTGCGTTCCCTTTTTGGTATGGATATTACAAAAGCGAATTTTCTGGCAATCTTCTTTGCCATTCTTTTCGCCTATGTAGTGAATAAAAAGTTTGTATTTGAAAGTAAAGTACGTGGATTCAGGGGTATTGTTAAGGAAATGGCGCAGTTTGTCGGAATGCGTCTTCTGACAATGTTCATTGAAGTTTTTGGTGTGGTGTTGCTGTGCTGCATCTGGGGTGTGTGGGACATGGCTGCAAAGCTGGCACTTCAGTTTGTAGTACTGGTACTGAACTTCGTATTCAGTAAGATGTTTGTGTTCAAGGAAAAAAGTCATACGAACGGACAGTTATCGGCAGAAAAACGTCGTGATCGGATCTGTATCGCACTTGGATTCCTGATTCCGGCAATTACGATGCTGGTGGCATATATTGCCAATGGAGTATATCCTTTTGGAGATCATGGTGTTCTGATCATAGATTCCCTGCATCAATACCTCCCGTTTTTTACTGATTTTCATGAAAAACTGGCAGAGAATGCATCTTTAATGTATTCCTTTGGTGGTGGATTCGGCTATAATCTCTGGGCAACCTATGCGTACTATCTGGCCAGTCCGTTGAATCTGCTGATTACTCTTGTGTCCATGGAGCATGTTATGGACTTTATGGCGTATATCATCCTGCTGAAGATAGCACTTTCAGGTGCTGCATTTGCATGGTATCTATCCGGTAAAGGATCAAAAGAGCATTATCTTCCGGTTCCATTTGCATGTATGTATGCGCTTAGTACTTTTATGATCGGGTACTATTTTAACCTGATGTGGCTGGATAGTATTATGATCGTTCCGATATTGATGTATGGAATCGAGCAGATCGTGGATGATAAGAAGGGCAGCCTTTATGGACTGGTGTTATTCTACGGCCTGTTCTGCAATTATTATATCGGCTTTATGCTTTGCCTGTTTTCCTGTCTGTATTTTGGTACCTTATGGCTGGCAAAGAAAAGAGGAACTCTGAAGGGATTTTTCAAATCATCGCTTAAGTTTGCGTGGTTTTCCCTGCTTGCAGGTGGAATGGGAGCTTTGGTGTTGCTTCCTGCGTATTTTAACCTGAAGATAACAGAATCTGCAGACAGCAGTTTCCCTACAAAAGTTAAGTTTTATGTGAATGAACTTCAGCAGCTTACAGGACATCTGGCACTGGTTGAACCGATCAATATCTATGACGATCAGTCAGGGGTGAATATTTATTGTGGTGTCATCGTGCTGATTCTGATCTTTTTATATCTGTTTGACCGAAAGATCCGTATCGCTGAGCGTGTATATAAGACGGCACTTCTTTTAATCCTTGCACTCAGCATGAATTTTAATATGCTGAATTATATCTGGCACGGTTTTCACGTACAGAACGGATTGCCGAACAGATTTGCATTCTTGTATATTGCACTTCTTCTGAGTATGGGATTTGATGCTTTGCAGCATGTGGAGCATCAGGGGAATCTGGTAATGACGATTGCCTGGGTGGTTCCGATTATTTTCGTTGCCTATGCAATGGTAACAGAATGTGGGGAGCACGAGTGGTATGTATATATTGTATCTTTACTGCTTCTGGTACTCTATGGTGTGCTTTTACTCATATACATCAGTACGGAGAGACGGCAGAAGCTGATACAGCTGATACTGACAGGCGTTATGACTCTGGAGATGGTTGTAACTGGTGTATATGGAGTCTGCATGAATGGAACTGTCAGCAGAAGTTCCTATGTGAATGACCAGATTATCTACCAGAAGATGATGGATAGAACAGATACAGGGGACGAGTTCTTCCGAAGCGAGATCGATAGTCAGAGAATGCGCAATGAGAATATGTTTATGGGAGCGAATGGAATCGTACTATTCTCATCAACAATGCCGGAAGCAACGGTTAATCTCTGTAAGAGTATTGGAATGGAGGCGCGCACGAATAAGAATGGCTATCTTGGAGTGACGAAGCTGTTCAACGATGTATTTGGTATTCGATATGTTCTGTCAAAAATGGATTCAGACACCTTATATGGGATGGATCATATAGATTATGAAGAGCCGTTGCATCTGTATGAGAATAAGAATGCATTGTCTCTCGGTTTCGTGGTTTCAAAGGATTTGAAGAACTGGGATATAGATTTGGGAGAACCTATGGATGTGCAGCGTATGTTTGCAACTCTTGCAACAGGTGTTCCATTTAGTTACACGTTAAGAGAATCCTATTCTTTGGAAGAAGGGCCGGTTTATATTATCCGTCTCCATCCGGGAGAACAGACTTATATTCAGGTTACAGAGAATGTAAAGAGCCTTAAAATCAAGACTCCTCATGGAGAGAAGACATACAATAATTATACAGAGAATCTGTTTGACCTTGGTAGAGTAAAAGAAGAAGGCGAAGAAAGTAAGACGAATATTTCACTGACTTTAAAGGAGGGACACAGCAGTCCTGTTCCTGTCAGAGTATATACTTGTACAGATGAAGAATATCAGGCAGTCCATGATAAGCTTTCCGAACATCAGATGACAGAAGTTCAGGAAAAAGGCAACAAGGTTGAAGGCCTGGTTACAGCAGGCGAAGATGGTATGCTGTTCCTTACGATTCCGTATGATGAAGGATGGAAGATCAGTGTGGATGGAGAAGTTGTGGAGGCATATCGTGTTGGAGAAGCATTCACCGGAATTGATCTGGAAAAAGGGGAACACCATATTACTATGGAATTTACCCCGAGAGGATTCTGGGAAGGAACAGGAATTTCATTGATCTGTATGATATTATACATGATAAGTGGAATGCTCGAAGGTCAGAAGAAAAAGAAAAAGGAGAAATTATAAGTGAATCAGAAGATATTTGAAAAGCTTTGCCAGATTGTTGGAGCAGAGAATGTGTTCCCGGATGAACCTTTAAAAAAGCATGTGACTTTTCGTATAGGTGGTCCGGCAGATTTCCTTGTTACACCACATGAGGCAAAGGAAGTGGCTGAACTTGTACGTTGCTGTAAGGAGATGGGGATATCCTATTATGTCCTTGGGAATGGAAGCAATCTTCTGGTATCGGATGAAGGTTTTGCAGGTGTGATCATTCAGTTATACCGTAATTTTAATAAGATGGAATTAGATGGTAACTGTATTACTGTTCAGGCTGGTGCATCCAATGCTGTTGTAGCTAAGCTTGCACTGGAACATGCCCTTACAGGGTATGAATTTGCAGCAGGAATTCCGGGAACGATCGGAGGAGCCTGTGTAATGAATGCCGGTGCATACGGCGGTGAGATGAAGGATGTCTTAAAAGAAGTTACAGTTCTGGATGAAAATGATGAGGTGAAAGTGATCCCTGCTTCAGAGCTGGAACTTGGATATCGTACAAGTGTTATTTCGAAAAAGGGATACATTGTGCTGGAGGCAAAGATCGAGCTTCAGGAGGGTGAGGCAGAAAAGATCCGTGCACGGATGGAAGAATTAAAAGAACAGCGTGTATCAAAACAGCCATTGGAATATCCTAGTGCAGGAAGTACCTTCAAAAGACCGGAAGGATATTTTGCAGGTAAGCTCATCATGGATGCAGGACTTCGTGGATTTACGGTAGGCGGAGCACAGGTTTCAGAAAAGCATTGTGGTTTTGTGATCAATAAGGGCGATGCTACCGCAAGAGATGTCGCAGAACTTATGAGGCAGGTATCTGCTATTGTAAAAGAAAAGTTTGGTGTGGAACTGGAAGCAGAAGTAAAGAGACTTGGTCGCTTTTAAAGGGTGAACAGGATAACAAGGAGAGACAATGTCATTTTCCGGAGATATCAAGCGTGAACTTGCCAATCAGAGATCATCCTCCAGACACTGTCAGATTGCAGAAATTACTGCGATCATCAGTATGTGTGGTGGTGTTACCGTATCTGGACGAGAACGTTTTCGTCTGAAAATCCAGACAGAGAATCTCTCGGTAGCAAGAAAATACTTTACATTATTAACAAAAACATTTAATATAGTGGTTGAGACTTCTATCCGACAGTATAAAGGCAAGAAAAAAGCACGCATCTATGAGGTTACAGTGAAGAATCACGAAGATGCCTTGCAGATTCTGAAAGCCACGAGAATGCTGAAGGGAGGTGGAGAGACTTATATGGATCTCGAGGAAGATTTTAATCTTTCCGACAGCGAAGTGATAAGAAGGACTTGCTGTAAGAGAGCTTTCTTACGAGGAGCCTTTCTGGTAACGGGTTCTGTCAGTGATCCGAATAAGTTTTATCATCTGGAATTCGCGTGTTCATCTATGTATAAAGCAGAACAGATCAGGCGTGTGCTGAAGGCTTTTGATCTGGATGCGAAGATTGTACAGCGTAAAAAGTATTATGTTGTATATCTAAAAGAAGGTGACCGAATCGTTGATGTTCTGAATGTTATTGAAGCGCACCAGTCGCTGATGGAACTGGAGAATATCCGCATACTGAAGGATATGAGGAATTTACTGAACCGACAGGTGAATCTAGAAACAGCAAACATTACAAAAACTGTGAATGCCGCAGTAAAGCAGATTGAAGATATCCGGTACATTCAGGAGACAATTGGGTTTGAGGAACTTGGCAAGGGGTTAGCAGAGATGGCTGAGGTCCGTTTGGCGAATCCACATGCACCGCTGAGTGAACTGGGAATGCTTTTGACACCGCAGGTGGGAAAATCTGGTGTGAACCACCGGCTGAGAAAACTCAGCGAGATTGCGGAAGACTTAAGAGCACATAAGGAGGAGCGAACATTATGATTAAGAAGTCTATCAAGATTGAACTTCCAAGTGGTTTGGAAGCAAGACCTGTTGCACTTTTAGTACAGGTAGCCAGTCAGTATGAAAGTCAGATTCATGTAGAAGTAGAAAACAAGCGTGTGAATGCAAAAAGTATCATGGGAATGATGACACTTGGGCTGGAAGCCGGTGAAGAGATTACAGTAGAAGCGAATGGTTCAGACGAAGAAGCTGCAATCGTTAATATTGAAAAGTATCTGAGTGCAAACTAAGACCTTTGATCATAGCGAGTCATGAATTTTAAAGAATTTTGAAAAAAGGATTGACAACAAGAATTAAATAGTGTAATATAATCAATGTCGCAAGAAGTTATCAAGCGACATTGATATGCGCGAGTGGCTCAGTTGGTGGAGCGCGACCTTGCCAAGGTCGAGGCCGCGGGTTCGAGTCCCGTCTCGCGCTCTTTTTTATTTTTAAAGGTATCCCAATTGATGGGGTACCTTTTTTAGCATATAAGAAAGGGTGGATATAAGAAACATGACGTTGATGCAATTAAAGTATATCATTACAATCGCAGAAACTGGTTCATTGAATAAAGCAGCAGAGCAGTTGTATATCACTCAGCCGTCACTGACGAATGCCGTGAAGGAACTGGAAAAAGAACTCGGTATCAACATATTTAATCGTACAGGACGAGGTATGATCCTCTCCAATGATGGGGCAGAGTTTCTTTTGTATGCAAAAGATCTTTTCGGACAGTATGAAAGCATCATGGAGAAGTACGGAAAGACAGCGAACAGAAAGAAAAAGTTTGGTGTATCTACACAGCACTATTCCTTTGCAGTTAAAGCATTTGTCGATATGGTAAAAAGTTTTGATACGACTTTATATGAGTTTGCTATCAGAGAGACAAGAACCAGAGAAGTGATTACAGATGTAAGCACTCTGAAAAGTGAGATTGGTATTATCTATCTCAGTAATTTTAACAGAAAGGCTCTGATAAAGGTATTGAATGCTGCGAATCTTGAGTTTCATAAGCTAATCGAATGTGATGCTTATGTATATCTATGGAAGGGACACCCACTTGCCGGAAAGGACAAGATTACATTTTCGGAATTAAAAGATTATCCTTGTCTATCTTTTGAACAAGGGGATGGGGAATCGTATTATTTCGAAGAGGAGATTCTTTCCACCAGTGAGTATGCCAGGGTGATAAAAGCGAATGACCGTTCCACTATGCTGAACCTTATGATTGGCCTGAATGGATATACTCTTTGTTCCGGAATTATCTGCGAAGAACTAAACGGGAGCGACTATCTGGCAGTTCCATTTGATGGCGGGGATATTCATCAGGACGATGTTATGGAGATTGGATATATTGTTCGTAAAGATCTTCATATTAGCAGGATGGGAGAATTATATATACAGGAATTGAAGCGGTATTTAAATCTTGAAGGAGAAGATGTGACTATATAGGTAGTGATAAAAACGGAAAAGTTTTTGCATTTATAAATATCTGGGTGCAATCTATAACAAAATATCGAAAATGAAGAGGAAGCTTGAATATACTTATTATTCATGCTCCCTCTTTTTTATAATATTCGTTTACAAATATGCACTATGCCATATTCCTATGTAATGTGCGACATGAATCATATTATCTGTCAACATAAATATAGATATTAAATGAAACATGGAATTTGATTGATATATGCCATACCGGTAATATTGATTACCGGCATACATATATTATTTAATCTATATTTCAATCCACACACGATTTGTGTGACATTACAATCATACTGTATCAATTGAATATTTGCAAGTCATATAGGGAGTGTATTGACTTTATGTATTACGAGTATTATACTTTTATCAATTCATAGAATAAATAATATAAAGGATGCTTTGGGATGAAATTAGCACACATAACGTATATAAACGATATTAGATACGAACAAACATTAAAAGAGCATTGTTTTAATACCGCAATCTATGCAGCGGCCTCTTTAGAGGACATTGGCTTTAATAACATAGCATATTTGGCGGGATTGTTACATGATATGGGAAAAGGAACAGATACTTTTAATGAATATCTTGATAAGGCTACAAGCGGAGGAGATGTGAAACGTGGTTCTGTAAATCATACATTTGCAGGAGTTATATATATTCTTGAAAAGTATCATAAAGGAAAAGATCTTTCTCAAGTTGCGTGTAGCGAGATTATTGCTTACGCCATTGGTGCGCATCATGGCCTGTTTGATTGTGTAAGTCTTGATGATAAAAACGGCTTTATTTATAGGCTTGATAAAGATAAACGAGAAATATTCTACCAGGAAGCCGTTGAATATTTCTTGAATGAAATCGCGGATGAAAATGAAATTGATAAATTGTTTCGGAAGGCGATGAAGGAGTTTTCTGATTTCTGGGATAAAATGAGTGGTCAACAGATGCCTAATGAGGAAAAAGTTATGATGATAGGCTTTTTATCAAGACTGCTTCTTTCATCTGTTATTTCTGCGGATAGAAAAGATACTCGTCAGTTCATGATGCAAAAATTGGACATAAAATATGATATTAATTGGAGCATAGAGGAGAAACATCTTGAAGAGGAGATTTTGCAGTATCCAAAAGATAGTGAATTAAATCTTGTTCGAAGCAATATTTCGGAGCAATGTGCCGAAAAAGCACGGGAAAAGAATGGTATTTATCGGTTGAATGTGCCTACAGGTGGGGGAAAAACATTAAGTTCTCTGAGATATTCAGTGATTCATTCAGCCGCGAATCAGAAGAAAAGAATTTTCTTTGTAATACCGTTATTGAGCATACTCGACCAGAACGCTCAGGTTATAAAGAAAAATATATCCAATCCGGATTGTATTCTTGAACATCATTCTGATGTTATTAATGCTAGTGCAGATGATGTTAATAGAGATAGTACAAAACTGGCAGAATATGAGATTATGACTTCTAATTGGAATAATCCGATAGTAATCACAACACTGGTTCAGCTTTTGAATACTATGTTTTCTGATAAAACATCAGAGATTGGAAGGTTTCGTGCACTTGTTAACAGTACGATTGTAATTGATGAAGTTCAGACGCTTCCAACTAAAACTATCATGATGTTCAATCGAATGCTTAACTTTTTAAAGATTTTTTGTAATACAACGATAGTTCTTTCATCAGCGACACAACCGGCATTAAATCATGTGGAATGGCCGGTTTATTATGCAGATGAACCAGAACTTGTTAAATTAAATGAAAGTCAGATGAAAGCATTCGAAAGAACAAAAATAATTGTATACAATTATCCTTCTGGAATGGAGGTTAATGAAATTGCTGCATTTGGAAATTCTTTACTAGAAAAACGCCGTGCAATTCTTATTATCTGTAATACAAAAACTGAAGCCAGGCAGATATTTAAGCAGCTTAAAACTGATGTTGAAGATCAAGCATGTAGGTTATTTCATTTATCTACCAATATGTGCAAGTCACACCGAATGAATGTACTGAAACAGATAAATGATTGCTTAGCACATATTCAAAAAAACTATGAAAATGGAGAAAAAAGGATTATATGTGTGTCTACTCAGTTAGTAGAAGCAGGTATCGATTTTTCCTTTGATACTGTTATACGTATCAAAGCGGGAATAGATAATCTTGCACAAGCAGCTGGTCGCTGCAATAGAAGCAATGAATATCCAGGGATGGGGCTGGTATATCTAATAAAACTGAAAGCAGAAAATCTGCAAAGCTTACCGGATATTACTTGTGCAAAGAATGCAACAAGAAATGTATTGACAAATATCGGAGAGGATGATCTGCTGAGTGAAGAGGCTATTGAATGGTTTTACAGATGCAAGTTTAACGAGTGCAGAAAGGAACTGAAGTATAGTGTCGTGGAAGGAAGCTGCAAGCTCAATTTAGCAGAAGCGCTAATTCGATGCCCTTATATTTATAAAAAAGAAAATAGACAGTATGTTTTACAACAACCATTTAAATATATAGGTGAAAAGTTTTCTGTATTTGACAATAATACGACGGACATCATTGTTCCATATGAAAACGGAAAAGATATCATTTCTGAATTACGTAAATTGAGCAATTTACATAGTCCTCATATAACTATAGAATCGGTAACGAACCTGATTCATAAAGCAGGCGCTTTTTCAGTGAGTATGTTTAATGCTCAGAGATTTATAGATACGGGCTGGATAGAAGAATTGTTTGATGGAAGGATTCTGGTTCTTTCAGAAAGCGTATATGATAAAGAACTGGGAATTTCCGAGGATGCAATAAAAGATATAGATACATTTATGTTCTAAGAAAGGGGGAATAAGAATGCCTTATAGAAATACGGTTGAATTTGAAGTATACGGGGATTATGCTCTGTTTTCAGATCCAGTCACACGTGTTGGCGGTGAAAAATTTACGTATCAGATTCCAACATATGAAGCAATCAAAGGGATATTGCACAGTATTTACTGGAAACCAACATTGATTTGGATTATTGACGAAGTCAGAGTTATGAATCCAATTCAAACAGAGACCAAGGGTATTAGACCGATTAAGTATCAGAATAATCAAAATGATCTGTCTTACTATACTTACTTGAAAGCATGTAGGTATCAAGTCAGAGCTCATTTTGTATGGAATGATAACCGACCGGAATTAGAAAAAGATCGAAATGAAAACAAACATCATAATATAGCAAGACGAATGATTGAGCATGGCGGTAGGAGAGATATCTTTCTTGGAACACGTGAATGTCAGGGCTATGTGAAACCATGTGTATTTGGTGAAGGAACAGGTTTCTATGATACTATTCCAGAGATTAATTATGGAATTATGTATCATGGAATTACTTATGCGGATGAAGCATATCCGAAAATTGTTCCGGAAACAGAAGGAAGATTATCCGTAAGATTCTGGAATGCGATTATGAGTAATGGTGTTATTACATATCAGAAACCTTGGGAATGCATACACAAATTTGAAAGGTTGATGAAGGTAAAAGAATTTGGTGAACAAATTCATAATTTTGCAAATGTAGAGATTACAGAAAGAGAGGTGGCAGACTATGGCATGGACACAACAATTATATCAGACATATGAGCGACTTAGTACCGAAGACTGTGGTTTGACACCGTTGGCACATATGTATGCAAAGGCGCAAATGGAGATTACAATAGATCAGGCTGCTGATTTTATAGATGCCACAATTGTTCCCAAAGACAATGAAAAGACACTGATTCCGGTTACCGAAGCATCATCAGGAAGAAGTTCTGGATCTGCGCCTCATGCATTAAATGATACGTTAGCATATATTAGCGGGGATTTTATAAAGTATCTAGATCCTCAAAAGAAGAAGGAAAAGAAAATATCGATGAAAAAACATCAGGATTATATTAACGCTTTGGAAAACTGGTGTTTATCGGAATATTGTAATGAAAAAGCAGATATTATTTTATCCTATTTAAAAAAAGAAGAGGTAATTAGCGATTTAATTCAGGCAGGATTGATTCAAATTGAGAATGGAATATTTACAGAAAAGAAGATTGGTGGACAGGAATATGCAAAAGCACTTGTTCGGTTTCGCGTAATTAACGGGAGTGAAGAGGATAGAACCTGGGAGGATGAGAGGTTAATTGCAGATTATACATCCTACTACCTTGCAAACCAAAAGGGAGAGAAAGATATCTGCTATATAACGGGGAGAAATCAGACAACATCGGAAAATCATCCTAAGAATATGGTGTCTGCATATGGTAATGCAAAGTTGATTTCTGCAAATGATAATTCAGGCTTTACATTTCGAGGGCGTTTTGAGAATTCAAGACAGGCCAATACTGTAAGTTATGAAGCGTCTCAGAAAATGCATAGCGCATTAAAGTGGTTGGTTAGTAATCAAGGTAAAATGATTGGGAATACCAATAGAAGAGTGTTTGTAAGCTGGAATCCAGAGGGAAAAGACACAGGGAATTTTATTGATGATTATTTGGTAGATATGAGAAGCGAAGATGAATCGTATGCTGTAGATCAACAGGCTTATAGAGAAAAATTGGACAGAATGCTGAAAGGATATAGAGAACAGTATGATGACAATGATTGTGTTGTTATTATGGGAATGGATGCAGCAACAACTGGCCGATTGTCTGTTACCTATTATCAGGAACTTCTTGCTTCTGATTATTGGAATAATATCAACTACTGGGGAAATACCGTAAAATGGTATTATCTAAAATTTGACCAGAATAAAAGGCCACATAATGATGTCGAGACGCCAAATCTGATACGGATTATAAATTTAGCATATGGAACAGAGAGAGAATATGGGAATTATAAACGTGTTGAATCAGATGATGCTGTTTTGAAAGAACATGTTCAGAGATTAGTGAAGTGCATGATAGAAAGACAACGGATTCCAAGGGATATAGTTATTGCGTTGTATCAAAAAGCATCAAGATTGCTTACGTATTCAAAAGGCAATAGAGAACTACTTTTGTCTACTGTATGTGCATTGATTACTAAACAACTCATTGATAATGGTAGAACAAAGGAGGATAATCCAAACAATATGAGATTAGATAAAGAAAACACAAACAGAAGTTATCTTTTTGGAAGACTTCTGGCAATATATGAAATGGTTGAAAAGCAGGCAATGGATCGTGATGAAAACCGTGATACGAATGCTATGCGTCTACAGGCTGCTTTTGTAAATCATCCTGCAAGGACATGGGAGATTTTGGAAAAGGCTACAAGACATTGTTTTGCAAAATTAAATCCTGGATCTAGAGGATTTTATAAACAATTGGTTGCAGAAATTGTCAGTACATTTGTTTCGGAAGAAGAAGCAAAGAGAAATCAGGCATTATCGGAAGAATATTTACTGGGATATTATCTCCAGAGAATGGAATTAAATAGTGGAAGAACAAAAACGGAGGAAAAAGAAAATGAGTAATTTAGAAAATAAAATTGATTTTATGGTTCTTGTTAAAGTTGAAAATGCAAATCCAAACGGTGATCCATTGAATGGAAATCGTCCGCGTCTTACTTATTCAGGAAATGGAGAGATTTCAGATGTGTGTATCAAAAGAAAAATCAGAAATCGTTTTCAGGATATGGAAGAAAATGTTTTTGTACAGTCTTCCGATCGTACAGACGATGGTTGTAAGTCTTTGAGCGAAAGAGCATCATCGAAGTTAGCAGGAATTCAGGACAGTGACGAGTATGCAAAAAAGGCATGCGAGACATGGATTGATGTACGTACATTTGGTCAGTTGTTTGCTTTCAAAAGTACAAAAAAAGGTGAGGGAGTATCAGTAGGTGTTCGTGGTCCGGTATCTATTCATCAGGCTGTAAGTTGTTCACCGATTGATATCAACAGTATTCAGATTACCAAAAGTGTGAATAGCGAACCTTCTGAAGGAAAGAGTTCAGATACAATGGGGCTGAAACATATGGTAGAGTTTGGCTTATATAAAGCTAAAGGCTCTATCAATGTTCAGCTTGCAGAAAAAACTGGTTTTTCGGAGGAAGATGCTGAGAAATTAAAAGAAGCACTTCGTACACTTTTTATTAATGATTCCTCTGCAGCAAGACCTGACGGAAGTATGGAAGTTGTAAAAGTATATTGGTGGAAACATAATAATAAGATTGGTCAGTATTCTGCTGCTAAGGTACATGATTCTGTAAAAATTGTGCTTAAAGAAGGCATTACGATTCCGACTTCAGTTGATGATTATGATATTTCCTTAACTGCACTTGAAGGTCTTGTTCCAGAAATAATTGAGGGTATTTGATGTATAACGAAGAAGATTATTTGATGTTATCTGGACTCCAGCATTTTGCATTCTGTAGAAGACAGTGGGCATTCCCGCCCTTTTTATGGTCGCTGAAGTCGCTCCCCTCGCGGGAGCGTGGATTGAAATTCTGCAAGGTAAGATTCCTTTGGTTCTCCCACAAAAGTCGCTCCCCTCGCGGGAGCGTGGATTGAAATATACCATGCGAAATACTGTTTAATCCCCTCTTCGTCGCTCCCCTCGCGGGAGCGTGGATTGAAATTTGCCAATGGACAGCATGTAGATGTGGATAAGGAGTCGCTCCCCTCGCGGGAGCGTGGATTGAAATTGCACCAGATCGGGCATGATGTAAGTGAAGCTGGTCGCTCCCCTGGCGGGAGCGTGGATTGAAATAAGGATAACATCGTAATAACTTCTGGTGGTAAGGTCGCTCCCCTCGCGGGAGCGTGGATTGAAATCGAAACTATTCCTGGTATGAGGATGCTCACATGGCCGCGCCCCTGGCGGGAGCGTGGATTGAAATTTAACCTCTAGGATCATCGGCATCCTTCCACCACCTGGTCGCTCCCCTCGCGGGAGCGTGGATTGAAATCATATCGTCACATCCTCTCCACGTATGCAGAATGTCGCTCCCCTCGCGGGAGCGTGGATTGAAATAATAGCTACAGATTCAATACCGCCATTGTTTTCGTCGCTCCCCTCGCGGGAGCGTGGATTGAAATACAAAATATAATTATGCTTCACTGCCTTATGTTGTCGCTCCCCTCGCGGGAGCGTGGATTGAAATCTCGTTTGTCATATCGGTGTAATAAACGATTGAGTCGCTCCCCTCGCGGGAGCGTGGATTGAAATAAACAGATGCTTAGTGCAAAGGCTCTTGATAATGTCGCTCCCCTCGCGGGAGCGTGGATTGAAATAGTAAATAAAACACCTCACGATGTATAGGTTAATGTCGCTCCCCTCGCGGGAGCGTGGATTGAAATACTGGCAAATCAACACTGTCAATGCAGTTAGCATGTCGCTCCCCTCGCGGGAGCGTGGATTGAAATTTGGAGAAGAAAAAGAAATTTTAGAAAATACTGGTCGCTCCCCACGCGGGAGCGTGGATTGAAATTGCATATCTTGTTACCATTACGCAGTAGTCTCCACGTCGCTCCCCTCGCGGGAGCGTGGATTGAAATTGAGCGTTCTGTCGTGCTCCATAAGTTCTATATGTCGCTCCCCTCGCGGGAGCGTGGATTGAAATGTTATGTAGGCAATAGGGCGCACTACTCCCGCCGTCGCTCCCCTCGCGGGAGCGTGGATTGAAATAATTTGCCTTTTCTATCGTCCATTTCGTCCTTGGTCGCTCCCCTCGCGGGAACGTGGATTGAAATTCTAAGAAGAGAAGCGAGTTGTCTCTCAAATCTCGTCGCTCCCCTCGCGGGGGCGTGGATTGAAATAAGGTCGATACGATGGCAGATATACACAATTATGTCGCTCCCCTCGCGGGAGCGTGGATTGAAATCAGAGAGTAAACGAGGTAAGATTAAAGTGAGGTGTCGCTCCCCTCGCGGGAGCGTGGATTGAAATTTGAAGATGAATAGTCCATATTCAATGGCTATCGTCGCTTCCCTCGCAGGTTTCACAAAAGTGGAGATGGGGATATTATAATAATATAGTAACTATAATAGAGACTGATAAAATATAATAAGGAAATCTAGTAGCTAAAATATTGACTGAACGAAGAACGTGACATATAATAAACATGAGGCAGAAGAAATTTTGTTGATTAGAGGAGATTATTATGTTCGATGTAAATGCAATGATTGCAGCAAATATTGTGGCAATTCTTAAAAAGCAAAATAGAAAGCAGATAGATTTGGCAGATGCACTGCAGACAAACAAGCAGACAATTAGTAAAATGCTTAATGGTTCAAGAATGATTAATGCTGTAGAATTGAAGTGCATAGCAGAATTTTTGGGTGTTAAGATGGAAGAACTTACCAAAGTACGTGAAGATTCTGTTGATACAGACATTGTGCATGCATTTATGGGAAAAGTTGAATCTGAGGAAGCTAAAGAGGCTCTCCATATTGCAGATAAACTTTCTGATATGATTCTTTTCCATAGTCGTGTTCGAAATAATGGGATAGCGATGATGAAACCTTGGGAGGGATAATGGGAGATATTTTTTTTGAAAGCTTGTATTATAAACAGGAAAAGCAATTTGAAAAAATCAATGATTTGACCAGAGCATTTGCTGTAAATTACTGTGGGAATACAATAATCAGAGAATCGATTTTTGGTATCGTTTCAAATTATGCGCGGAAAAGAGAACTGGCTCTTGAAGTGCTTCGGTATCCTTTTAAGGATGATGAACTTTGGGCGTTTACTTTTGTAAAAAAGGGTACTATTTTCTTATGTGTGAATACTGAACTCCCAATGTGTAAGCAGATTTTCGCAACTGCACATGAGTTATATCATATTCATTGCTATGCAGAAGATATTAATACCAGTACTATTACATCAGGTTCCTTATTGGATTCAAAAACGGTGGATGAAATAGCTGCTACGAAGGAAGATCTTGAGGCAAATGCTTTTGCAGGTTTACTTTTGATGCCTGATGCTAGTGTGATAGAACAATTTAAGATTTTTGGAATATCAAAAGAAAATATGGGGATTGATGATGTGCTGATTCTTATGGACTTATTTGCACTTCCTTACAAAGCAGTTGTGCTGCGTTTAGTAGAAAGTGGTGTGATTACAGAAGAGAAAGCTAGACGTTTTTATCAAGAAAATAATGAAAGCATTTCAGTCAGAATAGAACTGACTGGAAAAGCGGAGCAGTGGCAGCAGAATAGTGGACGTTTGCTCCGCTATGGAAGTTTGTTAGATAATCTGGCATTCAATTCTGAACAAGAATTACTTGTGGATACAAGAGAGGAAGCTGATAGGGTATACTTGGAAAAACTTGGAAAGGAATTTTGGGATCGAAAATAAGGTGAGTATATGGCAAATGTAAAATATGCATTGCTGGATACCGACTTTATATCCAAGATGCATTTAATACGCAAGGATGAACAGAATAAGTTAATTGATATAATTATGGCAATGCCAGGTTATTTGTTTTATTGCCATAAACAGATTCATGTGGAACTTATGTGTCACAATATTGCAGGTGCTCCAGAATGGTTTGAGTCCAAGGTTATTTCAAAGTCAATATGTATGTACGATGATGAAATGATACTGGATGAATTATCAGAAGTTTATGGTGATTCGGCTATCTGTGCTTATGCAAATATGCTAAAAATTGCCTGCGATGCATACAAGGATGGATATTTCGAGGAGAAGTTTGTTCTTGTTTCACAAATAGATTGCCTTTGCATAAGTAGAAAAGATTTTTTGAAGCAATTGCAGGATGATTGTAAGGCAATAGGAGAGGGACAAAATCTTGGTGAATTGAAATCATATGTTTTATTACAGGTTTTGTACTTGAAATTCGGTGAGCATATTTATGTGTTTTGTTCCGATGATAAAAATGCCAGAAATGGCATAGTCAGCATAGGCGGTGCTAGATGCATAAGTGTGTTGTCATCGTTTGTAAGGCTGAAAAAGGAAATTGGTTTCACAAAAGAAGATGCTATGCCGTACATAGACTCCTATATGAATAAATGCTTAGGGAAAGATCAAAAAACTTTTAAAGTTCAGGACACTTCGAAAGAAAAGCGTATGCGCAAGATTCCATGTGAGCAGGTATTCAATGAGATTTTTGATGGAAAAATAGATGAGCTTATGACTGGAAATTTGAAGTATATTTGAAATAAGTTAAATGCGAGGATCATGTAGAGATACATGGTTCTTTTTGTATCCAAACATTTGTTCGTAAAAAAGGGTTGTAAATTTTACAATGAGTGTTATAATAGTTAGCAGACTTTTTCTGATACGTAGGAGGTGTTATTGTGCAGGCAGAACAGAAACCATTTATATTGCATTCGGAATATAAACCGACTGGTGACCAGCCACAGGCTATTTCAGATCTTGTGAAAGGATTTCAGGAGGGCAACCAGTGTCAGACATTGCTTGGTGTTACCGGTTCAGGTAAGACGTTTACCATGGCGAACATCATCCAGGCATTGGGAAAACCGACTCTGATTATTGCCCATAACAAGACATTGGCAGCGCAGTTGTACGGAGAGTTCAAAGAGTTTTTCCCAGAGAATGCTGTTGAGTATTTTGTTTCTTATTATGATTATTATCAGCCGGAGGCGTATGTACCTTCTTCTGATACTTATATTGCCAAGGATTCCTCTATCAATGATGAGATTGATCGTCTCCGTCTTTCAGCAACTGCTTCCCTTGCGGAGAGAAAGGATGTAATCATCATCGCGTCCGTTTCATGTATCTATGGACTTGGAAGTCCGGTGGATTATGAGAATATGGTATTGTCGATACGTCCGGGTATGTTAAAGGACAGGGATGAAGTATTACGTAAACTGATCGATATGCAGTATGATCGTAATGACATGGACTTTAAGCGAGGAACCTTTCGGGTACGTGGAGATGTAGTAGAGATATTACCTGCGAATATGGCCGAGAATGCGATCCGTATTGAGTTTTTCGGAGATGAGATCGACAGGATCACAGAGTTTGATGTACTGACAGGAGAAGTGCTTCGAAGACTGGAGCATGTGGCGGTTTTCCCAGCGTCGCACTATGTTGTTCCGGTGGACAAGATGCTGAAGGCAACCCAGGCGATCGAATCCGAGCTGGAAGAGAGAATCACTTTCTTTAAGAGTAATGATAAATTACTGGAAGCGCAGAGAATTTCAGAACGTACGAATTTTGATATAGAGATGATGCGAGAGACAGGTTTCTGCTCAGGCATTGAGAATTATTCCAGACACCTTTCCGGTCTGGAACCAGGTGTTCCACCATATACGCTAATCGACTATTTCCCAGATGATTTCTTAATGATTATCGACGAATCCCATAAAACGATTCCTCAGATCGGGGCGATGTATTCTGGAGACAGATCAAGAAAGACTACGCTTGTGGATTATGGTTTCCGTCTGCCATCCGCACTCGATAACAGACCGCTTAATTTTACGGAGTTTGAAAGTAAGATCGATCAGATATTATTTGTGTCTGCGACACCAGCACAATATGAAGAAGACAATGAGATGCTTCGGGCCGAACAGATCATTCGTCCTACCGGACTTCTGGATCCGGAGGTGGATGTAAGACCGGTGGAAGGGCAGATCGATGATCTGGTAGGAGAAATCCAGAAAGAAACTGCGAAAAAGAACAAGGTGCTGATCACGACACTTACCAAGAGAATGGCAGAGGATCTGACCAATTATCTGCGAGAGATCGGGATCCGTGTTCGATATCTTCATTCAGATGTAGATACACTGGAGCGAACAGAGATTATCAGAGATATGCGTCTGGATGTTTTCGATGTACTGGTGGGTATCAATCTTCTCCGAGAAGGTCTGGATATTCCGGAGATTACGCTGGTAGCGATTTTGGATGCAGACAAGGAAGGCTTTTTGCGTTCTGCAACTTCTTTGATACAGACGATTGGACGTGCGGCACGTAACTCAGAAGGCCGTGTCATTATGTATGCAGATGTGATAACAGATTCTATGCGGATCGCCATCGATGAGACCAACAGAAGAAGAAAAGTACAGCAGGCTTATAATGAGGAACATCATATAACGCCTACTACTATCAAGAAAGCAGTAAGAGAGCTGATCAGTATCTCAAAGGAGATTGCAAAGAACGAAAAGAACCTGAAAGTGGATCCAGAATCCATGAGCAGCAAGGATCTGAAGAAGCTGATTGATAAGGTTGAAAAACAGATGAAGAAGGCAGCCGCTGAGCTGAACTTTGAGGCGGCTATGGAACTGAGAGATCAGATGATAGAACTGAAGAAAAAGCTTCAGGAATTGAACGAAGGATAAGAACATGGAGAAAAAAGACCGTAAGAAATATATCCGAATCAGAGGAGCGAATGAGAATAATCTGAAGAATATAGATCTGGATATTCCGAGAAACCAGATGGTGGTACTGACCGGATTATCCGGTTCCGGAAAGTCTTCGCTTGCTTTTGATACAATTTATGCGGAAGGACAGAGAAGATATATGGAATCTCTGTCTTCCTATGCAAGAATGTTCCTGGGACAGATGGAAAAGCCGGATGTGGAAAGTATTGAAGGGCTCCCGCCAGCTATCTCCATTGACCAGAAGTCTACCAATCGTAACCCAAGATCAACGGTTGGTACGGTAACAGAGATATACGATTATTTTCGATTATTATATGCCAGGATCGGAATCCCGCATTGCCCGTCCTGTGGAAGGGAGATTCGTAAGCAGTCAGTAGATCAGATGGTAGATCAGATCATGAGCCTGCCAGAGAGAACAAGAATTCAGCTTCTGGCTCCTGTTGTACGTGGGCGAAAGGGAGAACACGCAAAGCTTCTTGAGAGTGCACGAAAAAGCGGTTATGTGCGTGTGATCGTAGATGGAATCATGTACGAACTTTCAGAGAATATAAAACTTGAAAAGAATATCAAGCACAATATCGAGATTGTCGTAGATCGTCTTGTTGTAAAAGAAGGAATCGAGAAGAGACTGACAGATTCCCTGGAAAGTGTAATGGCACTGGCAGAGGGGCTGGTTGTTGTGGATATTGTCGGAGACAGACAGATCAGCTTCAGTCAGAGCTTCTCCTGTCCGGATTGTGGAATCAGCATTGAAGAGATCGAGCCAAGAAGCTTTTCATTCAATAATCCATTTGGTGCCTGCCCGGATTGTACCGGACTTGGATATCGTATGGAGTTCTCTGAGGATCTGATGATCCCGGATAAGTCACTTAGTATCGTAGAAGGTGCTATCGTTGTTAATGGATGGCAGTCCTGCAAAGATCCGGGAAGTTTTTCCCGTGCGACATTGGATGCGCTTGCAGAAGAGTATCACTTCAGTCTTGCAACTCCGTTTCAGGATTATCCAAAAGAGATTCATGATATCCTGATCTACGGAACGAATGGCCATTCTGTGAAAGTTCGATATAAAGGACAAAGAGGCGAAGGGGTATATGATATTGCATTTGAAGGTCTGATCCGGAATGTGGAGAGAAGATACCGTGAGACCGGAGGGGAAAGCGCAAGAGCAGAGTATGAGACATTCATGAATATCACACCGTGTAAGACCTGTATGGGACAGCGTCTGAAGAAGAGTTCCCTCGCAGTTACGGTTTCTGATAAGAATATTCATGAGATTACGAATTTCTCTATCAGCGAATTACAGAATTTTATGATGAATCTGAACCTGACAACACAGCAGGAACAGATCGGTCGATTATTGTTAAAAGAGATCAATGCAAGAGTAAAGTTTCTTATGGATGTAGGATTGAACTATCTGACGCTTGCTAGAGTGACCGGAAGTCTTTCAGGCGGAGAAGCACAGCGTATCAGGCTTGCTACACAGATCGGTTCCGGTCTGGTTGGTGTTGCTTATATTCTGGATGAGCCAAGTATTGGTCTGCATCAGAGAGATAATGATAAATTACTGGCTACACTTGAGAATCTAAGGGATCTGGGCAATACACTTCTTGTAGTAGAACACGATGAGGATACCATGCGTGCAGCAGATTCTATCGTGGATATCGGACCTGGAGCAGGAGAGCATGGAGGCGAAGTAGTTGCACAGGGAACTGTGGAGGATCTTATCGCCTGTGAACGTTCTATCACAGGAGCTTATCTCTCCGGAAAGATTCGCATACCTGTTCCGAAGGAGAGAAAGAAACCAACCGGATATCTGAAGGTGATCGGTGCAAGACAGAACAATCTTAAGAATATAGATGTAGAGATTCCTCTTGGAGTCATGACTTGTATTACCGGAGTATCGGGATCAGGTAAAAGCTCCCTGGTGAATGAGATCCTGTATAAGAGTCTTGCAAGAACTTTGAATCGTGCAAGAACTATTCCTGGAGATCATGACAGGATTGAAGGTGTGGAACAACTGGATAAAGTTATAGATATCGATCAGTCACCGATCGGAAGAACACCAAGATCCAATCCGGCTACTTATACCGGTGTGTTTGATACAATCCGCGATCTTTTTGCGGCGACAGCAGATGCAAAGGCACGGGGCTATAAGAAAGGACGTTTCAGCTTCAATGTAAAGGGCGGTCGATGTGAAGCCTGCAGCGGTGACGGTATCATTAAGATCGAGATGAACTTCCTTCCTGATGTTTATGTACCTTGTGAAGTATGTCAGGGAAAGCGATATAACAGAGAAACGCTTGATGTAAAGTATAAGGGAAAGAGCATCTATGATGTCCTGAAT
>JAZLLO010000095.1:0-15887 GCA_045598185.1 Marvinbryantia sp.
TATATATTGATTATACTTTATAATAACATATATAACAATACATTTTCTTGACTACAATATGGTTTTGTGAAGACATGAAAATACCCTTGCTATTAAGGCAAGGGCTAATTATCTACAAAATCCAACCGCACAGGTGGAAAATTATTGTCAACGAAAAATTGCTTATATGATACAATAAGCTATAACAATGAATTGCAGAGAGGGCTTTACAATGGGTATTGTAGTAATTGGTGCAGTATATGTGGATATCAAAGGTTTTCCTGACTCACTTTATATTCCGGATGGACGTAATTCAGGAAGAATAGAATATATACATGGTGGAGTATGCAGAAATGTAGCCGAGAATATTGCGAATGTGGAACTTCGGCCGACCTTTTTAAGTATGGTGGATGATACAGCAATGGGCAATGATGTCCTGAAAAAACTGAATAATCATAAAGTGGATACCAGATATATCCAGACACTTCCGGGAGGAATGGGAACGTGGCTTGCGGTATTTGATGAAAAGGGAGATCTGGCAGGATCAATCTCTCAGAGAGCAGATCTTAGCCCAATTATGGATGTGCTTGAGAAGCATGGGGATGAGATTTTTTCACAGGCAGATTCCATTGTGGTTCAGTTGGATTTCGAGAAGAATCTGATGAAAAAGTGCATGCAGCTGGCAGCAAAGTACGAAAAGAAAGTATATGCAGTAGTTACGAATATGAGTATTGCAGCAGAGCGAAGAGATTTCGTAAAAGAGATGGATTGCTTTGTATGTAATGAACTGGAAGCAGGAATGTATTTTGCAGAGGAACTGAGTGGATATTCGGTGGAAGAACTTACGGATCTTGTTGCACAGCGTGTGAAGAATGCAGGTCTTTCTTCGATGGTCGTTACCCTTGGAGGACGTGGGGCTGTTTACGCAGATAAGAATGGGCTAAAAGGACATTGTCCTGCCAAGAAGGTACATGTGAAAGATACCACAGGTGCAGGAGATGCATTCTTTTCCGGTGTGACTATCGGACTTACTTATGGAAAGAGCCTGCCGGAAGCGGTGGAGATCGGTACAAGAATGGCAGCTTCTGTTGTGATTACGTCGGAGAATGTGTGTCCAAGATTCCTGCCGCAGGAATTTGGTATAGATAAAGCCGTGGAGTAATTGTATTGCAGTATGATTATGTGATATAATAATAATTTGAGAAGTAAATTCGAGTACGCCTTAGCGTACTTGGAAAGTTGATAAGACGAGGATCGTGTCGAAAAATAATTTTATAAGGAGAGAGAAAATGACATACCAGGAAATGATTCAGAATGCGAGACAGAATATTGGAAATTATTGTAAGGCATGTAATGTTTGTAATGGAAGAGCATGTGGCAGTTCTATCCCGGGACCAGGTGCAAAGGGGAGTGGAGATGGTGCAATTCGTAACTTTGATGCATGGAAGAATATCCGTCTGAATATGGATACCATCTGTGCGAATGGACCTGCAGATACATCTTTTGAACTGTTTGGAAAGAAGTTTGATCTGCCGGTATTTGCCGGACCAGTTGGTGCTGTTAAGATGCACTATAGTGATAAATATTCAGATATCGAATACAATGACGTTCTTGTAAGTGGATGTAAAGCAGCAGGTATAGCAGCATTTACAGGTGATGGTGTAGATGAAGCAGTTATGATCGGTGCTACAAAGGCAATTAAGAATGCAGATGGAATCGGTGTTCCAACTGTAAAGCCATGGAGCAGTGATATCGTTTCAAAGAAGATGCAGTGGGTAAAGGAAAGCGGTGCATTTGCAGTTGCTATGGATATCGATGCAGCAGGCCTTCCATTCTTAAAGAACTGTGTACCACCAGCAGGAAGCAAGACAGTAGAAGAGTTAAAGGGCATCATTGAAGATGCAGCTATTCCTTTCATTGTAAAAGGTGTTATTACAGTAAAGGGTGCTTTAAAGGCAAAAGAAGCAGGTGCAGCAGCAATTGTTGTTTCTAACCATGGCGGCCGTGTACTTGATCAGTGTCCAGCAACAGCAGAAGTACTTCCAGAGATCGTTGAAGCACTTAAGGGCAGCGGAGTTAAGATCATTGTAGATGGCGGTATCCGTGATGGTATCACAGTATTTAAGGCACTTGCGATGGGAGCTGATGCAGTTATCATTGCAAGACCATATGTAACCGCAGTTTACGGCGGTGAACAGGAAGGTATTAAGCTTCTGACAGAGAAAATAAAGGCAGAACTTGCTGACGCAATGGTAATGTGCGGTGCACATTCTATTGATGAAATCACACCAGATATGGTAAGAATCTGTAAATAAGTGAATAAAACCGATGAGTACTAAAAAAGAGGATGCCATCGCATTGACAAGTCATGACTTGTGGATGCGACGGCATCTTTTTGACTATTTTTTGCTCGAAAAGTGGATGATTATGAGATTTATCCTGAAAATGTATTCCTGAGACTTCGCTCAGTTCATAAAGAATATCTGCTAACTTGGCTTTTCCCAAACTCGGACAGAAATAATTCTTAATCTGTCCGTTTTCGACTGCTCTTTCTATTTTTCGAATAGAATCATAACGAGAGTAGTATCTTATCCGTAGCGCTTCGACACCTACTTCGATGGACTACAGGTTTAGTGTGACATCCTCTTCTTTTTTGTTACGATACGATATTCTGGATCCAGATTCCTTTTTTGACGAGAATGAATCCGAGGATTACTTTCAGTAAATCAGTTAACTGTACGGCAATGAAGATTGCTACGACAGAAAGTCCTGTGAAACGTGACAGAACAAAAGCAGTCGATACACTTACTGTCCAGATAAATACACTGTCGAAAAGGAAAGTGATGAAGGTTCTTCCTCCGGAACGAAGTGTGAAGTAGCTTGCATGAAGGAATGCATTCTGTGGCATAAAAACTGCAGTTAACATAATAAAGGTAGAGGCCAGAGAACGTACATCGGAAGTAGTGTTGTACATTTTCGGGAAGAATGGAGCAAAGAAGAACATAAAGATTGCAACACCGGTACATGCCATTACAGAGAAGGCAATCAGTTTGGTATCAGTATCCCTTGCTTCCTTCATCTTACCGGCACCAAGAAGCTGACCGACAATGATTGCAACGGAGTCGCCAAGGGCGATGAATACGATATTGAATACGTTGTTGATCGTGTTCGAGATGTTCATACTTGCTACTACGTGAAGTCCTCTTACAGAGTAACACTGAATCAGCATGGACATTCCGGCAGCCCATAAGGTTTCGTTTATAAGAAGCGGAGATCCCTTGATGGCAATCTTCTTTACAATCTGCCCCGGAACCGTGAGTGTACGGTAAAGTCCGATACTGAACGGATATTTCTGAGACTGACGGTGTGTCTGGAACAGAACGATGCCCATCTCGATATAACGGGAAAGGATGGTAGCGATGGCGGCACCGCGTACACCTAAGCATGGGAATCCGAATTTACCATAGATCAACAGATAGTTAAATACCAGGTTTACAAACACCGATACAAGTCCCGCTTTCATAGGGATAACTGTTTCGCCGCATTCACGGAGTGTACTTGCATAGATCTGTCCCAGCATGAATGCAGGGAGACCCATCAGCATAATATGGAGATACTGAAGACCATAGGTAAGAGTAGCGGCTGCATCCGCAGCATTTCCATCTCCCTTCAGATAAAGGCTTATCAGGGTTGGACCAAAAGCGGAGAACAGCAAGATGGTTCCACCGGTCAGGATAATGGCAAGCCAGAGTTTGAATCGGAAAGTAGCACGAACACCTTCTGTGTCTCCCTGTCCATAATACTGCGCAGTAAAGATACCTGCACCGGATACTCCACCAAAGATGCAGAGATTATATACGAAGATAAGCTGATTTACGATGGCAACACCAGACATCTGCTCGGTACCGATTCGTCCGATCATAATATTATCCAGAAGGTTGACGAAGTTCGTGATACCATTCTGAATCATGATCGGAACGGCAATTGCCAGAACCATCATGTAAAATGCGCGGTCTCCGATGAGTTTCTGTCGTAAGGTTTGATTTTGAAGATTTCCAGTCATAATAATACTCCTTTGTACGGCAACATCAGAACGTTGCACAAAAACTGTTACACAAACTTACTATATATATAAGAAAAATTCAATGAATAAAGTCCAGAAAATTATTTTTTACAGGAAATTCACAGAAAAACATAGAAAAAGAACAAAAAGAAAGAAAAGGAAAACGTCTTTACTTTAGCATGGCAGTGTGCTACAATAGTCAATCATAAAAGCAAAAACGGAGGAATTAACAATATGAAAAAAAGAGTTGGTTTATTATTAGCTATGAGTGTGATGATGGGACTTGCAGTTCCTGCAGCAGCTGAAGAATATAAAGATATGAAGTTTGCAGTAGAAGCTGGATCAGCTGGTGAAGAAGCAGCTGAAGAGAATGGATATGAATTCGTATCCGTAACAGCACAGGCAGACGCACTTATGGAAGTTAATACAGGTAAAGTTGATGGCGCAATTATCGACCTTCTTATGGCAGGTGCTATGATCGGTGAAGGTACAAGTTATCCTGATCTTGTTCACACAACAGAGCTTACAACAGAAGAGTATGGTGTTGGATGCCGTAAGGATTCTGATCTTGCTCAGTATATTGACTGGGTATTTGCTTCAACTTATAAGAGCGGAAAGTTACAGGAAGTAGCTGAAGCTTATGGTGTTCAGGAAGCATTAGTAGAACAGCCAGATGCTGCTGAAAGCTTTGAAGTAGCAGAAGGCGGCGATGTTGCATATATCCAGGATAAGGGTACACTTATCGTTGGTATTACAGATTTCGCTCCAATGGATTACAAGGGAGAAGATGGAAGCTGGATCGGTTTTGATGCTGATATGGCAAGAGTAGTTGGAGAAGAACTTGGTGTTGAAGTAGAATTCATCGAAATCGACTGGGATAGCAAGATCATGGAACTGAATGGTAAGAAGATCGACGTTGTATGGAACGGTATGACACTTACTGATGAAGTAAAAGAAGCTATGGAATGTTCTGTTCCATATTGCAACAATGCTCAGGTAATCGTTGTTAAAGGTGAATAATCATCAGTTATGACTGAATAAATATGAGGCAGAGAGAAAGCTCTCTGCCTTAGATTTTACGCGAGTAACGAGCCAAAGCCTGTGCTGGCACAAGGCCTTGGCGACTGCCGCGATAACAGAAGAAACTCGCGAAGCGTGTTTCTTCTGGTTTAAAATCATGAAACAGGAAAGGATAGCAGTATGTTTTTACAGGTAACACAGGATCTTGCACTTGGAATGCTGACATCGTTACGTATCTTTGGTCTGACGATTTTATTTGCACTTCCACTTGGTCTTATATTTTCATTTGGCTCTATGAGCAAGTTCAAACCACTGCATATGGTAACGGAGTTCTTTATCTGGGTAATCCGTGGTACACCACTGATGCTCCAGCTGATCATTATCTTTTATGGTCCTGGTATGTGGCTTCCAAAGGATCCATGGGGGGGATCAGAAGGCGGACGTATCGCTGCAACTGTTGTAGCATTTACTATTAACTATGCATGTTATTTTGCAGTTATTTTCCGTGGAGGTATCGAAGGTATTCCGGTAGGACAGAGAGAAGCAGGGGAAGTGCTTGGTATGACTAAGAGCCAGATCTTCTTTAAGATTACACTTCTTCAGATGATCAAACGTGTAGTTCCGCCAATGTCGAACGAGATTATTACATTGGTAAAGGATACTTCACTTGCAAGAATCATTGCAGCACAGGAATTGACACAGAGAGGATATTCCTTCATGAAGTCCGCTGGACTGATCTGGCCACTGTTTTATACAGGCATCTTCTACCTGTTAATGGTTGGTATTTTAACATTAGCATTTGGCTATATTGAAAAGAAACTGAGTTATTTCAGATAGGAGGCGCGTAAGAGATGGCAATGTTAGATGTGAATCATATCGAAAAGCATTTTGGAAGCACCAAGGTTCTGAAAGATGTAAGCTTTTCACTGGAAGAGGGCAATGCCCTTGCAATCATCGGATCATCAGGATCCGGTAAGACAACTTTGCTTCGTTGTCTGAATTTCCTTGAGACACCGAATAATGGAACGATTATGGTTAATGGGAAACTCCTTTTTGATGGTGGAGCACATATGAAGATGAACGATGCACAGCTTCGTAAGAATCGTCTTCATTTTGGTATGGTATTTCAGTCGTTTAATCTTTTTCCACAATATACTGCCCATGAGAATGTAACACTGGCAGGAAAGCTTCTGGCAAAAGAACGTCCTGATTATAACCAGAATAAGAAGCAGATTCTTGAGCAGATCGATGCGCATGCAGAAGAACTTCTGAAGATGATGGGGCTTTCAGAGAGAGCGACTCATTATCCGCATCAGCTGTCCGGTGGTCAGCAGCAGCGAGTTGCAATCGCAAGAGCCCTTGCATTAAAACCGGATATTCTCTGTTTCGATGAACCAACATCCGCTCTTGATCCAGAGCTTACCGGAGAAGTATTAAAGGTAATCCGTGGTCTGGCAGAACAGAATACAACTATGATCATTGTTACACATGAGATGGCATTTGCCAGAGATGTGGCAGATGAGATTATCTTCATGGATGACGGATATGTAGTAGAACATGGAGATGCAAAGCAGGTAATCGATAATCCAAGAGAAGAAAGAACAAAACGATTCCTTTCAAGATACGCGGAAGGATAAGATAGAGCCACTGGGGTTCCAGTGGCTCAACTTTTCTGCACATTTACAAATATTTAGAACAAGCGTATAATTTTCATCAAAAAGAACAGAAATGAGGTGATCAAATGGATAGTCTGGGTCCAAGACTTCTGGAAGAACTAAACAGCGAGACCGCTTTTGTAGTTCCTCTGTTTGGCGGGATCGAGATTGCGGAGTCTACGGTTATGAGCTGGATCATTATAGCGCTGCTGACACTTTTTGCAATCTGGCTGACAAGTGGTCTGAAAGTAGATCATATCAGCAAGAAGCAGGCAGCTGCAGAAGCAATCGTAATCTGGCTGAATAATTTTGTGGAAGACATGATTGGAGAAGAAGGCAGGCGATATGTACCGTATCTGGTAAGTGTACTTTTGTACATTGGTGTATCCAATGTGATAGGTATCATCGGAGTAAAACCACCGACGAAAGATCTGTGCGTAACAGTGGGGCTGGCATTACTTAGTATCCTGCTGATCGAAGGCGCCGGGGTGCGTAAAAAAGGATTAAAAAAATGGCTGCATAGCTTCGTAGAGCCAATCGCAATCATTGCACCTATCAATGTGCTGGAGATATTGATTCGTCCGTTATCTCTTTGCATGCGACTTTTCGGTAACGTGCTAGGAGCTTACGTTATCATGGAACTGATCAAGATCATAATACCGGTTGGTGTTCCGCTTGTATTCAGTTTTTACTTTGATATCTTTGATGGCTTGATCCAAGCCTATGTATTTGTATTTTTAACATCGTTGTTTATTAAAGAAGCAATCGAATAACTTTAAAAAGGAGAATGAAATCATGACAACATTAATCGCAATTGGAGCAGGAATCGCAGTTTTAACAGGTATTGGAGCAGGCATTGGTATCGGCATCGCAACAGCTAAGGCAACGGATGCAGTAGCACGTCAGCCGGAAGCTGAAAGCAAGATCAGTAAATTACTTCTTCTTGGTTGTGCCCTTGCAGAAGCAACGGCCATCTACGGTTTCGTTATTGCACTTCTGATCATCCTTTTCCTGAAATAATGAGAGGAAGAAGTGTGAAGGGCAGGTGATCATAGATGGGAATGTTGAGACTGGATTGGAATATCCTGTTTAATATGATCAACATTTTGATTTTATATGTATTGATGAAAAAGTTTCTGTTTAAGCCAATCAACAATATTCTTGAGAAGCGTCAGGCAGAAGCTGATGCACAGCTTCAGAAGGCCAAAGAGGCAGAAGAACTTGCGGTAAAGAGTAAGGAAGACTATGAAGCATCGATCAAAGAGAAAAACGAAGAAGGGGCAGCTATCCTTTCCAGAGCAAGAGAAGAAGCTACTGCAGAGTACAGTCGCATCATAGAAGAAGCGAATAAAAAAGCAGGAAGTATTCTGGAAAAAGCCGCAGGTGAGGCTGAAGCAGAAAAGGAGAAGATTCTCAGATCAGCAGAGAATGAGGTGCGTGAGCTTGTTGTGAATGCAGTAGCTCATGTGACAGGACAGAAGGAAGATGCTGCGGGCGATCTGGCTCTTTATGATGAATTCCTTCGTCAGAATGCTGCAGAGAATAAAGGAGAATAACAGATGGTACAGGAAGTTGAAAAGTATGCAAAATTGCTGACAGAGATGAAAGTATCTCCGAATGTCTGCGCGCAGGCACTTGATATCTTTCAGGCAGTTCCTGTGATCATGGAAGACTTTCAGAATCCTACAGTAGATCTTGCAGCAAAACATAAAGTAATCGATAAGGTATTTCCGCGGGAAATCCGTGATGTATTAAAGCTTTTGTGTGACAATCAGCAGATTTCTCTTTTTACAGATATCTGTGCCTGTTACAAGGAAAAAGCAACAGAAGAAAAGAAGACAGCAGCAGTACGCTTAAAGTATGTAACAGAACCTACAGCTAAGCAATTGGACGGAATCAGGGCATTTGCAGAGAAAGAAAGCAAAGGCGCAGAGCTTACTTTTGAAAAGGAACAGGATCCATCTTTAGGCGGTGGATTTATTCTCTATGTTGGCAATCAGATGTATGACTGGTCAACAGCCGGTCGCGTAAAGCAGTTTTCTGATATGCTCTCTGTTGGAAAGAATCCTTCCCAGTCCATAGATGGGATTATCTCAATACTGAAAAGTGAAATTGAGAATTTTGACCTGAAAGCCCAGGAACAGGAAGTTGGCATTGTTCGTTTCGTGGGTGATGGTGTTGCTAACATTGATGGCATCGATCATGCGATGTATGGAGAAATCGTTATCTTTGAGAACGGTGTCCGTGGTATGGTTCAGGATATCAGAAGAGATGAGATTGGATGCATCCTACTTGGAAGCGATACAGAGATAAAGGAAGGAACAAGAGTAATCCGTACCTGTAAAAAGGCAGGCATTCCGGTCGGGGATGATTTCCTTGGCAGAGTAATCAATGCGCTGGGGGCGCCGATTGATGGAAAAGGACCAATCAAGGAAGTGGATTATCGGGCAATTGAACAGGAGGCACCTGGTATTGTAGATAGAAAGTCAGTATCAACACCAATGGAGACTGGAATTCTGTCCATTGATTCCATGTTCCCGATTGGACGAGGACAGCGTGAGCTGATCATCGGTGACAGACAGACTGGTAAGACATCGATTGCAATCGATACGATCCTGAATCAGAAGGGGAAGAATGTGAAATGTATCTACGTTGCAATCGGACAGAAGGCTTCGACTGTTGCAAAGATCGTTCATAATCTTACCGTTCATGGGGCACTGGAATATACGACGGTTGTTGCATCTATGGCATCCGAACCGGCACCAATGCAGTATATTGCACCATATTCCAGTACAGCACTTGCAGAATATTTTATGCACCAGGGAGAAGATGTCCTGATTGTTTACGATGATCTGTCCAAGCATGCGGTTGCTTATCGTGCATTATCATTACTTCTGGAACGTTCTCCTGGACGAGAAGCATATCCTGGTGACGTTTTCTATCTGCATTCAAGATTACTGGAAAGATCCAGCAGATTAAGTGATAAGCTTGGAGGAGGTTCTATTACAGCACTTCCGATCATTGAGACACAGGCTGGAGATGTGTCTGCTTATATTCCGACCAATGTCATCTCAATTACAGACGGACAGATATTCCTGGAATCAGATCTGTTCTTCTCAGGCATGCGTCCTGCGGTAAATGTAGGACTTTCGGTATCACGAGTTGGCGGGGCGGCACAGACAAAAGCGATGAAAAAAGCAGCCGGAAGTATCCGAATCGACCTGGCACAGTATCGTGAGATGGAGGTGTTCACACAGTTTGCATCGGATCTGGATCCTGCAACCAGTGAGCAGTTAAAATATGGAAAAGGTCTGATGGAATTACTGAAACAGCCGTTATGTAAACCATTTTCCATGGCAGAGCAGGTCATTACACTGTGTGCAGCAACAGGAAAAGTGATGCTGGATGTTCCGGTGGAGAAGATTCGCGATTTCCGTACAGAGATGCTGGAGTATTTCCATACAAGTTTTCCGGCTATTATCCAGGAGCTTGAGACGACCGGACAGCTTTCTGATGAATTAAAGAAACAGATCGTGGAAGGTGCAAAGACATTCCGTGATCAGGTCTGGGGAAAAGAGGCATAGAGGATCGAATATGGCGAATACTAGAGAGATACAGAGCAGAATGAAAAGTATCAAGGATACGATGAAGATTACCAATGCTATGTATATGATTTCGTCTACCAAGCTTCGAAAAGCCAGAAAAGAGCTGGAGGAGACAGAACCATTCTTCTTTACCATCCAGAATATGGTGGCAAGAACGCTGCGTCATATGCCGGATATGGAATCCAGATATCTGGAGGATGGGAAAGGGATAGAAGGCAAGAAAAGAGGCTTTCTTGTCATAACAGCAGATAAAGGGCTTGCAGGAGCCTACAATCACAATGTCCTGAAGATGGCAGAGGATGAACTGAAGAAGTCCTCTGAGTGGAAGTTATATGTGGTTGGGGAACTGGGAAGACAGTATTTTGCAGGCAGAAAGATTCCGGTTGATGAGCATTTCCTCTATACCGCACAGAATCCATCTATGGATCGTGCCAGAGTCATCGCAAGACGACTGATCGAGGATTTTACAACCGGTGAGATAGACGAAGTTAACATAATATATACAACTATGCTGAATGGAATTCAGACGGAGGCAAAGTTTGAACGTCTCCTTCCATTATCCAGTCAGAAATTTGCACCGAAGATAGACATTCCAAGTAGTGTTATTCAGGAAGAATTTTTCTTTGCCCCATCACCGATAGCGGTATTGAAAAGTCTGGTGCCGAACTATACCAATGGATTTATCTATGGAGCACTGGTGGAGTCATTTTGTAGTGAACAGCAATCACGTATGGTAGCGATGGAAGCTGCAAATGACAGCGCAAAAGAGATGCTGCAGAAACTTTCTGTGGAATATAACCGTATGCGTCAGGCAATGATAACACAGGAGATCACAGAAGTTGTAAGCGGTGCAAAAGCGCAGAAACAAAAAAAGAAAGGAGGCCGCTAAATGAACGTAGGAAAGATTGTACAGGTTCTGGGACCGGTTATTGATGTTGAGTTTCAGAACGGGGAACTCCCGGCAATCAAAGACGCCCTTGAAGTGCATAATGATGGGAAGCGTCTCGTTATGGAAGTGGCTCAGCATATAGGAAACAGTGTAGTGCGCTGCATTATGCTGGCGTCCAGTGAAGGACTTCACAGGGATATGGAAGTAATTGCAACAGGAAGTGGAATCTGGGTACCGGTAGGTGAAAAGACACTTGGAAGACTCTTTAATGTACTTGGTGAAACGATTGATGAAGAGGAAAAGTTAGACCAGGAAGAACACTGGTGTATTCACAGAGAGCCGCCTGCATTTGATGAGCAGAATCCTGTAATCGAGATGCTGGAAACAGGCATTAAGGTTATTGACCTTCTGGCACCTTATGCCAAGGGCGGTAAGGTTGGTCTGTTTGGCGGTGCCGGTGTTGGAAAGACGGTTCTCATTCAGGAACTGATCCGCAATATTGCGACAGAACATGGTGGTTATTCCATCTTTACCGGGGTTGGAGAACGTTCCCGTGAAGGAAATGATCTCTGGACGGAGATGAAGGAATCCGGGGTACTGGAAAAGACAGCCTTGGTGTTCGGACAGATGAATGAACCACCTGGAGCACGTATGCGAGTAGCTGAGACGGGACTAACCATGGCGGAGTATTTCCGTGATGTACAACACCAGAATGTACTTTTGTTCATTGACAACATTTTCCGTTTCGTACAGGCAGGTTCCGAGGTTTCATCCCTTCTTGGACGTATGCCTTCGGCAGTTGGTTACCAGCCGACACTTGCAACAGAACTTGGTGAATTACAGGAACGAATCGCTTCAACAAAATATGGCTCTGTAACATCTGTACAGGCTGTTTATGTTCCGGCAGATGACCTTACAGATCCTGCTCCGGCTACCACATTTGCACATCTGGATGCAACTACGGTTCTTTCACGAAAGATCGTAGAACAGGGCATCTATCCGGCTGTTGACCCGCTGGAATCAAGTTCCCGTATCCTGGAAGAGGATGTTGTTGGAAGAGAACATTATGAGACTGCACTTAAGGTTCAGCAGATGCTGCAGAAGTATAAGGAACTCCAGGATATTATAGCAATCCTTGGTATGGAAGAGTTATCGCCAGAAGATAAGGTAACGGTTTATCGTGCCAGAAAGATTCAGAGATTTCTTTCCCAGCCATTCCATGTGGCAGAGAACTTTACCGGTGTTCCTGGTAAATACGTTCCTGTCGCAGAGACAGTTCGAGGTTTTAAGGCAATCATTGATGGGGAGATGGATGAATATCCGGAAGCAGCATTTTTTAATGTAGGTACCATCGATGAAGTTATTGAAAAAGCAAATGCCATGAAAAGCAGTCTGAACTGATGGGAAAGGAGAAGTGAAGATGAACACTTTTTCTGCAAAAATAATAACCAGTAATAAAGTTTTCTTCGATGGGAAGGTTGAGATCATCGTTGTTCCTGGTCTTATGGGAGAAAAAGGCTTTATGGCGCATCATGAGGAACTTGTCATAGCATTAAAGCCTGGTGAAATCAGGTTCAAGACGGAGGATGGTGTGATGCATACAGCTGTTAGTGGGTATGGAGTAGCCCAGGCTGCCAATAACCGTGTAATGGTGATAGTGGAATCGGCTGAAAATCCGGAAGACATCGATGAAGTAAGAGCAAGAGAAGCACGTGACCGGGCACTGGAGGAGATGCGGCAGAAGCAGAGTGTCCAGGAATATCAGATATCACAGGCATCTCTTGCAAGAGCACTGAACCGTCTGAAGCATGTAAGACATAATCAGATATAATGATATGAAATGTGTATATATGACAAGCAGTCCGACAGGGGCATACAGAAGTAATAAACCCAATGATTTTGAAGGCTTTGACCCTGCTAATGGACTGGTAGAAGAATTAAAAAAAGACTGGAAGGATAACAGCAGGTGTCTCCTGATCTGTGCATCACCGGATGCTTATGATATCAATGATGAGATGGGAAGCTACTTTGCAGATGTCTTGCTTAAGACAGGGCTTTCTGTTTCAGAATTTGTTCTTTGTGATCACAGAAATTATCTGGAGGAAAAAGAGAAGATATCTTCTTATGACTTCATTTTGCTGGGAGGCGGACATGTACCGACACAGAATCGCTTCTTTCAGGAGATGAATCTGAAAGAGGCTTTGGAACAGTTTGATGGCATCATTATGGGCATCAGTGCCGGTTCTATGAACTGTGCACGGGAAGTGTATGCACAACCGGAAGAACCAGGAGAAGCAACAGATCCTTCCTATCAGAAATATTTTCCAGGACTGGCATTATCGGAGAAAAAGGTATTGCCACATTATCAGGCAGTAAAGGATGATGTAATAGATGGTCTTCGTCTTTTTGAAGACATAACTTATGCAGATAGCTTTGGACATGAATTCTATGTTCTGGTGGATGGAAGTTATATCCTGAGAAGAGGGGAAGAAGAGACGATTCACGGAGAAGCCTATCTCTTTAAAAATGGTATTATGAAACCAGTAATATAACTACAATAGGAGGAATACTATGATGAAAACAAGAAAATTATTTGTAACTCTTTCAATTATGCTTGCCTTTATTTTTTCCATTTCATTTACTACTGAGGCAGCCAGCATGAATACAAAAGCAATGAGAGCTTATAAACCAATCGTAGCGTCCAGAAAATACAGTAAAATGCTGATTACAGCGTTTGGACTGCAGGATGTGAATAAGGATGGAGTAAAAGAATTATTTATCCGAAATGGAAACAGCGGAACTATGATCATATGCGGATATGATGGTAAAAAAGTTGTAAAGATCTGTACGGTCAAAGATAACAATTTTGAATATGATACCTATTACAATAAAAAAACAGGTTATATTGTTACTAATCAATCATGCTGTGGTTCGCATCAATATTATGATGTATTTAAGATTTCAAAGAAGAACAAGTATTCTAAAATAAGATTTTCATATGCATGGGCAGATTTAGAGTACGAAAAGATTCCAGACAAATATATTAATAAATATGATATGGTAGCTTCTATAAATGGAAAGTATGTTACCCGGAAAAAATACGATAAAGAAACAAAAAAGGTATTTGGCAAGAAATCTGATTGTACCAAAATTGTTTTTCGCAATAATACAGAAGCCAATCGTAACAAATATATAAAATAATATTTGAACATAAGAAAACGTGCCAGCGTGATTGCTGGCACGTTTTGGTTATTCGTCATATCCGTCAAAAAGGCGAATGTTTGCACAAATATAGCGGAAGATATCTCCTTCCTGGAGATCAAGATCCTGCTCTTCGGAACATGGTGGAAGAAGATGTCCACCCTCTTCCAGTTCCAGAGAGATCCAGTCGCAGGCTGCCATATTTGCCTCTTCGATTGCATCATCGAGAGAATCGCCTTTTGCTACACAGCCATCAAGATCAGGAAAATATCCTGTATAAGTACCGTCTTCCTGCTTGTGGAAGACAGCTGGATAGATAAATTTCATAGAGGCACTCCTTAAATGTCGTTTTTCTTAAGCACGTGATTTGATAAAGTCAAGAACTTCCTGCTTTTCAGGCATTACACTAAGTGCACCCTTCTTAGTTGTAATAAGGGAAGCAGCTGCATTCGCAAATGTAAGAAGTTCTGTTAAGTTCTCTGCTGTAAGATCTTCAAGTCCATGTTCCAGAACATAGTTTAATGTGCTTGCGCAGAAAGTATCGCCGGCACCTGTTGTCTCGATTGTATTCTCCTGAAGGAATGGAGCAACCTCAACACGGATGTCTTTATAGTATGCACGGCTTCCGTCTGGTCCCATTGTGATGAGGATCAGTGGAATATTATACTTTTCCTGAAGCATCTTAGCACCAAGATCATAATCTGTTGTTCCGAATAAGAATTCAACTTCGTTATCAGAAATCTTCAGAACATCACATTTACCAAGACCATATTCAATCTCACGTTTTGCATCAGCAAGATCTGCCCAGAGAGGAGGACGAAGGTTTGGATCGAAAGTGATGATAGCACCGGCTTCTTTTGCAACATCGATTGCATATCTTGTAGCCTCGCGTACACCTTCATGTGTAGAAGAAAGAGTTCCGAAGTGGAAAATCTTGGAATCGCTGATCAGATCAACATCGATCTCTTCCTTTTTCAGCATCATATCTGCGCCAGGATTGCGGTAAAAAGAGAAGTCTCTATCTCCATTAGGGAATGTCGAAACAAATGCAAGTGTTGTATTAACCTCACTATCCATAACGACTGGATGTGTATTTATTCCAAGGCTATTAACGAGCTCCTTAAGTTCTCGTCCGAACATATCCTCTCCCACTTTGCCAATAAAAGCACATTTCTTTCCTAATTTTGTAAGCATGGAAAGAACATTACATGGAGCACCACCTGGGTTCGCTTCAAATTCTGTGTTTCCCTGTGTAGAAATACCCGTCTTTGTAAAATCAATCAGTAATTCGCCTAATGCGACAACAGAAAAGTTTTTATCCATATCCTTATCCTCTAACCTGAATATCATATTTTGTTACATCCATAACAGCCTGACCTTCTGTCAGGAAACGGATTCCATCTGCTTCCTCCGGTGTAAACAGCATAAAGGTCGCTACCTCTTCACCGTCATTAATGAACAGCTCTACACTATCA
>JAZLLO010000096.1:0-23546 GCA_045598185.1 Marvinbryantia sp.
AACAGAAGATACAGATGCACAGTGTATCGCAGCTAAGGAAGCATGGGATGCCCTTACAGATGCACAGAAGGAACTGGTAGAAGGTGAAGAAGCAGATCCAGATTACTTCGGAAGAGATACAGGTGATGCAAGTCTTGATGACCCAAGAAATGCAGATGAGATCGGTGAGAACGAACTCCTTGTAGTAAGCTTTGGTACATCCTTCAACGAGAGCCGTGCAGAGGATATCAAGGGAATCGAAGATGCACTGCAGGAAGCATATCCAGACTATGCAGTAAGAAGAGCATTCACAGCTCAGATCATCATCAACCACGTACAGGCACGTGAAGGTGAAGCAATCGACAACATGGCACAGGCACTTGACCGTGCAGTAGAAAACGGTGTTAAGAATCTTGTAGTACAGCCAACACACCTGATGCATGGTGCAGAGTATGACGAGATGTGCGAAGCACTTGAAGCATACGCAGATAAGTTTGATACAATCTCTGTAGCAGAACCACTTCTTGGTGAAGTAGGAGAAGATGCAACAGTGATCAATGAAGATAAGGCAGCAGTAGCAGAAGCAGTTGTAGCAGCAGCTATAGCAGATGCAGGTTATGAAAGTACAGATGCAGCAGCAGAAGACGGAACAGCATTCGTACTGATGGGACATGGAACAAGCCATACAGCAAAGGTAAGTTACAGCCAGATGCAGACACAGATGAATGAACTTGGATACAAGAACGTATTCATCGGAACAGTAGAAGGCGAACCAGAAGAAACAGCATGTGAGAATGTAATCGAAGCAGTAAAAGAAGCAGGATATTCAAAAGTTATCCTTCGTCCACTGATGGTAGTAGCAGGCGATCATGCGAATAACGATATGGCAGGCGATGACGAAGATTCATGGAAGAGCATGTTCGTAGCAAGCGGAGCATTCGAAAGCGTAGATGCACAGATTGCTGGTCTTGGAAGAATTGAAGCAATTCAGACTCTTTATGTAGGACATGTAGCAGATGCATTAGCAGGTACTCTGGTAGATGCTCTGGTAGATGCGTCTGAAGAACTTGTTGACGAAATCGTTAATGAAGCAGTTGAGGTTATTGATGTAGTTGAAGAGGCTGTTGAAAACATCGCTGCTGATGAGATTGAAGTAACAACAGAAGTAGCTACAGAAGAAATAACAGAATTAGAAACAGAAGCAGTGACAGAGGCTGTTACTGAAGCGGCTGAATAAAACAAATTGTCCATACAATCAAAATATGTTAGAATAGTGGCTGGAGTAATCCAGCCACTATTTTTCAGGAGGAACAGATATGAGAAAGAAGCTGATTGCAATGATGATCACAGGTATGACCGCATTATCATTGATTGCCGGATGTATCGTAAGTGCCAATGAAACAGAAAAAGAGACCGAGGTGACGACTGAAGTATCTGCTGAAAAAGAAGAAAAAGCAGTAGAATTGGAAGATGGTATCTACAGTGCTGTTTTTGATACAGACAGCGGAATGTTCCATGTGAATGAAGCCTGTGAAGACCGTGGAATTCTTACAGTAAAGGATGGTAAGATGACGATTCATGTGTCACTGGCAGGTAAAGGAATCGTGAATCTTTTTGTTGGTCTTGCAGAGGATGTAAAGAAAGAAGGCGCAGAGATACTTGAACCTACAGAAGATGAAGTAACTTATAAGGACGGATACAAAGAGACAGTTTATGGATTTGATATTCCGGTACCGGTACTGGAAGAAGAATTTGATTGCGCACTGATTGGTAAAAAGGATAAGTGGTACAATCATAAGGTATGTGTAAAAGATCCACAGCTAGTTGAAGAAGAGAAGTAGGGGGAAATGTGATGAAGAATAAGATTAAGAGATACCTGATTAATATCTGTCTGATGATTCTATTTATAATGCTGTTTACAATTCCGGGATCTGCAGCTAATCTTGGAAAAGTAAGTAAAGTAACAGTAAAATCAGTTTCATCAAAAGAGATAGCTGTTTCCTGGTCAAAGGTTTCCGGAGCAGAAGGATATGAAATATCTATTTCTGAACATGAAAAAGAAGGATATGTGAAGCTCGGGATTATGTATGCGGATAAATATTCAGCTACAGAAGCGAGTATAACTGGATTGACGTATGGAGTAAATTATTACGTAAAGATCAGAGCATTTTCTGGAAATAAATTTGGAGCATTTTCCGATCCTGTATCTGGTAAAACGGCTGTACAGCCTGTGGACGATTTTGGTTTCGGCATGAAAAATGGAGCTGTAACCCTATATTGGCCGATGAATATGGATGCTTCTGGCTATGAAATTTATCGTTCATCGAGTAAAGATGGCACATATAAGCTGGTAAAGAAGATAACATCAGGAAAAACCAATAGTTTTAAGGATACAACTACAAAAAAGGGAAAGACATATTATTATAAAATTCGTGCTTATAAGAAGTTGTCAGGAGATAAGATTGGATATAGTAAGTATACTGCAAAAAAGAAGATTGCTGTTCCAAAGACAGATAAATCCGTATTTGTAGCAGCGAATAAGCTTCAGAGATATAACAGTCTTAAATCTGGCTGTACGAATACTGAGTTCAATAAAGCTTATGAAGCGGCGAAGAAGATCGTAAAGCCATTGTTTGGTATGAGTCGAAAAAATCAGTTATATTATATTGCCAGTGCTATCAGAGAAAGATTTGACAGTGGTAAAGTAAAGTACTCCACAAGTAAAAAGCATTACAGTGATCCTTATGGTTACTTTATAACAGGATACGGCTCCTGCGCTGGATGTACACGTGCAACAGGTCTTTGCCTGAATATGCTTGGAATCAAATATGAACATGTGAATGAGAATAAATGGACACATCAGTGGTGCAGAGTAAAGGTCGGATCGGAATATTGGATCTGCGATGCGTATGGTCTTTATGTAGGACCAGAACCGGCTCCACGTAAACACCCTACTCTTTAATACTATATCAAAAATAAATATCCCCAGGATGCATACGCACCCTGGGGATATTATTTTATTTCTTATTAGAAATAGTTGCCTGGATTATACTTTGTGTCTCTTAGCAATGTAAAGTGGGAAGGAATCTGCACCCTTTAATTCTTTACCTTCGCTGATAACTACAGACTTATCTGTGATTGTGTATTCAACCTTAGCACCTGCTTCAATAACTGTATCCTGCATAAGTACACAGTTCTTAACAACAGCGCCTTTGCCTACCTTAACACCACGGAAGATAATACTGTTTTCGATTGTGCCTTCGATAACACAACCATCAGCTACCATTACGTTAGAAGCTGAAGAACCTTCAATGTATCTTGTTGGGTTATCATCACGAATCTTTGTGAAGACTGGATCTTTTCCGAACAGAGCGTCAAGATTGTCATCATCAAGGAGTTTCATGTTCTCATCGAAGTAAGCTTTCATATCACTGATAAATGCAGCATAGCCTTCGAACTTGTAAGCCTGAACATTAAGAGTATCAAGCTGTGGAGCAAGAACGTCACGTTCGAAGAATACATAACCACGAACGAATGCTGTATTGATCATATCGATAAGTTTTTCTCTTTCAACAACGTAGATGTTCATAGAATAGTTCTGAACACCTTCTGCCTTAGAGTTAACATAGATCTTTTCGATACGAGATCCGCTTAGAGCGAATGTATAGTAAAGACCTCTGTCTGGAGCTGCATGACGGATAGCGCTTGCTGGAATTTCTTTTTCCATGTAAGCAACAGAAACGTCAGCACCTGATTCGATATGTTTCTTGATCATATCGCCAAATGGGAAGCTTGTAACGATGTGAGAATCTGAGATAACAACATACTTTTCAGACTGATTTCTCAGGAATTCAAGGATGTTAGCCAGAGCTTCTACACGACCATTGTAAAGCTTGTCAGACTTCTCTGCGAATGGAGGAACGATGTTAAGACCACCATTTTTACGAGTTAAATCCCATTCACGTCCGGATCCAAGATGATCCATCAGAGAATAGTAGTTATTACGAACTAATACGGAAACATTGCTGATTCCATTATTTACCATGCTGGACAGAATGAAGTCGATTGCACGATAACGGCTTGCGAAAGGAATAGAAGCCATAAGACGTACGTTAGTTAATTCTGGAACAACAGAGTCATAGCTGTTTGGGAAAATTATACCCAATGCACTTGCGTTTGATGCGATCACTGTACTTCACCACCTTCTTCAACATTTTCACGAACCATAGCGTTAGGACCAATCTTACAATTAGCACCAACAACAACGCCAGGACCTACTGTAGCAACACCCTTCTGATCTCCTTCAGGCATTGCACCAACAACTGAGTTTTCACCAACTACAGCATTCTCAGCTATAATACAATGTTTAACAACAGCGCCGGCTTTGATTGTGGAATTACCCATGATAACTGCATCTTCGATAACAGCACCAGCTTCAACCTTAACACCTGCGTAAAGTACAGAATGCTTAACTGAACCAGCGATACGGCAACCATCAGTGATCATAGAGTTTTCAACTACTGCACCTGGAGCAATCTTGTGTCCTGGTAAGCCTGAGTTACGGCTGTATACTTTCCAGTTTTCATCGAAAAGGTCGATACCACTGTTTTCAGGATCAAGAACTTCCATGTTAGCTTCCCAAAGAGAAGAAATTGTTCCAACATCTTTCCAGTATCCGCTGAAATGATAAGCGTACATCTTGCGCTGGTCACGAAGAAGGTTAGGAATGATATTGTTACCAAAGTCGTTTTCAGAGTTTGGATCATTCTCATCTTCTGTTAAGTACTGTTTTAAGATTGGCCAGTTGAAGATGTAGATACCCATAGAAGCTAAGTTAGACTTAGGATTCTTTGGTTTTTCCTGGAATTCTGTAATCTTGTCGTTTTCATCAGCTACCATCAGACCGAAACGAGAAGCTTCGTCCCATGGAACTTCCATAACTGCAACAGAGAATTCAGCACCTTTTTCCTTATGGAATGCAAGGAAATCACTGTAATCCTGTTTACAGATCTGGTCACCAGAAAGAATGATAACATATTCTGGGTCATAACGTTCAATGAAAGAAAGGTTCTGGTAGATCGCATTAGCTGTACCCTTATACCAGTCAGAGTGTGCTGCCTGCTGATATGGAGGTAATACATGTACACCACCGTAGATACGGTCGAGATCCCATGGCTGTCCATTACCAATATATTCATTGAGTACGAGTGGCTGATACTGTGTTAATACACCAACAGTATCAATGCCTGAATTTACGCAGTTTGAAAGTGGGAAATCGATAATACGATATTTACCACCAAAAGGAACTGCAGGTTTTGCCAGATTCTGGGTTAATGCATAAAGTCTGGAACCCTGTCCACCGGCAAGAAGCATTGCAACTATTTCTTTTGCCATTTCATCTTCCCCCTAAATAATGAGTATGTAGTAATTATATCATAATTATTACAAAATTAAAGACTTTTTTGTGAAAGTTTTCGAAGCGTACGAAAATAGAGATAAATAATATGTAGAAACAGCACAAAGAAAGAAGGCAGATGACCTGCTATTTACGGCGGATTTTTGTAAAAGAGATATCTGTAAAAGGCAGGATGTGGTATACTTATAAAGATGAATAAAAGAGAGGCAGTGTGCAATATGAACAGAGATAATGAAACAATAAGACAGCTCCTGGCAAGAAAGTCTGTACGTTCTTTTACAGATCAGGAGATAACACCGGAAGAAAAGAAGCTGATCCTGGAAGCAGCAGTACAGGCACCAACAGCAGGGAATCAGCAGTTATATACGATTCTTGATATTACGGATCAGAAATTAAAGGATAGACTTGTTGATACCTGCGATCATCAGCCGATGATCGCAAAAGCTAAGCTGGTGCTTATCTTTTGTGCGGATTATAAAAAATGGTATGATGGTTTTCTTGCTGCGAAGAGTGAACCTAGAGAGCCTGGAACAGGTGATCTGATGCTGGCAGTCTGCGATGCCATGATTGCAGCACAGAATGCAGTAGCTGCGGCAGAAAGCATGGGGATCGGTTCCTGTTATATTGGGGATATCATGGAGAATTGCGAAGAACAGCAGGAACTCTTACATCTGCCGGAATATGTACTTCCGGTTGGTATGCTGATCTTTGGATACTCTACACAGCAGCAGAAGGACAGAGTAAAACCGGAACGTGTAGCCATGGAATATGTTGTTCACGAGAATGGCTATCAGGTGTTGTCTGATATGCAGCTTAAAGATATGTGGAGACCACGCTGCGGCGAAAAGACATTTGAAGAATGGATGGACGCATTCTGTCGCCGCAAGTACAATAGTGATTTCTCAAGAGAGATGACTAGATCGGTACAAAAGTATCTGGATCAGGTGGATGATCTTCCAATGTATGCGAAGCCATCAGCGCTTTCCGGAAAGAGAATATTCTTCCTTGGATCATCTGTTACCTATGGAGCAGCTGGAGGAGGTGTATCTTTTGCCGATTATGTTATGATCCGTAAAGGCTGTGAAAGCATCAAGGAAGCAGTGTCAGGTACCACGTTAGTTGATAAAGATCAGACATCCTATATTGCAAGAATGAAGAATAAGGTGCTGGGGGATCCAATCGATCTGTTTGTATGTCAGCTTTCCACCAATGATGCAACGCAAGGGTTGTCCCTTGGAAAAGTGACAGAAGGTTTTAATATAGAAGGATTTGATACGAAAACCATTGCAGGGGCTATCGAATATGTGATTGCCTATGCAAAGGAGAATTATCAGTGTCCGGTAGCCTTTTATACGAACCCGAAGTATGACAGCGAGGCTTATAAAGAGATGGTAGAGCTTTTGTATCGAATCCGTGAGAAATGGGATATCTATATCTTTGACCTGTGGGGAGATGCGGAATTCAACCAGATTACAGAGAGTGAAAGAGCACGCTATATGAACGATCCGATCCATCCTACAAGGGAAGGCTATCTGAAGTGGTGGACCCCGTTTTTTGAGGAAAAACTCGGTACACTCTTTGCAAACAAAGTTGTATATTAAGACAAAATCTGGTATTATTAAATGAACATTTAACAATAAAGGAGAGAATAATATGAATAACAAATTCGGTATCAAAGAAGTTGTTGCAGCAGGTATCGGAACTGCACTTTTTGTAGTTCTTACAACTGTTCAGATTCCACTTGGATTCATTCCTAACACAGCACTTCAGCCAAGAGCAGCTCTTTTAGCATTCTTTGCAGCTGTATTCGGACCAATCGTTGGAGGAATTATCGGTCTTGTAGGACACGCACTTGGCGATGCACTTTTTTACGGAAGTGTATGGTGGAGCTGGGTATTCCCGGATGCACTTTTTGGTCTTCTGGTAGGCTTCTTTGCAGTAAGCTTTTCTATCAAGAATGGTGGTTTTGGCAAGAAAGAAGCAATCCGCTTTAACGTGATCCAGGTTGTTGCCAATGCACTGGCATGGATCCTCCTTGCACCTGTTCTTGACATCCTGATCTATGCAGAACCAGCGAACAAGGTATTTGCACAGGGCTTCTTTGCATTCCTTGGCAATATCATCGTAGTAGGTATTCTTGGTACCCTTCTTGCAGCAGGTTATACCAAGATCGGAGGCAAGTCATCAAGCCTTTCAAAGGAAGATTAATTTTTAAGGAAATGAACATATGGAACCGATCATAGAATTTAAAGATTATTCATTTAAATATCGTGCCCAGAAAGAACCAACTATCAAGGGAATCAATCTTAAGATTTATCCGGGAGAAAAGATATTGGTTGTGGGTCCATCCGGTTCAGGCAAATCGACACTGGCTCATTGTTTAAATGGGCTGGTGCCTTTTTCTTATCCGGGGGAGAGTACTGGAAGTCTTACCGTAAAGGGGAAGGACCCGGAAAAGGAAGGCATCTTTCAGATGTCAAAGATCGTAGGAACCGTACTGCAGGATACCGATGGCCAGTTCATTGGTCTGACAGTAGCAGAGGATGTGGCATTTGCCCTTGAAAATGAGTGCGTCGCACAGGATGAGATGTATGCCCGCGTGGATGAGATGACTGAAAAGCTTGATTTAAAGGACTTTCTTGATCATGCACCGGGTGAGCTTTCCGGTGGTCAGAAGCAGCGTGTTTCCATGGCAGGTGTTATGATCGACCGTGTAGAGGTACTTCTTTTTGATGAACCACTGGCGAACCTTGACCCTGCAACTGGAAAAAGAACTATTCAGCTCATCGATGATATTCAGAAGAATGATCATACGACCATCATTATCATTGAGCACAGACTTGAGGATGTATTATATCGCGATGTCGATCGTATCATTGTAGTGGGAGAAGGAACTATCGTTGCGGATATGAAGCCGGATGATCTGCTTTGCACGGATGTGCTTGATAAGGAAGGTATCCGTGAGCCGCTTTATATTACTGCATGTAAGCATATGGGAATTCCGATTCTTTCAGAAAGAAAGCCACAGCACATGGAGACCTTTGACCTGACAGGATTTGAAGAAAAGGCAAGAGACTGGTATCAGAAAGTTTCCCTTAAGGATCAGAAGGAATATGGAGAAGTTCTTCTGGAATTAAAGGATATTAACTTCTCATATAATGAACAGAAGCAGATCCTGAAGAATGTTAGTTTTAAGATCAGACGCGGCGAGATGCTTAGTATCGTTGGAAAGAACGGTGCGGGAAAGTCTACGACTTCCGCGCTGATCTGTGGTTTTATGTCACCGCAGAGTGGAACGATCAGTTATCAGGGACAGGATATTGCACCTCTTTCTATTAAAGAACGTGGGGAGAAGATTGGATTCGTTATGCAGAGTCCGAACCAGATGATCTCTAAACCGATGATCTTTGATGAAGTTGCCCTTGGACTTGTGGTACGCGGAGTGCCGGAGGAAGAGATTAAGGAACGAGTTCATAAAGCTCTGAAGATCTGCGGATTATATGGTATGCGTAACTGGCCGGTATCAGCACTTAGCTTTGGTCAGAAAAAGCGAGTAACGATCGCATCGATCCTGGTTCTTGAGCCGGATGTGATGATCCTGGATGAACCGACAGCGGGACAGGATTATCGTCATTATACAGAGATCATGGAGTTTTTAAAGAAGCTGAATCAGGAACAGGGCATTACGATCATCATGATCACACATGACATGCACCTGATGCTCGAATATACAGATCGCGCCATTGTACTGGCAGATGGAAAGATTCTGGCAGATGATACACCGGCAGCTGTCCTGACGAATATCGATATCGCTGAGAAGGCGAACCTAAAGAAAACATCTCTTTATGATCTGACTCAGAAGTGTGGAATCGCAGATTCTGCAGGATTTGTAGAGAGATTTATCCAGTATGACAGGGAGGTGAGAGCAGATGGCCAGACTTCTGAAGTATGAGAAAAAGAATACCTGGGTAGATGATCTGACAGGAGTTACGAAGCTTGTATTTTTCCTTCTATGGTCATTGGTCAGCATGATCATCTATGATACCCGTGTACTGGTGGTCATGCTTATCATGAGCCTTATCATTTTCAAGGTGTCAAAGATTACCTGGAAGCAGGTGGGAACGGTCTTTAAGTTTATTCTATTCTTTCTGGTGATGAATCTGATCGTTGTTTTTTTATTCTCGCCATATCAGGGAACAAAGATCTATGGAACAAAGACCGTACTTTTCATGCTTTTTGGAAAGATCGCAGTAACAAAGGAACAGCTTTTTTACGAATTTAATATCATGCTGAAGTACTTTACAGTGGCACCGGCGGTATTAATGTTCATCTGCACGACCAATCCAAGTGAATTCGCAGCGTCATTAAACCGTATTGGAGTTCCTTACAATATTGGTTATTCAGTTGCTATTGCGCTTCGTTATATTCCGGATGTGCAGGGGGATTTTACCCGTATTCAGAATGCACAGGCAGCAAGAGGAATCGAGATGTCACAGAAGGCTTCTCTTTTTGCAAGAATTAAGAATACTGCTACGATCATTTTTCCTCTCATCTTTACAGGTATGGATCGAATCGATACCATCAGTAATGCCATGGAGCTACGAAGATTCGGAAAAGAGAAGAAGCGTACCTGGTATTCCGGACGTCCGATGAAGACCAAGGACTATGCGGTTATGATCTTCCTTGTAGTATTCAGTATCGCAGCATTTGTCATTACATTTTCAAATGGAAGCAGATTCTATAATCCTTTTGCGGTGGAAGTATCCGCTGCAGAGGAAGCAGATGGAATCTACTTTGTAGATGCTTCTCTTATCGGGGGAAGCGGAAGAGCGAGAATCCAGTCACCGGTGGAAGTATCTATCGAGGATGGCAAGCTTCTTGCGACGATCATCTTCAGCAGTCCTTATTATGACTATATGATCGTGGAAGGAGAGAAGTATGAACCTGTGAATACAGAAGGTGATTCCACTTTCCAGATTCCGGTTCCGGCACTTTACGGAGATGTTGAAGTAATCGCTGATACGATTGCCATGAGCGAGCCTCACGAGATTGAATATGTGATCAGCCTTGGGACAGCACCGGAAGATCACAGAGGCGACGCACCTGCCGCGGAAGTAAGTAGCGACAGGGAAATACCTGAACTTGCAGGTCTGACCTTCGATCATTCCATGGAACTGAAATACGCGACAGAATTTGCTGTTGATTATTATCAGGATGGATACAAGCTGATTACGATTGCAGATAAGGATATGTATCTGGTGGTTCCGGAGGGAAAAGAAGTCCCACAGGATCTGCAGGCAGATATAAAGATACTTCAGCAGCCCCTGGATCATGTGTATCTTGTAGCATCGTCAGCTATGGATCTGATCTGCGCTATCGATGGACTTGACAGTATTGCGTTGTCCGGGCTTCCAAAGGAACGCTGGTATATCGAAAAAGCCATCACAGCTATGGAAGAAAAGAAGCTTTCCTATGCAGGAAAGTACAGCGCACCGGATTATGAACTGATTCTTGCATCCGGCTGTGATCTTGCAATTGAATCTACTATGATCTACCATTCTCCTGATGTACAGGAAAAGCTTGAGACACTGGGAATCCCGGTTCTTGTAGAACATTCGAGTTATGAAGGACACCCGCTTGGCAGAACAGAGTGGATGAAGCTGTATGCAGCGATTCTGAATAAAGAGGATGCAGCGGAGGCTTATCTGAAAAAACAGGAAGAAGAACTGACAGCGATTCTTGACGGACAGCAAAGTGGAAAGACCATTGCATTTTTCTCGATCAACAGCAATGGCTCTGTGACAGTTCGTAAGTCAGGAGATTATGTATCAAAGATGATCGAGCTCGCAGGCGGTTCATATATATTCTCTGATCTTGGGGATGAGAATGCATTATCAACCATGAATATGCAGATGGAAGAGTTTTATGAGAAAGCTCACGACTGCGATATTCTGATCTATAACAGCGCAATTGAGCAGGAACTTTCTTCTATAGAAGAACTTCTTGGAAAAAGTTCCCTTCTTTCCAGCTTCCGTGCGGTAGAAGAGGGAAATGTATGGTGTACCGGTAAGAGCATGTTTCAGGAGACAACAGGAATTGCGGACATGATCCTGGATATCCACAAGCTTTGCTTCGATGATACCGCTCAGATTAATGAATTGACATATATGAAAAGGTTACAGTAAAGGACGGATATGAGAAAAAAAGCACAGATTCGTTATCTGATATCATTTATCATTTTAATTGTTATGTTATTGGGTTTGATCTTCTGGAATATCAATTCCGGAAGTGTACACCTTACCGTAGAGGAAGTCCTTGCGATTCTTCTTCGCAGAGAAGGAGAGATGACTTCTATCAATATTGTATGGGAGATTCGTCTTCCGAGAATTCTGGCTGCACTGATCCTTGGAGGAGCACTTGCGGTTTCCGGTTTTCTTCTTCAGACATTCTTCGGGAATCCAATCGCGGGTCCGTTCGTTCTTGGTATTTCTTCAGGAGCGAAGCTTATCGTTGCACTTGTAATGATCTTCCTGCTTGGCAGAGGGCTGACAGCTGGTTCCACTATCATGATCCTTGCGGCATTCCTGGGATCTATGATCTCCATGGGCTTTATTCTTTTAGTATCAAGAAGGGTAAAGAGGATGTCCATGCTGGTTATCTGTGGTGTTATGATCGGGTATATCTGTAATGCGATTACGGATTTCGTGGTAACATTTGCAGATGATTCTAATATTGTTAACCTGAGAAACTGGTCACTGGGCAGCTTTTCCGGTACCAGCTGGAGCAACATCAGAGTCATGGCAGTTGTTATCATTGTGACTATAGTTATTACATTTTTTATGTCAAAGCCGATCAGTGCCTATCAGATGGGAGAATCCTATGCACAGAATATGGGCGTGAATATCCGGATGTTCCGTGTGGCACTTATCCTGTTATCAAGTATTCTTTCCGCGAGTGTAACTGCATTTGCAGGTCCGATCTCTTTTGTTGGTATTGCGGTTCCGCATTTGATCAAGTCCATGATGAAGACAGCAAAGCCGATAATCGTAATTCCGGCCTGCTTTCTGGGAGGTTCGGTGTTCTGTCTGTTCTGTGACCTGATTGCAAGAACTGTCTTTGCACCGACAGAATTATCCATCAGTTCCGTTACGGCTATCTTTGGTGCGCCGATCGTAATCTATATGATGGTAAAACGACAGGGGGCAGCACGATGAACGATTACTATGTATTTACCGAAAAGATGTCCGTGGGATATCAAGGTGTCCCACTGATTGAGAATATTGAGATTCGCCTGAAGAGGGGAGAAATCCTTACCCTGATAGGACCAAATGGTGCGGGTAAGTCTACGATCTTAAAGAGTATTACCAGACAGCTTCAGCTGATTGCGGGAACGGTCTATATTGCAAATGAGTCTATGAATAAAATGTCCGAGCGTGAGGTTGCGAAGAAGATGGCGGTTGTTCTAACCGATCGTCTTCGTCCGGAACTGATGACCTGTGAAGAGGTGGTCGGGACAGGAAGATATCCTTATACGGGGCGCCTTGGTATTCTTTCTGAAGACGACTGGAAGAAGGTACATGATGCCATGGAGATGGTGCATGCACTTGACTTAAAGGATGCTGATTTTACACAGATCAGTGATGGTCAGCGTCAGAGAATCCTGTTGGCCCGTGCCATATGTCAGGAGCCGGAGCTGATCGTTCTGGATGAACCGACTTCTTTCCTTGACATCCGTCATAAGCTGGAACTTCTTACTATCTTAAAGAATATGGTTCAGCAGAAAAATGTGGCAGTTATCATGTCTCTTCACGAACTTGATCTGGCGCAGAAGGTTTCAGATCAGGTAATCTGTGTCAATGGGCGTAAGATTGAACGCTATGGTGCTCCGGAGGATATCTTTACTTCAGAATATGTGAAGAATCTTTACGGAGTTACCAAGGGAAGTTATAATGCTGACTTTGGATGTCTGGAATTGGAGCCGCCGTCCGGAGAGCCGGAAGTATTTATCATCGGTGGAAATGGAAATGGTATTCCGGTTTACCGTCAGCTTCAGAGAAGGGGAATTCCTTTTGCAGCAGGTGTCCTTCATGAGAATGATGTGGATGCGCAGGTTGCTTCTGCCCTTGGAAGTGAGGTAGTGATTGAAAAGGCATTTAACGTTATCTCCGATGATAATCTGAAAAAAGCCAAAGAAATATTGAAAAAATGCAAAAAAGTAGTATGCTGTCTTTCAGAATTTGGTATAATGAATGAGAAAAATCGACTGCTGATCGAAGCAGCAGAAGAGAATAAGATACCGGTTGAATACAGACAACCATGAGAGGAGATCAACAATGCTTGAATTTAGATATGATACACAGCTCCTGATCGAAGGAGAGAACCTTGACGAAGATGAGATCAATGATTACATCACAGAGAATTTTGCAGGTGACTGCCTTCTTGCAGTAGGAGATGAGGAACTGATCAAGATTCATTTCCATACCAATGAACCATGGAAACTCTTAGAGTACTGCTCTACACTTGGAGAGATCTATGATATCGTTGTAGAAGATATGGACAGACAGGCAAGAGGTTTACAGGGCTAATACTTATTATAATTGATGAATTTGAAAACGCTCCCATATTTGGGAGCGCTTCTTTTAAGGAGGAAAAAGAGGTATGAAACAGGTTACACTTGGAAAGACAGGCATTACGGTACCACAGAATGGATTTGGGGCCCTTCCGATCCAGAGAGTTTCACAGGACTATGCAGTTAAGCTGCTTCGCAGAGCTTATGAAGGCGGTATGACTTTTTTTGACACTGCAAGAGCATACAGCAACAGTGAAGTTAAGGTTGGAGAAGCATTTGACGGAATGCGTGATAAGATTTTTATTGCGACAAAGACAGGTGCTAAGACTCCGGAAGTATTCTGGGAGCATCTTGCGATTTCCCTTGAGAATCTTCGTACCGATTATGTTGATATCTATCAGCTGCACTGCGTAGATCAGTGCTATAGACCAGGAGATGGAACAGGTATGTATGAAGCTTTGTTAGAGGCAAAGGCACAGGGTAAGATCCGTCACATTGGTATTACAACTCATAAGCTTGGTGTTGCACAGGAGATTATCGAGTCTGGTCTTTATGAGACTTTGCAGTATCCACTTAGCTACCTTTCTACACAAAAAGAGATCGATCTGATCCAGGCATGTATTGATGCTGATATGGGTTTTATTGGTATGAAAGGTCTTGCCGGAGGTCTGATCAACCGTTCAGAAGCTGCAATGGCATTTGCAGATCAGTTTGACAATTTTGTTCCAATCTGGGGTGTTCAGAAGGAAAATGAATTGGAAGAGTGGCTTAGCTATATGGACGAGACTCCTGTAATGAATGATGAGATCCGCGCATTTATTGAAAAAGAGAAAAAGGAACTGGATGGAGAGTTCTGTCGTGGCTGCGGCTATTGTATGCCATGTCCTGCAGGTATCAAGATCAATAACTGTGCAAGAATGTCACTGATGCTTCGCCGTGCACCATCAAGAGCATGGCTTTCTGAAGAGAATCAGGCAGAGATGAAGAAGATCGAAGGGTGTCTTAACTGCAGAAAATGTACTACAAAGTGTCCATATGAACTGAACACACCGGAACTTCTGAAGAAGAACTACGAGGACTACAAGCGTGTTCTTGCAGGAGAAGAGAACGTACTTTCTGCTTTTGAATAACATTTTTCTGCTTTTGAACAAGGAATGAATATCATATGATTATTACAATTAAGAATGAAAAGCTCCAGGTTAAGATCGATACCCTTGGAGCAGAATTAAAGTCCATCTGTACCACAGATGGCTGTGAGTATCTCTGGCAGGGTGACCCTGCCATCTGGGATGGACAGGCACCGAACCTTTTTCCATATATTGCCCGACTGACCCAGGGGAAGTATAGCTATGGCGGAAAAGAATATCAGATGCCGATCCACGGATTTCTCCCTACTACAGAAGTTCAGGTGGAAAAGCAATGTGAAAGCAGCATTACATTCTTACTTGAGAGTAACGAAGATACCTTACAGATGTATCCTTTTGTTTTTGCATTAAGACTTACCTACACTCTGGAAGAGAATATTGTGAAGGTAGAAACACAGGTCGACAATAAAGATAACAAAACAATGTATTTTGGAATCGGTGGTCACCCAGGTTTTAATGTTCCATTAGAAGAAGGACTCTCCTTCACGGATTATCGTCTGGAATTTGCAGATATCTCACATCCTGCAAGAGTTGGATTTACAAAAGATGTTTTCTTAAGCGGAGTGGATGAGGCATATCCACTTAAGGATGACAGATTCATTCCACTTTCCCATGATCTATTTGATGAAGATGCTATTATTCTGAAGCATGTGGCACATGAGGTATCTCTTATATCGGATAAGGGCAACAGATCTGTTACTGTTCGTTATCCGGATGTGAACGTGATCGGATTCTGGCATATGCCGATGATGGAAGCACCATATGTGTGTATTGAGCCATGGAGTTCCCTTCCATCCCGTCAGGGAATCATCGAACACATTGACCAGCAGTCCGACCTGATCGCACTTGGTGCACAGCAAAGATATCGCAACAGCTGGGAGATCGAGATAAAATAGAGCTACCAGGTTGGTGAGCCATTGGGAGAGGTTTGGACTGGCACACTTGCTGTGCAAGTCCACACCTCTCCCAATGGCTCACCAAGCCTTGCTGGCTTATAATATTGACCGGAAAGAAGGCGTAATTGATTATGAAAAAAAGTATGGATATGCTCCATGGTTCTCTGGGAGATAAGATTATCCTGTATACGATTCCACTTGCACTTACCGCAATTCTGCAGCAGCTTTTTAATGCGGCGGACGTTGCAGTTGTAGGACGTTTTGCAGGTACAGCGGCCATGGCAGCAGTGGGGAGCAATGCACCGGTTATCGGACTTCTGGTGAATCTTTTTGTAGGAATATCCCTTGGCAGTAATGTTGTTATCGCAAAGTCGATCGGACAGGGGGATAAAGAGCAGGTATCAAAGGCAGTGCATACATCTATTATCGTTGCTGTCCTTGGAGGTTTGTTTCTCTGTCTTTTTGGAGAAGTTTTTGCCGGATGGATCGTAAATGCGCTTGGCGTTCCGGCAGATGTGGCAAAGCTTTCAGAAAAATACCTGCGTATCTATTTTACCGGTATGCCGGTAATTCTTCTTTATAACTTTGAGTCTGCAATTTTAAGAAGCTGCGGCAATACAAGGACACCGCTTATGGCACTTAGCTTTTCAGGTGTACTGAATGTGCTTTTGAATGTGTTTTTTGTCGTAGTACTTGGAAAAGATGTAGAAGGTGTAGCAATCGCTACAGTCCTTTCCAATCTTGTAAGTTCATCGATTCTTTTTATTTCTCTTTTAAGAAATGATACAGTAGTAAAAGTTGACATAAAAAAGCTTCGAATCCACTGGAAGATACTTGGAACGGTACTGAAGATTGGTGTTCCTGCCGGAATCCAGTCCATGATGTTTTCCTTTGCCAATATAATCATTCAGTCATCGATCAACAGTCTTGGAACAACTGTTATGGCAGCATCTTCAGCTGGCTTCAATCTGGAGATTTTTGCATGTAATATTCTGGTATCCTATGGACAGACATGTACAACCTTCGTAGGACAAAATTACGGTGCGAAGCAGCCAGATAGATGTAAAAGAACTCTGCGTCTTTGTATTATCCAGAGCGCTATCGCAACAGCAATTGCATGCTGTCTGATCTTATTTTTCAGTAAAACTTTGCTGGGATTATTTACCTCTGATCCTGAGGTAATTGCACTTGCAACACTGCGTTTGCGATATATTTTCTTTGCATATACGTTCAGCTTTTTACAGGATGTACTTTCCGGATATCTGCGTGGCTTTGGAATGTCTATCATACCTGCATGCTGCGCAGTAGTATGTATCTGCGGTGTAAGATTGTTGTGGATCTTCACAGTATTTCAGAGATATCCGTCCTTTGCAACGATTATGACAGCTTATCCGCTTAGTCTTGGAATAACTGCTGTTGCCATGGTAATCATCACGATTATCGTGAATCCTACCAAACGATATTTATAAGGAGAATTTTTAACATGGAATTATTACAGGAAATAGAATCCTATTGGTCTACCAGAACAGAAGGGTATTCCGAGGTGAATCAGAAGGAACTGGCAGGAATGCAAAAGCAAGCCTGGCTTTTGGTGCTTACCGGACATTTCCCGGAAGGGAGTAAAGAGGAACTTCAGATTCTGGATATCGGAACAGGACCTGGTTTTTTCCCTACGATCCTTGCAGAAGCAGGATATCGCGTTACCGCAGTGGATTATACACCGGGGATGCTCGAAAAGGCAAAAGAGAATGTAGGTATCTATGGTGATCGCGTAACTTTCTTTCGTATGGATGCCCAGAATCTGGAATTTGCAGATGGGACATTTGATGTGATCATCTCCAGAAATCTTACCTGGAATCTGGAAGAACCGGCTCGTGCCTATGCGGAATGGATGCGTGTATTAAAACCAGGTGGAAAGCTTTTGAATTTTGATGCAAACTGGTATAATTATCTTTATGATGAAGAAAAAAAGGAAGCTTACGAACGTGACCGGGCAAATGTCGAACAGTCAGGATTAGATGATCATTATACATGTACCGATATTGATCGGATGGAGCGAATTGCACTTCAGATGCCGCTTTCTGCCATCACTCGTCCAATCTGGGATTCCAAGGTATTAAAAAGTATCGGGTTTGTAGATATTGCTATCGACCAGGAAATCTGGAAAAATGTTTGGAGTGAGGAAGAAAAGCTGAACTATGCAGCAACACCAATGTTTATGGTTGAGGCTTATAAGCCGCTGATTGAGACAAAGGAACGAGTTACCAACTACTGGAGTAAACGCAGCGACAGTTTTCTGGAGCATAAAAGAAAAGAACTGCATAGCGTGTATGCGGAGCGCTGGCTGAATGAGATTCACAAGTATGTTCCAGCAGATAAAAAGCTGAATATTCTGGATATCGGCTGTGGAGCTGGTTTCTTTAGTATCTTACTGGCAAAGGAAGGACATGCGGTTACAGGTATTGACCTGACACCGGATATGATCTCCAACGCTGAAGAACTGGCAAGAGAAGAACTGCTCGATGAAACCGGAAGAAAAAAAGAGGGAGTCGGTACCTGGAAGTTCCTGATCATGGATGCAGAGAATCCGGAATATGAAGATGAGACCTTTGACGTAGTCATTTCCAGAAATCTGACCTGGACACTTCCTCATGTGGATCATGCGTATGAAGAGTGGATCCGTGTTCTGAAAAAAGGCGGTATCTTATTAAACTTTGACGCAGACTACGGAAAAGATAATTTCGCAGATGTATCAGTTCTTCCGCAGAAACATGCACATCATACCCTTGGAAATGATATGATGGTAGAGTGTGAGATTATCAAGAGTCTGATGCCGATTAGCGAATGCAGAAGACCGGACTGGGATGTATATGCTATGGAATATTTCCATATGACAGATATTAATGCAGATCCGGAGCTTGGAGCACGAATCTTCCGTGACAAAGATGAATTTTACAATCCGACTCCGATGTTTTTACTTTATGCAAAAAAGGATGAAAATAAATGAAGATAAAGGTATGTGGACTTACAGTTCCATTTGAAGCAGAATATGTGAATCACAATCAGGTTGATTTTGTTGGAATGGTATTATTTTTTCCAAAAAGCAAAAGGAATATCGATATTCCAAGGGCCAGAGAGATTATGGCTGCATTAGATGCTGATATCAAGCCAGTGGCCGTAACGGTAGCACCAACACTGGAACAGGTGAAAGAGATAGAAGCTGCAGGATTCTCTTATATCCAGATTCACGGAAAGCTTGCAGATGGAATTCTGGAGGAAACTACGATTCCAATCTTAAAAGCTTTTAATGTTTCAGATATGGATCAATATGAAGCTTATCATAAAGAACCAAGAATCCATGGATATGTTTTTGATGCACAGGAGCCAGGAAGCGGCAAGGTTTTTGACTGGAGTCTTGTGAAGGATCTTCCAAGAGATGAAAAGTTATTTCTTCTGGCAGGTGGGTTAAATCCAGCCAATGTAGCAGATGCGATACGATGGATCCAGCCGGATGGAGTCGATGTCTCCTCAGGCGTTGAGTATAAGGATAAACCGGGAAAAGATCCGGAAAAGATAGATGCATTTGTAAATGCAGTTAAAACTGTGAAAAACTAATATTTTTCTAATCGTTTTCTAATCTTTCTCCCCTGATTCTTTAATTTTAAAAGATTATATTATAGACATCTTAAATGAACAGAAAAACGGAGGAAAAGATAATGGATAGAATGGAAATGGTTGAAAAGTTAAGAGAAAAAGCAAATATCACACTGGAAGAGGCGAGAGATGTTCTGGAGAAGAACAACTGGGATATGCTGGATGCATGTGTAGAACTGGAAAAGTCTGGAAAGATTCAAGATGCAGCAAAAGCTTCTACAGAGAAGAAGGATGCTGATGAATATGAAGAAGTTAATCCTACCTTTACAGGCGAGTCTTATAAGAATCCAAAGGAAGGCAAGCCGGTTCGCAGACTTCGTGAAGCAATCAGAAGCGTCATCCGTGTTGGTATTGATAATAAGTTCGTAGTAAAAAGAGCAGATGAAGTATTGATCAGAGTACCTGTTATTGTTCCGGCACTGTGTCTGATCTGTAAGTTCTGGATCTCAGCAATCGTGTTATTTGTAGGATTGGTATTCGGACTTAAGTATTCTTTTGAAGGAAAAGAACTTGGTACCGAGAAAATCAACAATACTGTTGAAAAGGCTACAGAAGCAGCAAGCGATTTTGTAAATAACCTGAAAGAAGGACATAAAGAAGAAGCTATGAAAGAAACTGCTGAAGAAGCAGCAAAAGAAGAAGTGAAAGAAGAAATTAACGCAGAAGAATAAGGAGAATCTGTTATGGCAGCAATTTTAATTGTAGAAGATGAAGAAAAGATTGCACGTTTTGTAGAATTGGAATTGCAGCATGAAGGATATACAACGGGAAAGGCTACTGATGGTATCAGTGGCCTTTCTCTGGCTGAAAGTGGGAAATATGACCTGATGGTGTTGGATATCATGCTGCCTGGAATCAATGGTCTGGAGGTGTTAAGGAGACTTCGAAGGACATCTGAGAAGCCGGTCATCCTGTTAACAGCCCGTGATGCAGTTATGGATAAGGTAAGTGGACTTGAGATGGGGGCAGATGACTATATGACAAAGCCATTTGCCATCGAGGAATTACTTGCAAGAATCCGTCTTGCACTTCGAAAAGCAGCAAAATCGACACCGGTAGTACAGGTGGCGAATACATTGAAATGTAAAGAAGTAGAGGTAAATGTAGATGCCCGTGAAGTAATGGTGCAGGGAACGAAGGTCGAACTGACCAATCGTGAATTCTTACTTTTACAGACACTTCTTGAGAATAAGAATATCGTTTTATCAAGAGAAACATTGATCAATAAAGTGTGGGGATATGATTATTTTGGTGAGACGAACGTGGTAGATGTCTATGTCAGATATTTAAGACATAAGATAGATGATAAATTTCAGATCCATCTTATCTCTACCGTGCGTGGGGTGGGATATGTGATCAAAGAGGAATGATCATGGAAGAGAAGAAGAATAACAAACCGAAGACTTCGTCTATCGTATGGAAGATCAACCGTTCGATCCAGTTCCGGCGTTTCTGGGCGTTTCTTGTATGGGATATTCTTATGGGAGCCCTTGCAATCTTTGGAATCTGCTGTGCTATGGAGTCAAGATATGGAAGACCGACCTTCAGTGCTGAGAGAGTGTTTAGCATACAGGAGAGCGATAAGCTGCTGGAGAGGATAGAATCTTTCAAATATATCGTGAACTACAACGCAAAGCCAGTTACCATAGAAGTTGGAGAGGTGTGCTACTTTGTAGGAGTGGTGCTATTGGCCATATTCGCCTTTCAGATGCTGGGATGGCTTCTGGACTGGTTTAAGCAGAACTATCGTCTTCGTAAATATATGCGTCCAATCGATGAACTTGCTCTTACTGCAGAGAAGATGGCGGCACAGGGGATCGATTTTGCATCTTTACAGAATCTGGAGGAGGCAATCGACCAGATTACAGCGTCTGAGAATTCTATTGATATGGGAGATTCAGACCTGAAAGGGTTGGAAACAGCCATTAATAACCTGTTAAAACGTCTGCAGGCAAGTTACCGGGAACAGACAAGATTTGTTGATGATGCGAGCCATGAACTTCGTACGCCGATCGCTGTTATTCAGGGATATGCATCGATGCTGAAACGCTGGGGGATGGATGACAGAGCTACACTCGAAGAAAGTGTTCATGCGATCAACGAAGAGGCTACCCACATGAAAGAACTGGTTGATCAGCTGTTATTCCTGGCAAGAGGAGATGGTGGAAGACAGCAGTTCCGTTATGAAGATGTGAATGGTGCTGACCTTATAACAGAAATCTGTGAAGAATCTGAGATGATCGATGAAAAGCATCAGTATATGATTAAAAGCATCAGTGATGTTACAGTTAAGGCAGACCGCGCCATGTTAAAACAGGCGGTAAGAATCCTGACAGATAATGCAGCAAAGTATACGCCGGAAGGCGGAAGGATCACATTTTCTGCAGAAGAAACACCAGATCACCATCTGGCACTTTCTGTACAGGATGAAGGAATCGGTGTGGATGCACAGGAAGCTGCGAAGATGTTTGAACGATTCTTCCGAGGAGATAACGTTCGTGGTAATACCAAGGGAAGTGGACTTGGACTTTCCATTGCAAAATGGATCGTAGACAGACATCACGGCACGATAGAAGTATTAAGCTATAAAGATATCGGATGCCGTATGACAATTAAAATATAAGAATATAACCCGGGGGACGTTTTCGAATGTCCCCTGATATTTTAGGAGGAACGTATTTAAATGATGGATATATTGTGTATCGGAACAGCGGTGATGGATATCAGTGCTTCTTCTATCCCAGATAGAGATAAGTGGGAAGAAAAGCAGAGGATTTCCAAGATATCCTTGTCTTTAGGCGGTGATGCGGCAAATCAAAGCGTCCGGCTTGCTGACTTTGAATGGAGCTGTGCCCTTGTGGCAGCAACAGGAGAAGATGTCAATGGAAAGGCATTAAAAGAGATTCTTCATAATAGAGGTGTGCATACAGAATACATGGTCGAAAAACGAGGAGAGAATACAGGAACGGCACTTGTTCTTGTGGATGAATCCGGAAACCGCAACACCTTCTCTGTTCAGGGAGCGCATAGCAAACTGGAAAGATGCGATCTTCCAGATCTTTCAGAATTGAAACCAAAGGTGATTACCATAGGCAGTCTGTTCTCTTTGCCCCTACTTGAAGAAGAGGGTCTCCTGGAATATCTGCAGGAAGCAAAAAGCCTGGGAATCATCACCTGCGCAGATCTCGGCTCTGATAAAAAGCAGCAAGGATTAGCAGGCATTGCAAAGTTTCTGCCATATCTGGATTACTTCTGGCCAAGTGATTATGATGCAGGAAAGATGACAATGGAAGAAACAGTAGAAAAAGCAGCAGATGTATTTTTAACCTATGGCTGTAAAAATGTCGTGATCAAATGTGGGGAGAAAGGCTGTTTTTATAAATCAAGTGAAGGACAGCAAGGATGGATACCTGCGCTTAAGATACAACCGGTGGACACTACAGGCGCTGGAGATTGTATGGCAGCACTGATGGTAGATCAGATTCTTTTAGGAAAAGGTCTGGAAGAAGCATGCAGATATGCTTGTAAAGGTGCAAGCATCAGTACACTTTATCGCGGAGCGTCTGAGGAGAAACTGCAAAAATAAGCGAGGCGGCAATGGTGGGGTCGTCACACCAAAAATTATTTTCGTATGTAAAACGGAAGGAACAGTCGAAAACGGCCAGAATAAGAAATATTTCTGTATTAGAATGGGAATAGAAACGGGAGGAACAGTCGAAAACAGTCAGATTAAGAAATATTTCTGTATTAGAATGGGAATAGAGACGGAAGGAACAGTCGAAAACGGCCAGAACAAGAAATATTTCTGTATTAGAATGGGAATAGAGACGGAAGGAACAGTCGAAAACGGCCAGAATAAGAAATATTTCTGTATTAGAATGGGAATA
>JAZLLO010000097.1:0-3559 GCA_045598185.1 Marvinbryantia sp.
AGTTGTTCCTCATGTAATTCCTGTATTTAATTCAAAGTTCTGTGCTATCCGTGGCGCGTCGCTTCCTTTTTCTCAATTCGCCGTGTAGTGTCGTGATACATCCCTGAAAAAGACGGAAATCGCATCATTGCGTGTCACGGCATCTTGTTCCGTTGAAGGACGACGGAGGGCGTAATCGGGCGTCTATAGGTCGTATTTACCTTCCTTTGAGCGTTGGGAACAACAATACGTCTCTATCCGTATGGTGTATCTGATTGTCTCCTACGGCTGTCATCAGAACGATGAACTTACCTCGATTCTGTATTATTTGGTCGTATGTGGTCGTTCTGGTTGGGTCAATCTAACATCATGGCCTCTTTTCCCGTACCACATATGGTCTGATGCATTTCTTGTCCGCATGTGTCCAAGTGGCTCACATATTGTGTCAAAAGACACTCTCATTACTAAAAATACATCGTGGATTTCATATATCCACATACAATATTATAGCTTTTTTTGCCTATTTAGTCACCAAGAAATTTGCTTACTTGATGACGATCTTACCAGTTAACTTTGTCACAACTTCCTGCTTCTTCTCCTTCGTACACTCGGCATAAATATCCATCGTTGTTTGAATATCCTTGTGCCCCATGATATCCTGAATCACCTTGAGATTGGTTTCATTCTCACAGAGTCTGGTACAAAAAGTATGACGAAGATTATGTGCGCTGAACTTTGGAAGCATCACTGGATCACGCTTCTCTTCCTTTGCGGATTCTTCTTCGAGAGAATTATAAAGAACGGTTGCTCTGCGGATTGCATTATTCACAGCTCCTGCCTGGTACAAGGTTCCGGTTGCTGTAGCAAAGATAAATCCTGAATAACCATCAATCTCTTCTGTACAAAATCCGATTGCCTTCTGATACTGATACTCCAAAAGGAATGCATCATATACTTCATCAAGAAGAGGAATAGTTCTGATACCGGCTTCAGTCTTAGGTGTCTGAATATGTCTCTCATAAACACGATCGATTCCAACTGGTCTGTCAGTCAAGTTATGATTAACACTGATGTAGCGTTCCTTGAAGTTTACGTCTTCCCATCTAAGGCCCAGGCACTCGCCAATTCTCATCCCTGTTCCAAGTAGAATCGTAATGATTGGATACCATCCCATATACTCATCATTATTTTCAAGGAATGTTAAGAATGCTCTCTGCTGAGGAATGGTTAAAGCATGACGCTTTGGCTTCTGCCAATATCTGCTCTTTTTAATCTCATTCATGACAGCATCTGAAGGATTGGTTCTTAGAATTCCATCTCGAACTGCCATCTGCAGTGCAGGATGAATCTGAGTATGCACGTTATCAAGAGTATTAGCCAAAAGTCCCTTTTCCATAAGAAGCGAATAATAAAACTGCTTCACATCTGAGTATCTAATCTCTCCGATGATACGCTTACCAAATGTATCTCTCACAAAATGGTTGTAAGTATATACATAATTCGCTTTTGTCGTAGGCTTTAAATCATACTTCTGCTTGATATATCTGTCATACAGCTCATTAAGTGTTGTCTTAGTTGCTGTATGTGCATCAAGGTCGTCACCTAAATCTTTCTTTAATGCTTTTTTCTTTTCTCGAAGTTCTACCAGATTCTTAGCATATACAGTATGTCTCTTTCCATACCTGTCGGTACAGGCAAAAGAATATCTACCATCAGCTCTCTGGCACTCTCCAGTTTTTAGCACATAGCCTTTACTGTCTTTTCTTACTGCTTTCTTTGCCATTGTCTCACCTCACTATTTATAAGAGGGAGCAAATATAAAGACTTATTCGGATTTCTCATCTTCCTCAAGAAGCTTTTCAAATCCTTTGCGCAGCACTTCAGCTTTGGTTAGATTATGTTTTTCTGCATAAGCTTCGTAACGAGCAATCTCTTCATTTGAAACTCTAAGCGTTATTTTCTTCATCCTAGGATCATCTGAAACCTTAGGTCTTCCCGTTCTTGCCATCTTATGCCTCCTTTACTAATCTACTATAATTATATTTAATGCCACCCGTTAAGTCAAGCAATATTTGCACCTGTTTCTTCTATATATAATAGAAAGCCTCTATCATTAATCCTCATCGTAAAAAAACTGCAGGTACTCATCTATCTTCTGACAATCATACAAATGACTGCCGCTGTAATGAAGAGAAGCATGTGCTTCCTTTGCGAGTTTCTCAAAGGAATGTCTTCCAAGAGAATATAACTTCTCACCTTCAGTTCTTTTTACAAACCTTTTCCTCCCACATGCAACCAAAGCCTCAAGTTCGGGTGCTGGTATTTCTTTTCTAGGTAGTGACATTATCTTTTTCTCCTCTCCATCGCCTTTAACGTTTCGCCTTTTACTATAGCTACAAGTCGCTCTACTCTTTTATATGCGGTATCATCCTCTACATTCCATTTTTCACACAGATCAGGCACTGATACTTTTCCGGTAATATAATCCCGAACAAGCTGCTTCTCATCATCGCTTAGTAGCTTAAACTGGCGCTCAAATGTATTGATATCTTTTCGTATCATTTTAATTGTATTAGCTGCTTGGATGTATTTTTCAGAGTCATCTGTATCATCTAGCAGTCCCCCGGAAAAATCACAATCTTCAAATGCTTTCTCTAACATCGTTTCATTAATAGCTTTTTTCTCTGTTGGTTTGCTAGTTCCGGAGGTCTGAACTCTGACCCCCAGATCACCAAAAGCAGCTCTTCTGTTATATCTGATTTCATCAAGGATATCTTCAATCATGTTGCCAATGCAGGCTTCCAGGATTCCATCCCAATAGGAATAATGCTTTATGATGAGTCTTATCTTCTTTTTGTTATTTGAAATCTCATATATTTCAATAATATCTGCTCTGACAGCCATCTTCGTCCTCCTTAGATTAGATTTGATGTTGTTAGAGCCAAACCGGTTTTGCTCTTGCTTACAAAAGACATCATAAGACAACATGAGGCCACCGTCTTTACCGAATAACTGACATTTCAAGCTAAAAAGTCAGTGTGACTGACATTTCTATTTCTTCTATATATATTTACATCAGTGCAAGTTGCTTAATGTGCTCAATAAGTGAATTTCTGATTGCTTCATTCTGAATACTATGAAGTGCGACTAAGATTTCACTATCTTCTTTAGAAACAGCAGACTCTGTTCCATCTACAAGATATCCCACTGTGGTATCAAGGTGCTTAGCTATCTCCTGAAGTCTATCAACTGATGGCATGACCACATTATTTTCATATTGGCTAATAAGCCCATGTTTCACGTACATAAGATCCGCAAGATTTTCCTGCGTCATCTGCATCTTTCTTCTCTGCTCCTTGATTCTCATTCCAATTGTTTCAGTTATCTTTGTCATATTTGCACACTCCGTTTCCGGAATCTGTTCCAACGGAAATACAACCCTCGCCAAGAGCAAATTTCATGAATACGCAAAAAGAGCCTGCAAAACGGTAACTAAATAAACCTATAAAAGGTTATATTTCCGTTTTGCAGACTCCTATAATTCCCAGGAAGGTCAACGCATGCCGGTTATGACCGGTCT
>JAZLLO010000098.1:0-25662 GCA_045598185.1 Marvinbryantia sp.
TCTCTACTCTAAAAACTTCTGACATATATGATTTCCTCCTCTAAAACAAAAATGCAGACACCTATACATGCCTGCACTCTCTAAACAACTATGTTACTTTAAATATTTCTTTGCCCATCCGGCCAGCAGCTTCTCTATAAGTTCCACCTGCTGCACCGGAGTAAAATCTTTCGGGAAATACCTCTGTATTCTCTCCATTGGAATTTTGACCTGCTCTCTCTGATTTGGTTTTACCTCTTCCAGAATCGAACAAATATCATCCATCGTAAGTCCTTTTTGCTGACTAATTCGTTTCATGCGATTCGTCTGTGACAGGGATGGAATACTCTGTTCCAGATCCATGATGGCATGCAATTCATACTGCTCATTCTCTCTCAAAAAAGACAGTTCCACAGCAGATGTCAGTGCCAGCTTTCCTTCATCCACCATAAGAAGAATCTGTGGTATTAGATAGGTCAATCGGATATATCGTTTGATCTGATTTACATTCTCTCCTACCATTTTTGCCAACAATTCATTACTTCTACTGGGTGTTAATTCTTTTACACCTTGGGGCTCATTGCACTTCGGTTCAACTTGATCCGAAGTCATCATGTTCTTCTTTCCCTGATGTTTCATCGCTTCAAGCCGCATCTTATAAGCAAATGCCTTTTCACTTGGCTTAATGTGCGCTCTGTAAGCCTGCTACGGAAAATCCATGTTTACCGCCGACTTCAGCTGAAAGCACCTGATAATAACCTGCATTACTGTAATTAACAATTCTTTTGGTAGCACCCATAAGTTTGGAACGTTTCAAAAGTGCCGGAGACATCTCTACCATCTGTTTTGCAACATCAAATACAATGCACGCCTGCTGCCGATCCGCCGCAGCTCCATAAACTTCAGCAGACGGTTCATTATCCGCATATAATAAATAAAGAGCGATAGCCGCAGCCAGTTCGCTCTTCCCAACCTTTTTACATATTTCCACAAAAGCAGTACGAAACTGCCGGGTCCCATCTGCTTTTACAACACCAAAAATATCCCTGATCAACTGCTCCTGCCAGGGCAATAACCAGAATCTTTTCCCTGCCCATTTTCCTTTGGTATGGCAAAGATTTTCCACAAAGTTTACTGCCCTGTCAGCTTTTGCTTTATCATAATGTGAAGTCTCCAGCATGAATCTCGTTGGAACATAGTTTTCTAGTTTCGGATAATCCTTTGGTCTTACCTGTTTTTCCATTATCCGGCACCTCCGAGCAATGCTTCCATTTCATCAACCACTTCCTTTGGACTACCATCTGAAGCGATGATCCTACTTCTGGAAGATGGCGTAAGTCCAAACTCAGAAGCTGCCTGGAGCATCAGTTTCTGATTAGTGTTGGCAATTCCAACCCATGGTGTCTGCTGCTGATAACCTTTTTCTGTCTCAAAAGTAGCTCCTTCCAGATCAATATGTTCCTGAGCCTCTTTCCATCTTGCATAGGACTGACAGTATGCAGCAAACGCTGCCATATCAATCTCTGTAAGTACTCCCATCTGGCTCATGATCTCTGCCAGACGTTTCCACTCCTTCTTTGCTTCTGGCATCAGCCATCTCGGACAAGTCGGAATCCCCTTGTCAGGTTTAGGTTCTTTCGTATTCAGTTTTCTTTTTCCTGGATTGCCTTCCAGTTCTTTGAGTGCAGTTGGCTTTGGCTTTCTTCCTGCCATTGGAATCCCTCCCTTCTTCAGGCATGAGAAAAGCACCATATCGCATATTCCAACGACATGATGCTTCAATCTGCTTTACTATTTAAAAGTTAAATACAATATTTCTTTTGTTTGCTTTTACCTGTTTTTTCGGTCGTTCCTTTGAATAAATCTCCTGTAGAAGTCGTTCCTTCTCTTTTTCAAGTTCGGAAACAGACATTCTTTTATATTCTTCCGGAATTTCCAGTACATCATTTTCATATACTGCCATGTTCTGTTACCTCCTTAAAATCAATGTCAAAATGAGTTTTCAATTCCTGTAAAGCCATTTCCTGTGACTCATCTTCATTATACCCTTGTTTCAAATAACCTTCAACAACCAATTTATAGTATTTCTCGCTGATCCATTCATTTGCAGAATAAAGATAAACTTTTCCATTATGGCAAATTACCAGGCCCACCTGATAAGCTCGTTCATAATTTGAATTCAGATCATCAATACTTGGCGGAAAACTATCTGGATGAGAATGCAGTGTCAATATATTATCATATTCAAGAATCGCTTTTTCTGTTTTAGGTGAATAAATAATCTTCTTCTCGACAGGGCAATTTGTTTCTTCGGCAATTACCTGAAGTGTATCAAGATCAATCCAATACATATCTTCGAATTTACTTCCGGCTCTATGCTCCAGCATTTTCTTTGACAAGGTATATAATATTCTACTCAGTTCTATATCATTTGCTATTAAATCGAATTTTCTTTTGTACTCGCCACTGTTGATATATGTACGATTAATCTGCGTACTCTTATCACGACCAGGCCGCTGCTTTTCCAATTCATTCATAGTGCTCTTCCTTTTTCACAAACATACATGCATTATACTACAAAACCATTCTATAAAGTATAAATTTTTTCTTAACCTAGCCCCCCTCTTCCATTTCGCGATTTTGCACAGAAGAGGGGGCGCCGGTCTGTAGGGGTATGGCCTGTAGAGATTCGACCACCCCCTGGGTATTTATTCATTCGCGCGAAAATCTCAATATCGATACACTAGATTCAGATCTTCCTTTAATGTCTTCTCATCATGACAACACTTACATAGTGCCTGCCAGTTGCCACGATCCCAGAACAGTTTCTGATCACCACGGTGCGGTACGATATGATCCCCGACCGTCGCCTTCACATACCTTGGTGGTTCTTTCTCCATGCATCGGACACACAAAATATGTGCCTGCAGATACTCTCTGCTTATTCGCTGCCATCTGCTTCCATAGCCTCGCTTCGAAGCGGATCTTGTGATCTCCGGATGCAACTTCAAATGATCTTCGCAATATATCTTTCCTGATTCTACGCAGGCAGGACACCCAGGCTGTGCACATGGAATCTTTGGTCTTCTTGGCATCAGGCACTCACCTCAATTCCAAGCTGTATCCTCATAGCATTTTCCACGGCACGGATCAGATCTGTATTCGTACAGTTCCCAGCTTTATGTGTCAGAAACTTTTTATCGATCGTCGTGATCTGCTCAGCCAAGACCTGTGAATCCATTCCAATTCCTACAAGCGGTACATGTGTCGGCATAAAGAAATGTTTCATCTTTGATGTCATCGGAAGAACGGTAATTGTTTCAGCTAGCTCATTGTTCTTGTCATTGCTGACAATCAACACTGGCCTGACTCCGCCTTGGATACATGTACCTCGATACATCGGTAGATGTGCATACCAGATGTCCATCCTGTGAAGATCTTTAATATCCGAATGCTTAACCAGTGTATTAATCTTCGGCAACGTTTTTCTATACTCGACTCTTCTTCGGTTCTTTCTCCCCATATACTTCCCTCCATTTCTGGGCATAATAAAAGCTCCGCAGGGATCTCTCCCCTGGAGCAAACTTTCATACTATTAGTATAGCAGATTCTGAAAATAACTCTATACCTCGAAATTGGACATGTATTCTCCAACCTTCACCGTATTCGGAATCTGACTCTGAAATACAGGAATCTGATTTTGAAAACTATCCATCACTTCCTCAGTAATAACCTTACAAAGCTTTGTTTTCCGGTCACACATCGTCAGCAAAATACCGGCCACCTTCAGTTTCCCATTAATCCTGCTCCGAATCTTTGTGATAGTCTTCAAGAAATCCTGCAAACCCATCATTGCCAGCAACTGCGGATTCACAGTAATGATTACTTCATCCGCAGCAGCCAGAGCGTTGATAGTCATACTTCCAAGTGCTGGTGGAGTGTCCAGAAGAATGTAATCATATCTCTTTTTCAAAGGTTCCAGCACCTTAGCCAGAATCTGTTCACTCCCCATCTCCAATCTCAATTTCGCATCCACAGAAGAAAGCATTCTGGAAGAAGCAATATAATCCACTCCGTTTCTCTGCATAATAAATGCTTCTGGCTCTGGCAGAATTTCCTCTTCCATCTGATTCATCATCAGATCACCTATAGTAACAGATACTTGTTCCGGATCCTCAACTCCAAAACACGTCGTAATATTCGCCTGACTGTCCAGATCCACAGCAAGCACCTTCTTTCCCAGACGTTCCAGCGAATACGCCAGATTATATGTACTCACACTTTTCCCTACGCCACCTTTTGTAGCACCCAAAACTATAATTTTTGCCATAATACCATCTCCTCCATTTCATCTGACCATTAACAAAATTCCACTCCGCCATACTCTATAGCACGTTCAGCAACGTACTTTGCATGGAGCTCATTCTTAGCCAGGTGTAAGCGTTTCTGTTTCATTCGCTCTTCTTCCTCTTCCAGCTTTCTCTCCGCTTCCTCCAGCTCCGCTTTTGCTCGGCAACTGTAATAATCAGTTTTCCATCCTCACATTTCACCAATACTGGATCTCCCACATGAAAACCAAGTTCCTCAAACCACAATCCCTGAATTCTGAGCATCGGAGCAGTCTTTCTTCCGTAATTTGTAGCTTCGCTAACAGTCAATTCTCTAAAATCCTTCTTTACAACTTTTGCCATTTCTTATACATCCTTTCGTTATATCTTATTATAGTTCGCGTTCGCATACTTTTGTGTGTGATAAGAGTTTAATCCAGACAATAAACTTTGTCAATACGTTTTATAATATTTTAATATGTTATCGCATACTTTTTATATTTCATAACATTCATTGATACTCAAAGACAATTTTTGTGTCATTGACAGCATATTTTTGTTTGCGTATAATAATCAGAGAATCGCGAAAGGAGTCAAATACAATGATCGCTTTCTATAGATTGTGGGATAAAATGAACCGGATGGGCATCCGTAAAAAAGATTTAAAAGATAATAAGATCGTCAGCGCTGCCACGATCAATAAAATGAAGAAAAATGAAATTGTCACCACAGAGACCATAGACAAGCTCTGTGAATATCTGAAATGTTCGCCAGAAGAGATCCTGGAATATATTCCAAATCCTTCCAGCACCACTGAACCAACTGAAAAATAACCATAAAAAAAGAGGCAACCTGGAACTAATATCCAAGCTGCCTTTTCTTAGTTTACAACTAAATCATATTAAAATGTACGAAAGCTTCTTTAATCGCTTTTCTCTTATCTTCCGGACACTGCGGAACCCTTCCCCCTTCTGATTTCGGAAGATTATAATTTTCTCTCTCAATAATACCACATTCACTTTTCACCTGAGCGATATACAGATTTGTAACCTTCAGGCCATATTCTTTCAACACGAAGTCCTTGATTTCATTATAGGTTGCCTTAGTTTCTGCACTGGACACTTCAAGCTCGGAAATATCCAGATTTACGTCGATTGTGGTGTCCGGTTTGCGTTGGGACAAAAGGCAAACCGTCTCGAGCATGGTTGCATTTTCCAAGGGCAGTTCTTTTAATAATACACCACTTACAGGCACCGGGAAATTAAATACAATGTTTCTAACCCAGCAGCCATCCTCTCGCTGTTCCGGATACAAATCAATGCGTTCAATAATTGCCCTCATGAGATCTCGTTTTTCCGTTGGTTCCAGATCTGCATATAACTGATCAAAAACACTCAGCAGCTGATATACATTCTCACTTGAGATCTGTTCCTGACGAATGCTCTGTATCTGATCGTTCAGTTCCTCCATGCGTGCTTCGATATCTCCCATTATAGCATACTGATCATCATATCGTCTCTGAAAATCCTGCATTTTTCGGTCATAATATGGATCATCATAAGATAATGTATCCATCTGCTGTTCCAGGCGTGACTTTATTGATATTGTCTGTCTGAGTTGAACCCTTAATGTCTCTAATTCTTTCTGCATCTCCGTTGTGTCAATCACAGTACCAATCTTATCCTTAATGGCAGCTTCAAACTGAGGATCATGAACCATTGCCGAGATAACGCCAGAGACATAATCATCAATCTGTGACTGTTCGATGTTAGTACGGAAAGTGCATGGATGACCGGTTTCACTTCTGGTAGATTTACAATAATAGTACTGTCTGTATTTATTGTCTTTTGCATGAGGCTTAGAAGTGTTGCTATACATAGATTTACCACAACAAGGACATTTTATAATTGCGGAGAGAATACTTACGTTACCGGTCTTACCAACCTTTTCTCTTCGTTTTCCGGTTCTTTTGCGTTTTGACTGTGCCAGATTCCAGTCTTCCTCAGATACGATTGCCTCGTGCTGACCATCATATACTGGGAAATCATCCTGTTCCACTACATGCATCTCATTTCGTGTTCCAATTTTCTTCTCTATTCTTCGCCGTCCATAGGCGATTTTCCCCATATAGATCGGATTATCCAGGACTTTCTTTACAAAGCTTGCTCAGAATCCATCAATTGTATTATTCTGTCTCAGCTTCTTTTTGTATCCGTGCTTATTCAGATAAGCAGCAACTCCATTGATGCCTTCGTTGGTATGAATAAATCTGTCGAAAATTACCTGAATTACTTCAACTTCATCCTCGGCAATCTTCAAATCACCATTTTCAAGTTTATATCCATAAGGGGCAAAGCCGCCATTCCAACGTCCTTCCCTTGCTTTCTGTTCTCTGCCAGCCATCGTCTGAGTTCGGATGTTTTCACGTTCGATTTCTGCAACTGCAGACAATACAGATATCATCAGTTTGCCCGCATCCTTTGAGCTGTCAATTCCATCCTCGACGCAGATCAGGTTAACTCCAAAATCCTGCATCAACTGAAGGGAATTCAGCACATCTGCCGCATTTCTACCGAATCTGGAAAGCTTGAACACAAGAACATATTCCACCTGATCCTTTCCTTCCTGAATATCCCTGAGCATTCTCTGAAATTCCAGTCTGCCCTGAATGTTCTTACCAGAAAAGCCTTCATCAGAGTATTCACCTGCAACCACATAGTCCTGATAATCCGCATATTTGCGAAGCTTATCCTTCTGGGCATCTAAACTATAACCATCTACCTGGATTGATGTAGATACACGGGTGTAGATATAACATTTTGTTTGCTTTTTCAATATTCTCACACTCCTAATGTGGTAAAACCAATGCTGGATTCTGTAACAATGCTGCCATTATTGGCTGATACTTATCTATTCCAAAATCTTCAACGATACTTGTAATTCTCGCACCTGCGTCTTTTGATGATGCCCCACATAAGAAGATTCTCTCATCCGATGTTCCATAATCCAGAACAATGAATCGATCGTGAAAAATCCCATTCGTCTTTTTCATGGTTATGTTGATTCCCGGATATTCTCTACAAAAATCAGTAACTTCCACCTGGTGTAGCTTATTGGCACCTACATTATCACTGAATATCTTTATCTCAACTCCTACGGGAGCATTTTTAAGCATAACCAACGTTCGCAGACCAATATAATTATCAACAAGATAGACAGATTTCTTAGCCTGACTATAGATAGACGAATATGCGATATCGGCACTGCAGAATTTGGCGTTATACATAAGCCAACCGTTATCATCATCGTTGATAAAACTGTTCATCATATCTGCAAGTTCCGATTTTGTTACAACATCCTTAAGGCCTTCCACTACATCGGAAATCTGTTTTTCGATTGAAATGATATCAGTATTCAACTTACTGATCTCAACCGAGTTATTTGTGGTCTGTATACTCAATTGGAGCATTTCTCGCTGTCCGATCAGATCTCGGTTTTCCAGGATATAGTCTTTCATCTTCTTAAAAGTTCTTACAAGCGCACGACTTTGCTTAATTGCCAGATCTCCACGCAATACGGTCATCAGCATGTAGATTCCCTGCTCTGTAAAAACATAAGGTTTATACTTAATGTTTGTTCCTCGACCAGTGTTCAAGGTGAAATTTTTGCACCTTGAAAGTATCTCAACTTCTTCATCGTTCAATTCAAACATAAAATCTTCGCCATCAAACTTGGCAATATTGTTTTTCACCTGTCGCTTGAAATTTTTCGTTTCGTATCCGTAGATCTCCGCCAAATCCGAATCAAGCATGACTTTTCTGCCTCTGAATTCATACAGTTTTTCTTTCATATATGCTTCCGTAACATCAATTACTTCAAGTACTTCTTTTTTCTCTTCTGCCATATATCCCCCTTTCCAACTTGAGGTCACAATTTGTGACCTCAAGTCTATTTTTCGTCTTTATTTTCCTTCATCAGCTTCTCCATGCGGATGTAATACTCCAGCAGCCGAATTACATAATCCGGTGCATGACGACCATCGCGCTCCCATTCAGATACAGTTCTATATGGAATCTGAAAGTACTCGCAGAATTCTTTTCGGTTCATTCCGGTACTTTCTCTTAATTCTTTAATTTTTTCTGCCTTGTCCATGTCTCACAGGCCTCCTGAATCATCTATCAAACTTCTAACAACGTAAAAAATATTTTCACATACACGTTGTGTCCATTATATCACATTGATCATAATGAACACAACGTGTATTTATCATCAAATAATAGGCAAAAAAGCTGAGTCGCTACGCAAGTCAGGCAGCCTTTGCTCGGATTATTTTTTCATAGCGCCTGCAATACCCGCAAAGCCTGTTAATAAGCAGATCTTTACAAGGAGCATCCTGAAAATCCAGCTTATTAATCTCTTCTAACATCTTTTGTCTCTGCCGTTCGAGTATCTTAGGACCATGCTTTATCATAAGATTTGCAATCAGGTCCACACATCTTTCAAATGCGGCATTATAATTCTCGTTATTATAATATCTTGTCATCTTTCATCTCCTTCCATTGGCTGTGTTATAACACGACATTTGCCCGTGTAAATAACTTAAATATCCATTTCCATCTGTACATACGTACATCCGTACTCTGGCACTGCGTACACTTGTACGGACGTACACCCGATTTTTCATGGTTCTCTTTAAAAAGGCGGGATTAACGTTGGATCCACTGATACTCCCTTGTACCCACGGCAACGCTTCTTTCTGGAAATATAAATGTTGTTACCGGCGTCCCTGATACCATAGCTTTCTCCCTGAGTTTTCAGATAATAAGAGAAGCTTCTCATTCCAAGTGGCGTTTCAGCATTATCTGTACACCATTCCTTATATGCCTCATACAAAGCCTTTGTACTGGATTCCTCCTCCGGTCCGAAAGTGATATAGCCCTCTGATTTCAGGAAATCGATGATATTATTCGCATCTTTTACGGCACTCTCCACATTACTTCTGGCCCGATCGCTGATAGAAAATCTGTAATTATTGGAGATCAGTCTCTTCAAGCCCTCCAGACACCACAGGAAGATTCCTTCCTTTTCTTCCAGCATTCTTTCTACCAGAAAAGGATCATCCACACGGTCTGCAGGCTTGTCTTTTGTCATCAGCACAATCTGCCTTCGATAGAATCCATCCGATCTGTCATGAAGGGCTGTCAGTGCGCCATTTCCAAAGCAGAGAAATCTGACATACAGCAGACTCTGATAACTCTGTATTCCATTTCTCTCCACGTCCATTTTGCATTCAGCCGTAACAATGGATTTAATATAGTTGGTTTTCGGTAGAGCTCCCATATCCATATCATCATCCACCATGAGCAGCTTGTTCTCCAGATCCGCCCTGCTGAAACGATTCGTTTCTATTTTCTGGATACTGGTAGTATTCATGCTGTTTCCCATAATCGCCCTCATGACCAGACCAATTCTTGATTTTCCTTCTCCCCCTTTTCCAATCATCATCAGCATTTTCTGCGCTTTTGTAGTAGGAAGCAGGCAGTATCCCAGATATTCCTGCAATGTTGGAATATCCTCTTCATGTAGAAGATCAGATAAAAATTCTTCCATCTGACAGGCTCCGGTGCCCCAGAATTGTAATCCACCTCTATTCGGTTTCTACAATAATCCTTAGTTTCTGAAAATGTACCATCTAAAAACCAGGTACCATTGGCAACATGAATCCTGTCATAATGAAGGGGAAGTTCCTCTTCATATGCTCTCATCCTGAGAGAATTCATGAGTTCTTCTACCTTTCTGGCCACCCTTGTACCGATCCAAGGACTGATCAGATCATAGATTTCCTTCTTTAGCTGGCTCTCATCCGTTACCATGCCATCCACAGTATAAAATTTGCCATGGATACAGAGCATGGGATGAATCGCCAGAAAGTATTCGCAGAACAATGGCTCTATGACTCTTTTCTCCTCTTCAAGCCAGAAAGGAAATTCTAAATTATTATCATTTCTTATTGACATTTTTCTCTCGACTCCTTTCATAATCTGTGTTTTATGGGCGAAAAAACAACCAAGCTTGGTTCTTTTTTCACCCTGTCTATCAATCAGTGGATATCAGTTACCCATTTACAGTTCAGGTCCCCGATATCGCTGCTCTTGGTTAATTTTTCTCGATGAATTGTAAGCATCCGCCTGGCTTCTCGCACGTGCAAGCATGTCCAAAACTGATGGCTTTATTGCCTTCTTGATTTCTTCCTTTCCGTTCTGCTTAACCTTCGGATCCCGAAGCACATCCGTAATCCTTTTGGTAATAGCAGATGCTGCTGCAAGCATTTTCTTTCTCAGATTTGTCATGATTCTGTTAATCAGTTTCTGTTTGACAGGATTGTCAGCACACTTTGCAATCTCTGTTTTCTGAACTTCATCCACCATACGGATATCTGCATTCTGTGTTTCTGATCGTACAGCATTGGTAACAACATCCACGGCCTTGTCATAGGCAACATCTGCAAATTCATCCAGCAAGGTATCCACATCATCCAGACGCAACATTTTTGTCTGCAGTTCTTCCTCCAGATCAAGGCCATGCTTTTTGCAGATATCAAAAAGAAGTCTTCTGCATTCCGCATCAAATGCAATCTTGCGGTTATTGTGTTTGCTGACTTTTTTCTCCGGATGTGGAAGCTCAAAACCAAGGGCCTCTAAAGCTTTTTCCTGAGCAGGTTCGATTTCACCATACTTATTGCAGTAATCAAAAACATGGCGCTCATGGATATGCGGCGTATCTTCATCCAGATGAAGTGCCCAGTCAAGCGTGTGGATATGCTTGCCATACCGCCTCTCCATTTCTTCAAAAAACTCCATAACAACAGGAAGCAGCACATCCGGTCCTTCATGATCCTCTCTTGTGCCAATCTGATAGATTGTTTCTTCCGGACAGGTTCTTTTATCCAGCCTGAGCTGTTCCGAGGTTCTGTCCCGTTCGGAATGCCTTCTTTTTGCATTTCGCTCATGCTGGCCGAAGAGATAATCATTGTATTGCTCCCTGTAGAACTGCATCTCAACCTCTTCAAAACCTCTGTACTCTTCCTGTGGATTATCTCGAAAGCTCTGACAGCTGATCCCCTGATAATAATTCCAATAGATGTTGTAAGGAGTTCTGGCAGGATCAATATGATCTGCTGTCTCAAGGTCAAATCTCCGATCATTGTGTTCTGGCTGGAATACCCCATCCTGATTGCTACGTCCATTGTGGCGTGTCAGTTTTTTCTTTTTTGCCAGAATTACCATCTCCTTTCTTTTTTTGTGTGATACATTTTTTCATGCAGCGAAGCTGCTCCTTTTTCGGATGCCCTGCGTCAGGACATAACCCAGTAGGAAGTGACGCTTCACATCACTTCTCTTGGCCGAGGTTTTCACCCTCTGGACACCTGAGCAAGGCTGGTCTCCGTTCCACTCCGGTCGGCGCGTTAACAAGGTCCACCGGACCTCCTCGCCCTCTGCACTCTGCTCAGGCACTGCGTCCTGTACCAGCCCAAAGATTCTTCTCTGGACTCTGACCAAAGAAATCACTTTCTCTGGACTCTTGTTGGAAAGAGTTTCAGAATGTCTTTGCCCCCGGCATTCCGAACTCTTTCATTATCAGATCCGAAGCTTCCTTCCGATCTGTCAAATGGGCAAACCGAGGATGACTATCCTTTCGATAATCACCTACGGTTCGACCATTCAATTCCACCTGACTGCATACTGTTCCTGCCCGGTTCCCCCGGCGTATTACATCCGCTCCCTTTTGGATCATCGCGAAGAAGTATCTCTTTGCAGCAGTCTATTCAGTTTTCAATGTACGTTTCGTATAATTACCACGCAACTGCATGATAGCCTCTAAATATTGACAAATCAACATTTCTAAGCTATGCTGTGCGTAACATAAATATGCAGATTATAAAATTACCATAAATTGATAAGGGGGATATAATTGACTTTCGAATTCACCAGACATAAACCGATCGAAGATAGAATTATTCTCGTACTGACTCTGGATAAAAAGAAAATGAAAGAACGCATTCTCATCGGAGAAGAGCAGGAGATCCGCTTCCGACTGGAAGAAAAAGAAACGACCGGACTGCTCTATGATGCAATCCGGCCGTTAGGAACGCTTTTGATTCAGTTTGTAAGTGATGAGAATGGAGAGTGGAATCAGCACGGAGTTATGCCTCTCTATAATGCCCTGCATACCAACCGTTGGAAACAGCCTGCGCTTGAGCAGGCAGCAAGTGAATTTTTATCAACACAGTATGCCTCTGGGGATCCTGTTAAAATGTATGTTGCTCTTCAAATCTGGAACAGCTATCTAGTGACCAGAGAATACCGTGACAGAGATACTGCCAGCGAGAATTTTATCAGGGAGATGACAAGACTTATATTAGCATTCCGCACAGAAAGTCCATTGGAATACGATAAAGAAACCGGAGAACCTATTCGCTTTGATGTAACGCTCAGAAGGTTTGCCAGCATACCGTCAGAGGAAACAACGCTCTCCCTCTGGTATCCGGATAATCGCAGAAAAGTCGAATGTGTATCCATGTATGGTTCCTTTTATCCGGTAATTACCTACTACATGAACCGTATGTCTGACTGGAAACTCTGCTTCCGTCAGTGCAAAATCTGCGGCAAAGTCTTTATCGCGCCCAGTCTCCGCTATGAACTGTGCAGCGAAAAATGCAGAAAAAAGCAGTCCCTCCAGAACAAGAGAGACTTCGACGAACGTGCCAGAACCAATGACTATGATCGGCTCTATAAAAATGAATGCCAACACTGGCGCAATACAATCAATAAATACAAAAAGCAAGATAATTTTCCTGACGATAAACTATCGCTTATGGAACAGGCCTTTACCGATTTTAAAAAGGAGGCTCTTTCTCGAAAGAACCTAGTCAAAGAAAAGAAAAGTTCTTTGAAGGAATTCAAAGACTGGATATTGATACAGCACAACAAACTGCTTCTTCTTATCCAATAAAAGGAAAATGCACCTGAAGAATCTTTACTTCAGGTGCACATAAATACAAGTTATCTCATCAGGTAATCAATTGTGAATGGTATCTCCTACGGTTAGTCGATTAAGCTGGGATTTATCTGCTATAAAATGCTTCAATCGCTTCTCCCATGTAGGACGCAAAACCTGTACCATATATGGAATCTACACCTTCCTGTGCGTCGGCATTACTTTTATATAGCCTTGCGATTTCCAACATCAACTTCGTTACATCATCCATCTGATACAGTTGTTTTGCAACAAAATCATACTCAGCAATCAATTCCCGTACCTCAAAAGAATTCACATCTGTTCCGATTTTAGAAGCAAGTTTCTTTTGAATATTCCCGATACGTTTCTGATAAGCGGTCATTACTTCAGAGCCCTGAGAAATCTTTATAGCGTCCAATGCATTTTCCTTACTTCCATACCATTCAACAACTTTTGCAAAATTCTTCTGAACCTTTTCAGTGGAAGCATTTTTTATGAAATGATCCTCAAATGCATCTAAGCTGCCATAATGTTCAATGAATATTTTTTTCTGTTCCTCATTCATACTTTTCATCAAGCTGTCAAACATGGTACGAATCGCTGTTTCGTCAAATACTGTAAAATCCATCTCGTTACCTCCTTTAAGGATGTCATCAATGCTGGCAATCAAACGCTCCATGCGTTCTTTTTTTGCTACCAACATTTTTCTCTGCATTTGCAGAATTTGGTTTCGGTCAAGGTCAGGATTCTCCATAACAGCTTTGATTTTCTTTAAGGGAATATCAAACTCACGGAAAAACAAAATCTGCTGTAATGTTTCAAGAGCTCTATCGTCATAAAGTCTGTATCCAGCTTCACTTTTTGATGTGGGAACAAATAAGCCAATCTCATCATAGTAGTGGAGCGTGCGCGCACTGATACCCGTAAGTTCTGAAATTTCTTTTACTGTCCTCATTATGCTCGGATCTCCTTTCCTTGATGAAATTACTATAATCTATGACGTTCCGTTAAGGTCAATAGGTTTTGAGAAATTTTACCCAAACTCCTTCTAGAATGATATTCCTCCACAAATCAATTTTATCTCTCCATCAGATGATGCCAAAATGCTTCAATGCATCCGTAATAGCAGCTTCTTTTTCCGGCGGGCACTGAGGCTGTCTAGCATCTTCAGACTTTGGCTTATTATAACTCTCACCAACTTCAAGACCGTATTTGCGCTTGATCTGAGATATATACAGTGTGGAAACCTTCAGTCCGGTCTGTTCAAGCACATAGGCCTTGATCTGCTCGTATGTAGCTTCTCCTCGAAGGAAGGTCGTATCCAGGTTCTCCAGTGAGAAATCCACACGGACCCTTCGACTCGATATTTCTCCCTTGGAAAGAAGAACTACCGTCTCTACATGTGTCGTACCCATTTGGTGAACACATAGTACTTACCTCGTTCCCACCATGTGAATACGGAACACCAGCACCGCCCCCCGGCGGATCCGGTGGAGGATTCTGATTATTTTTCGCCTGATTTATGTAGTTTTCATAACCAGCTTTATAAACAAATATAAGCTTAAAGGGATCTTTATTCCCATCTTCATCATAGCCACCGACTATGATCTTCTCTACTACGCTTTCGAAAACTTCCCTGTCGAATTCTTTCAGAATAGAATGTTCTTCCAATGCCTTCTTCAGCTCATTAATTCGCCTTCTGGCATTAACTTCTTCATCTATCTGACCTTCATATGCTGCCAGTTCCTGTTTCTTCTTAGCAAGCTTTCGCTTAAACTCAACATCTTTTTCCTGATAAACATTCGCATCAATCATAGCATCCAGAAAATTATCAAGAAGTTTACTACGCTTATCTTCCAGAGCAGTTATTTCCTTTTTCAACACTCTGATTTTGTCATGAACAGTATTACCAGCCAGTTTCTTTTCCATTGTCTTAACCAGCTGATTTACAACTTCTTTACTGTCAGCGCATAAAATGCGATATGATTCGAGAAATGCATTTTCCAGAACTTCTTCCGGAAAGGCCTTACTATCTGGGCAGAAATCTCGCCCTTTCTTCACCATGCCAGTACACTGCCAGTTAATCTTCAGATAATTACTTCCACTATGCCAATGTCTTCTTGTAAAGGAACTTCCACAATAACCACATTCGAGTATACTGCTAAAGGAATATTGACGACTATATTTCGGCCGATCTCCAATCGTAGCATGCTTCTTATTTGAATTTCGTTTTGCACGTATTTCCTGCGCTTTTGCGAACGTCTCCTCATCTACGATAGGTTCGTGATGATTACGAATATAGTAACGATCTTCCTCTCCCAGATTCTCCAAACGGCGTTTGGAAATCGGATCAACCGTATACGTCTTTCCTAGAAGAATATCACCTTTGTATTTTTCGTTTTTTATGATATCAAGAACGGTGGACTCCATCCATTTGTTGCCACGCAAGGTTTTGTATCCTTGCTCATTCAGCTCTCTGGATATCATCTTTCCACCTGCTCCGGCACAATAACGTTCGAATATATATCGAACTATTTTGGCACCTTCCTCATTTACTGAAATCGATTTGGTTTCTTTATCGTAATCATAGCCCATACAACCTTGAAATCCGACAAGCTCTCCTCGTTTCATCTTCATCTTTAAGCCCTTTTTCACATATGCTGAAGTATTTTCTACTTCCTGCTGTGCTACTGAGCTTAGGATGGTCATCAGGAATTCACCATCCTTTAATGTATTGATCTTTTCAACCTCAAAGTAGACTGCGATATTCTTCTCACGTAGCATACGGACATATTTCAATGTATCTAACGTATTTCTAGCAAAACGCGGAAGACTTTTGGCAAGGATCATATCAATCTTACCGTCCATGCAATCCTGGATGAGACGTTGAAACTCTTCTCTTTTATCAACTTTGGTGCCGGTAATTGCCTTATCAGCATAGACTCCTGCAAAATCCCATTCTTTATTACTATGGATCAGATCAGAATAATATCTAACCATTGATTTGTAGCTTTTAATCTGGTCTTCGTCATCTGTACTGACTCTGCAATAGGCAGCAACACGCAACCTGTTAATTTTCCGGCTTCGAAGTTGATTGTCTTCAGGACTGTTTGCCTTTATCAGTTCAACTTCCATATTGCTCTCCCTTTTTGTATTCACCATATAGTTTATATATATTATACTGTGTCTTTACTGATTGGGCAATCCCTTTATCTTCTTTTTTTGCGATGTTCTATCTTCGCTTGTGATGCTGGTTGATCTGTCGGTGGCTTATAGTTGACCTTTTCATACTCGGAACAAGTAATCGAAAATGCAGATACTACACCGTATTCTTTTTTCAATTCTTTATATATTTCTTGATATTCAGCTTCGCTAATCAATTCCTCCTTACGCAAATTTTTAATCATACTCAATTTCATGGAATACTCCATGATTTTTTTCCCTTCCACGATTATTGTCCCCTCCTGCAATTGCTTTTCATCTCCCATAAAAACACACAAAGAATATATTTTACCCTTGTGTGCTTTATTTGAAAGATGAAAAGCACTTAATCTGAACTGTTCGCCATAAGATCAATTAACCGATGCATCACCCGGACACTAATGCGTATCCGATCTTCTCTGGGCATTTTTTCAAGATAAATAATGGACTCTCCAAGCAATGCTTCATAATCATAATCAAATATCTGCTCAGAGCCAGATGCAGTTCCAGTGCACAGATATTCTACGGAAATCCCATAATGCTTTGCAGCTGCACGAATCTGATCTGGATTCCATGCTTTCTTATCTTTTAATAACCTGCTAGTATATGATGGAGAAACACCGATTGCTTTGGCAAGTGATTCCACCGTTTCTTTCTCTTGTCGCCTGAATTTATCAATCCTACTTCCTACACCAGGAAGAATTTCATAATATTCCATAGTCGATACTCCCGATTTTTCCTAATAATATTTTATCAGTATGTAACTGGAAGTGTTAGTTCCTTGTGGTTCCGAATATCTGCTTTGTGGTTCCGATTGCATTCCTCGCAAAAGAGTGGCTGCATTACCCTGTAGGGTAATGCAAAAAAAGACCAACCTTGACGGTCAGTCTCATTTAAAACATGCAGATTAATAAATTGTATAAATCGATTAGATATTAACATACCTTTTCCTCCTACTGGAAGATCGGTAGCATTCTCCAATTCTACTTGTATTATATTTTAAACAGTAAAAAGGATGCACCATATATATGAATGCATCCTTTTACACCATCTTTTTGTCATATAATGCTTTTGCATATGCCATAATACGAAGCCAATCGCTTTCATCATAGTTATCTGTTAATTCAATCAATGCTTTTTGTTGTGTGGAGGGATCGTTATGCAGCTTTTCCGGATACAAAAACTCATCCAGAGAAACATGAAACCCTTCTATCAGTTTAAATGCCGTTTCAATTTTTGGCTCACTGCACCTTGAAAGCATATTATAAATTGTACTCGGGGGGACATCACTTTCTTCAGCTAACTTTGACACTTTCCAATCCTTCTCTTGCAACAGCTCTTGTACTCTAGTAATAAAGAAACTCTTTTGCATGCCAATCATTACTCCTGTGTATATTTTCTTTACTCTATTGTAAAGCATGGAGTGTGTTTTGGATTTTCGCTTTAGAGAGTCTTTATTACTCTAATGGGTAATTAGTATTAATAAAGAAATGCATCCGTATTAACAGTCTTCAAACATAAGCTATAAATTCATGAAGACCATTAACTTTATTCTTCCAGGTTCTTTTTTCATGTTATGTCACATCTATAGTAAGGTATTACCCCTGTTCAATAATGCCAACGTTCACCAAGGAATCAAGATCCGTATTCTGTTGTTGTCCACATTCTGCTATTTTTTTCTGATCCCCGGCAACTCCTATCTTAATACCATCGTACTTTTATTTCTACAAAACATAGACAAGTTACTTTATATGTCGATGAAATGATACTCTCCCTCTTTGGAATTTATTTTTCTACTATTATTCCATCTTCTTAACAATACGAAGGAACTTACCCAAATTAATTATTGATCTGGCTCCTTCATCTATAATGACTGCCAAAAATACACCTGCTATTCCAAGTTTTAAAACATATACCAGTATGCATGCACTAGTAACAACCAGGATAGTCCCAAAAATCTGTGTGCAAAGCATCCATTTTGTATCACCATTCCCTTTGATACCAGCTCCCACTATGATATTTCCTGATTTTCCAAAAAGATTAATACAAACCATAAGCAAGTAAATGCCACAACCCGTTATAATTTGCTCATCACTCGAAAACAAACCAAGAATCTGCTTCGGGAATACAGCAAAAATGACAAGAGTCACAAGTGCAATAATTGCTGACATCATATATGCTATCTTTACCACTTGGCTGTACTGATTCTTATCCTTCTTTCCTTTTGCCTCACCAGTAAGTGTCATTGTCGAATTTCCCAGAGCACCTATCACTACAACAATCAATACTTCAATGCCAAAAACAATGGAGTATATGCCTGCCGCAATTTCATTAATAGAATTCAAAATTCTGATAATCAGCAAATTTCCTATATTCCAGGTAAAATCTTCTAAAGCACAATTAATTCCCAGCTTAAGAGAACTTAAATATGGCTTTGCCTGTGCATTTAGTATCTGCTTAACGGAAGGCCTTGTTGTAAGTTTAGGACTTCTCATAGCATTCGTTGCGAAGATCACTCCGGAAAACTCTGCTATAGTTGTGGCAATTGCTGCACCTTCAATGCCAAGTGCCGGAAGTCCAAAATGTCCAAATATAAGTGCATAATCGAGTACAATATTGGTTCCCGAACGAATCAACCCATAATAAACCATCGGTTTTGTATAATTTGATGTTTGCATAATCACTGATGTTGCCCCCTCTATACCAATCAGCAAAAATGATGGAATATAATACCTTAAATAGCCAAGACAATACGGCATAACCGCATCTGATACCCCCATCAATCTTAAGACATATTTGCCACTTAACATCCAAAACAGAAATAATACTACAGATGGGATATTATTCCACTTCAGTAATGAAGCAGCATATTCACCAGCTTTACCTTTATCCCCTGCACCAATATTCTGACTGATCAAAATAGAAGTTCCTGCAGTAATCGTAAATGCAAAAGACATTGTAGTCCACATTGGCGATGTAGCATTCCCTAATGCACTCATATAGAGCGTATTTATCTGTCCTAAAAATATCCTGTCTATCATCATCTGCAGTTGAGAAATTACATTACTCAAGATAATAGGTACTGCTATTTTCAGGATTCTGTTTAAATATGTTTTATTCATTTTTTTCTTTCATTCTTTCAGTTACTATTCCTGCAATCAGGGCAGGTGCATTCATCCAAAATAATAGTCCTTTCTTCTCATAGTAATTGTTTTCTGTAAGTTCATAATATTTACACCCTATATATACAAGCGAATTATCATGAACAATAAAGTTTGTAGGATAGTAGTCCAGGGCAATCCCTTTTTCTTCACACTGTATAGCCATTTCCTTCATTTGGTCTAAATAACGACTATTCAGTGTCCCCTGCATGATATAATCAGATGCCTGAAGTCCAGAAAAATACTGTTCTACGCAAATAAGCGTTTTATCATCATATGTAATTAACCTTGGAACCAGGATACCCGTCTTCTCCAAAACTTCATGATTTTTTATGCAAGCAGAAAACATTTCTGCGTTTTCAAATTCTTTAAGTACATACTTTTCCCCATCGTTTAACGCAACATAAAAATTTAAGTCTTTATGTTTTTCCATAACCCTAATAATCGTATAAATTTTTTCTTTCACCAATAATTCATCTCGTTTGTATCTGTCTTTCATCGCACACCTTTTACTTTCAAAAATATTACTATCTGGTCCAAAGAACACCTTACTACCACCAATTTCCTATTTCTACAAAACATGGATAAACTGTTTACACAGGTCGATGAAATGAAAAGGATCTCACATTATTTGCAAGATCCTTTAATCGTTTAGCTCAATTTTTCACTACTATACAAATACAAAAACAAATCCAACTCTTGCCACCATTTCCGGCAGTTTCATTACTCTTCAAAAAGTCTTTCATTCTCTCTACTCTCGAACACTACATTATCGGATATGTGATTGACCCGATATTTAATACTCAGCTTTTTCAATAATCCTTGGAATAATGATTGCTATCAATACGAAAATCGGAATACATAATAGCATCGGCCAGACAACATATCGATAGCTAAACATAATCATCTGACTTGCTATAAGGTTGACAATGACATAATTTAATAGCTGTCCTAGAGTAAGTGTCAGGAAAAAGGTAAGCATTACTCTGTATATTCCTTCATAAGATAACATGGCAGACATCTGACCTCTTGTCATTCCAATGGCCGAGAGCACCTTAAGTTCCTGCTTTCTCTCATGGATAGAAGTATATGTAAGGTTAATCAGATTCAGTATTCCAATCAAAGCAAGAACAGCACTTAAGGCTCCACCTATAATTAAATATGTACGTATCGTCTCCTTGAATTCCTCCAGGTATGTCATTCTAGAAGCAAAGGTCAGTTCAGGTTTTACATTTTCACAATAATCAGCCACAAACTCTTCCACCGCATCTATATTCTCATCATTTACATTTACAAAATACTTAAGTGCACCTTTTGTATCAGGGAAAGCTTTTTGGTATTCCGAACCGGAAATAGTGATATTGATATCCATTCCGTGACTATGCTGGGGTCCCATGGCATAACACACATCCCCAATACCAATGATTTCATAATCCCTGCTACTGCCATCCGGTAGTGTAACAGCAATCTTTTCTCCAACCTGATAATAAGCATTTTCACTGTCATCGCCACCGCTGGTTAATGGAGCAGATACAATTGCGTAATCTCCGGACGTGAAAGTCTCCCAATCCACTTTCTTTGTATCCATTTCCATTTTTTCAAAGACAATCTTATCTACTCCATAAATATGCGAACTTATAGACTTTTCTTCATAGACACTTTTATCAAAATATTCTTTTTGCGAATCATTAAGAAGGAACCATTCCGGATGTTCCTCATAAAGCTTTACCAAGCGTTCGTATGGTTTTCCCTCCATCTCCTGATATGACTCTGACATGTAGATTGCGCCCTTCTCCTCTAAGCCCGAAAGAGCGCCAAGAGTTTTCATATCTTCCTTGCTTACACCGTCTGTTGGTGCTTCATACACATTACGATTATAGAAAGCAGCATCTGCAATAGCCAAATCACTGCATATAAAATCTGAAATATACTTTTCCTCATCCATGCTGGCTACGATTGAAATCGTAACATTGATCATGACGATACTCAGGGACATGGACAAAATAACTGCAAGAGTTCTTCGTTTGTTTCTCTTGATATTTTTCCATGCCATAGAGCGAGTTGTTACCTTCTTTATTTTTCTGCTTTTTGACAGCTTTCCTACTGTTGCATCAGAGTATCTGACAGCCTCAATCGGTGAGATTTTTCGAATAAACTTGCATGGCTTTACACAGCTTATTCTTACCGTGAGCCATGAGAAAATACTACAAGCTAGAAACACCCAGATATTTGGTATGATTTGGCACCCTTGTATTGTCAGCTGCGACACAATCAGAGGAAACACTATATAAGATGTAAGGAAGCCTAACAATAAACCAAGAGGAATTGATATACAACTAAGAGCCATCGCCTGCTTTAAGACAATCTGCTTTAACTGTCTGTTGCTTGTTCCAATTGTTTTGAGCAGACCGTAATAGTGGATATCTGATGTCACTGCAATCAGGAAAATGTTATGAATGATTAAATAGCCGGATATCATGATCATAAGAAGAATAATTACTACGATCATCATTGAAGTGAAATCAATCTCACTCGCTGAGTAGGCCCAATTGATCCCATCATTGATCTCATCGCCAAATCCATGTCTTGCCTTCAGTTCTTCCATCTGTCCGGAAATATTAAAGGTAGTATGGAAATTGAAATCCGGATTAATGGAGCCAGCATAGGAATTCGTATCCATCGCACTATCATAATCCGAACGATTTTTCCAGACAGGCGAGAAATCTTCCTGAAATGCTTTTGACACATAGATTTGATTGGTCAACGTAGGAGCAGGCTTTTCCCAGATTCCACATACAGTAAAGTCGCCTTCATAGGATTCTCTTCCATTATTCATCTTAAGATGAATAATCTGTCCTAATTCATGAGGTAATCCAAAATCATCTAACACACTGGTACAGGTTGCAACCTCATTATAATCCTCCGGTAATTTTCCCTGTTCCGGATAAGAATAACCGGCCTTTGCAGCCTGATCCTCTGTATATCTGAGTTCTGTATAATCTTCATACAATTCATCATTTTCAGGAACACCCACAATAATGTTATAAGAAAGATCTGAAATATGAGTATCCGTTGCCAGTTCATCGTATTCATCCTGTGTAAGGAATTTAAATCCTGCGTGGGAACTTGTTCCGACCTGATAGGTTGTACTTATTTCGATGGACTTCATGATACTGCTGCCAACTGTAAATAACGTGGTAAGCATTACTGTAGTAAGTACAATTGCGATCAAAAGGATAACATTTCGTTTCTTATTTGCCTTCATGCTTTTCCTTGCCATATTGGAAATGCATTCACGGTTCTTCACCTTAAGCATGGGCCATACCTCCATCAAATACTTTTCCATCTTCAATCCGGATGACACGATCAGCCGTCTGTGCAAGTTCCTCATTATGTGTAATCATAACAATTGTCTGTTTGAATCTCACGCTGGTCAATTTAAGAAGCCCCAAAACATCCTGACTTGTCTTGGAATCAAGATTTCCGGTAGGTTCATCTGCTAAGATAATGGACGGCTTTGTTACCAAGGCTCTTGCAATTGCTACTCTTTGCTGCTGTCCTCCTGAAAGCTGATTTGGCAGGCTATTAAGTTTTTCTGTAAGTCCCAGAGATTCTATAACTCTATTTACAAATGCCTCATCCACCTTGTTTCCATCCAGCTGGATCGGAAGAACAATATTTTCATAAACATTTAATACCGGAATCAGATTATATGCCTGAAATACAAATCCAATCTTCCTTCTCCTGAATATGGTTAATTCCTCATCCTTCAGATCAAATATTTTCTTTCCGTCCACGATTACGACACCTGAAGTAGGTTTGTCCAGTCCTCCAAGCATATTAAGAAGTGTTGATTTTCCGCTTCCGGAAGTACCGACTATGGCCACAAATTCTCCTTGTTTGATTGAAATATCAACTCCATCAATCGCTTTTACACAAACTGCATTTTCACCGTAATATTTTTTTAAATTCTTTGTTTTCAGTATTTCCATATTGTTATTTCTCCTTTTTTCCAGTAATACAAAAGAAGCTAAGCATCTTTTTATGACACTTAGCCTATCACTTCATTCTGTCCACATTCTTTCTGAAATATTACAGTGTTGACACATTTGGAAAGCACAGCTCGAATGTGCTGCCTTCTCCGGGTTTGGATTTTACTTTTATGTATCCTCCATTTCCTTCTACGATTTCCCTGGCAAGATACAATCCTACGCCAATTCCTTCTTTATCGTGAACGGATTTTCCTCGATAAAACCTTCCGAACAAAAGGGGAATCTCCCTTTCATCTATTCCCGGGCCCTCATCCCGGATTCTGATTCCAGAAAACATTTCGTATGAAAATACTTCTACAAAAATAGATGTTCCGCTATCAGAATACTTGATTGCATTATCGATGATATTATAAGCAGCTTCCACAACCCATTTCTCATCCAATCGAATCTGATAATCCTGACGGCTGCTTACGCATATACTTATGTTTTTATTCTTAGCTTTTGGAAGTGCCTGACAGACCATCTTTTCTATGATTTTTGAATAGCTGGTTTCTGACATTTCATACTGAAACACACCAATCTCAAGCCGCGACATCTTCACCAGTGCCGCTATCAAGCCTTCTAATTTTTTTGCCTGAAGATATATCTCATCTGCATAAGATGCTCCTGCCTGTCCCTCCGACACCTCCTTAAGTAACTCTGCATACATCAGGATATTCGTAAGCGGTGTTTTGGTCTGATGTGAGATGTTGGTGAGTAGTTCCTTTAAATTGTCTTTTTCTTCCTTGATTTTCCTCTCGGACATCGCGGCAGAGGAAAGATACCGCATCAGCTTGGTCTGAAGCTTAGACAGTTCGCTTTCATCAAAACAGTCTTCCTCAAAAGAACCTTCAATGGCATCATCCAGCATCTTATTCAGGATTTCATATTCATTTTTCTTAAATCTGCCTAATCCCATTTGAACACATAACCAATTCCGTATACCGTATGAATCAGTTTTTCCCCCTTATCCTCAAGCTTATCTCGAAGCCTTTTTACTGAAACAGTCAATGCATTTTCTTCTACGAACTGCTCATTCTTCCAGACATAATCTATCAGTTTCTCTCTGGACAGAGTAATTCCCTCATTCTCAGTAAAGATACGTAAAAGTCTGATCTCTGTCTTACTGAGTTCCACTTTCATATCATGCTTTTTGAATACAAGATCATCAAAGTCAAAATACAAGGCATTTTTTTGATAAATCCCACGGGATTGACTGTTGTCCTTAGCTGTGTTCATACCCAGTAAATTCTTTACTCGAAGTCGGAGAACCATCAAAGAAAAGGGCTTGGTGACATAATCATTAGCGCCAAATGTCAGACCGGTGACTTCGTCAACCTCTGTATCATTGGCCGTTAAAACCAATACCGGAATATCATATCTTTTCCGGAGTTCTTTCAAATAGTCAAATCCACTTCCATCCGGAAGATTAATATCCAGAATAATTAGATCTGCCAATTCTATATTTTCTATTTCTTTAAGCGAATAAAAGTGTTTATAATCGTACTCTACGCCCAGAGTCAGTTCTATCCCCTGATTAATAGATATATCATCTTCGATTATATATATCATCTTTTTCGGATGTTTCATAGTCACACCTCAATTCCTGCAATCTTAAGTAATTTTTTCTCTGCTTGGATTGATCGAATCATAAACTTTCCATCTTTAAACAATGCACAGGTGATTACTGGTGCCGTCATGTTCTGATCCATTTCTTTATCTGTAATTACGAATTGTTTTTATTACTCTGCAAAATCCTTTAAACGTTCAGTTACATTTTTTATATATGATCGGCTGGCAATAACCGTTTCGTTATTTGTTAATTTAATCTTTCCTCTCCCACCAGTGTCTGGAGAAATTGATATGATCTTTTTAAGATTTACCAGCAATGACTTTGATGCTCTGACAAAAGAAAGGTATTCTACTTTTTCTTCTACCTGATAA
>JAZLLO010000099.1:0-17147 GCA_045598185.1 Marvinbryantia sp.
CGAAAACGGCCAGAACAAGAAATATTTCTGTATTAGAATGGGAATAGAGACGGAAGGAACAGTCGAAAACGGCCAGAATAAGAAATATTTCTGTATTAGAATGGGAATAGAGACGGAAGGAACAGTCGAAAACGGCCAGAATAAGAAATATTTCTGTATTAGAATGGGAATAGAGATGGAAGGAACAGTCGAAAACGGCCAGAATAAGAATAATTTCTGTATTAATATGGGAAAAGTCCAGGTATCAAAGATATGCTTTATAAACCGGGCGTAGTCTCGGGAATACATTTTCAGGATAAATCTCATGATTATCCACTTGTCGAGCCAAAATAGTCAAAAAGATGCCGCCGAATCCATAAGTCACAACTTCTGGATTCGGCGGCATCACGATTACCGTCTATGTCTTCCGTTTAGTCTTCCTTACATGCAAGAAGGTCTGCGTAGAATTCTTTTAATCCTTCTTCTGTTGGGAATGTTGCAACATACATCTGGTTACCCATAGCGCCGGCAAGTACATCTGGAATTCTTTCTTCCATACGCATATTGCTGCCATACTTAGCCATGATATCATCACGTGTCATAACGAAGTTCTTACCATCACGAAGACCTGCGAATGCACAGTAAGCATGTTCGCCGATTTCCATTGTAGACTTATCAAATGCAATCATATCAGCCCAGATCTTGTATACGTTTGTGCTGTGTGCAAAGTTGATCATATCAGGTGTGAAGCCACCACATGGACGCATATTAACTTCAAGACCAACGATCTGTCCCTTCTTACCAAGGCCTTCCTGATCCTCTGTCAGACGGAAGAATTCAAAGTGAACAAAACGGCTCTTAACACCAAAAGCCTTAACAGTAGCTCGACCAGCCTTCTTTGTATCCTTTGGAAGTTCCTTCAGGATGTAGTAGATAGAGTTGTCAGCATTATTAACGATATCCATGATAGACATTGGAGTAACGTTACCTGTTTCGAACATGATGTCACCGTTAGAGTCGATGATTGCATCATAAGAGTTTACTTCTGCACGAACAAACTCTTCCATGATATACTGAACACCTTCCATTTTATTAGCGAAGAAAGCATCAAGTTCTTCATCGTTGGAAATCTTGTATGTATCAGAAGCACCAACACCATTATCCGGTTTTGTAACAACAGGATAACCAACTTCATTGATGAATTCCTGACATCCTTCCAGTGACTCTACAAGATAATAACGTGCTGTAGGAATCTTAGCTTTCTTGTAGTAAGCCTTCATCTGAGATTTATATTTGATACGTGGGATATCTGAAATCTGGAAACCACTTGTGATATTGAAGTCTGTACGAAGCTGAGCATCTCTTTCCAGCCAGTATTCATTGTTAGATTCCAGCCAGTCGATGCGACCATATTTGAAGATGAAGAAAGCAACTGCACGATATACTTCTTCACTGTTTTCAAGATTGCTTACTTTATAGTATTCATTTAAGCTATCTTTCAGAGCTGGATTCAATTCATCGTATGGCTGATCACCGATACCAAGAACGTTGCAGCCATTATTCTTTAACTCATGGCAGAACATCCAGTAATTAGTAGGAAAGTTCGGGGAAATAAAGATTACATTTTTCATTTCAACATCTCTCTCTTTCTTTGTATTTTGTAAAATATTAATTCTCGTCCAGTAAAAATGGAACGAAATATACTACCTGTTTATACCACCATGGCCAGTCATGAGAGCAGTCATCGCCCCAGAAATCTACCCATGCGCGGATACCTTTTGCTTCAAGAACACTCTTGATTTGTTCTGTATAACCTGGGATTTCCCAAGGACCGGTACCACAGCAGATAATGATCTTGCTGTTATTGTACATCTCAATATATGGATGATCAGGAGCCATATTGGAAAGGTAATGTACCGGTGAGTTATTGTAGATGATATCGTTCATATAAGTACCGAAACCATATTCAGATGAATAGATACCGCTTAAAGCCATAACACCATCAAAAAGGTCAGGTCTTCTAAAGAAGAGGTTTGCTGCATGTGTTGCACCAAGACTACATCCGGTAACGATAGCCTTTCTTGGGAACTCATCACCATTACGCTCCTGTGTCATAGCCTGCATAAAAGGAACCATCTCTTCTGTGATATAACGAATCCAGCATTCATATACCCAGCTACGGTGATCTGCATTACCCCATGTGTCAGACCATGTCTCCTTATCAATTGTATCAATAGAGAATACCATAACCTGACCGGATTCGATCCATGGAGACCATACATCAGCCATGTGATAATTCTCAAAATCAAAGAAACGACCATCCTGACAAGGAATCCAGAGAACCGGCTTGCCAGCATAACCATATACCTTACATTCAACTTCACGGTCCAGTGCAGGACTGTAGTCTTTAAAGTACTGAATTTCCATTATGATTTACTTCCTTTCTATGAATGTTTCTGTGAATGATCAATAGAATATAATAAGGTGTCAAGGAAGAATGGAATCTGCATCTCCCAGCATGCTTCACAGTGATCGCCATTTGGAACCACACGGCATGTAAGAAGAACATTCTTCTTCAATAACAGCTTATTAACTTTTCGGAACTGCTTACGCATAACCTGATGGAAGCCCATCTCATTCTGACCATAATCCATATAGATGACGGTCTGCTTATCAAGAGGGGTATCCTCAATCATCTTGTTGATCTGGCTCATATTCGTCCAGATTGATGGAGAGAGGCAGGCAGCGCCGGAAAATACACTATTATATGCAATAACTGCATAAAGGCTGATAAGACCACCCATGGAACTTCCTGCTACGAAAGTATGGTTACGATCCGGAATCGTACGATAAGTACGATCAATATGCGGTTTTATCGTACCAAGTAACCAATCCATAGTCTGTTTCGCCTGTCCAGGAACTTTTCCAAACTTCGGATCCTGGAAATCAAATGGAGAATATTCACGGAGACGTCCATGATCAGGGCTGTGATTACATTCCACAGCAACGATGATCAGGTCACGTCCGGAAGCATCCATATAGTCCTTCATTCCCCAGCTTTTTCCATAGGTTGCATCAGAATCAAGAAATACATTGTGTCCGTCAAACATGTAAAGTACAGGATAATCTTTCTCAGTTTCTTCTTCATAATCCTCTGGAAGGTAGATGTATAAACGTCTTTTTGAATATTCACCTGCGCCAGGGAATTCAATTTTTGAAATCTTTAACATAATAAATAATCTTTCTAAAATACAATATTTCTAACACGGCTAACGCCATCGATTGCACGAATCTGATCAAGGATCTCATCAGAAGGAACATGGTCACAATCAAGAACTGTATAAGCTACGTCACCACGGCTCTTATTAGACATATTTGGAATGTTGATACCTGCCTGTGAAAGAAGAGAGGTAAAACGTGTGATCATGTTTGGCTTATTGACATTTGTGATGCAGACTCTGCAGGCACAATCAGACACATCAAGAATACAGCTTGGGAAGTTTACAGAGTTACGGATACGACCTGTCTCAAGGTAGTCACGAAGCTCTTCTACTGCCATAACTGCACAGTTATCTTCAGATTCTTCTGTAGATGCACCAAGATGTGGAGTAGCAATTACGTTCTTCATCTGAACAACAGCTGGATTTGGGAAGTCTGTCATATAACGTCTTACCTTTCCCTCTTCCAGAGCAACGGCCATATCCTCATCGTTAACCAGAAGGTCACGTGCATAATTCAGGATTACAACACCTGGCTTCATCATAGCGATAGTATCCTTATTGATCATACCTCTTGTAGAATCAAGAAGTGGAACATGAATTGTGATATAATCACATGTCTTGAAGATCTCTTCATTTGTCTTAACGATAGATACGTTTCTGGAAAGACGAAGAGCACCCTGAACAGAAAGGAATGGGTCACAACCATATACCTTCATGCCAAGAGCATCTGCAGAGTTTGCAACCTCGATACCGATAGCACCAAGACCAATAACACCAAGGCTCTTGCCCTTGATCTCTGTACCGGCAAACATCTTTTTGCTCTTTTCCATATCCTTTGAAATGTTAGCGTCTTCCTTATTCTCTCTAACCCATGTGATACCACCATCGATATCTCTTGCTGCAAGGAAAAGACCAGCAAGAACAAGTTCCTTTACACCATTCGCATTCGCACCTGGAGTATTGAAAACAACGATACCCTTTTCTGTACACTTATCCAGAGGGATATTATTAACACCTGCACCGGCTCTTGCAATTGCTGCAAGGCTATCCGGAAGATCAAGATCATGCATAGCAGCGCTGCGGACCAGAACAGCATCTGCTTCCTGAAGATCAGAAGTCATTGTATAATTCTCAGTAAAATGATCTGTACCAATACTGGAGATTGGATTTAAACAACAAACCTTTGTCATAATAGATAGTTCTCCTTACCTTTTCATAATCAGGCACTGTTCTTATCATCATCAGAACAACGCCCATATCCTCAGTGTAGTAATGGACAATTGTCTCTCATCCACATACACGGAGTTATTATAAGTCTCAATATAAAAAATGTAAATCCATATTCTATTTTTTAAAATTTGTAAAATTGCGTTTTTTAAAATACAATCTGTGTGATCTGAAAAAAGCGTGCCTATGATCAGGCACGCTTTGAGTTATAGATAAACATAATAAATGATGCGGCGATGATAAGACCATAACCGACGAAGCTGTATGCATCCGGAATCTCGCCAAAGATGAAAAATCCCATGGTAGTTGCAAAAAGAATCTGAGAATAATCATAAATGGAAATCTTACCTGCAGGGGCATAAGTATAGGCAGCAGTAATAGTAAACTGACCACCCGCAGCGGATAGTCCGGCGCCGAGAAGGGCAAGAAGCTGAAAGTTCGACATCGGATGGAAATTCAATATCAGCCATGGTGCCAGCATCAGGCAGGAGAAAATAGAGAAGTAAAAAACAATAGCAGGTCCTTTAACTCCATGGGTTCCCATATATCGAACCATAGTATAGGCAAGCCCGGCGCTCATACCACCGAATACTCCGCAGAGAGCCGGAAAGAATGCCGCGTTGTGAAATCCTGGTTTCACAACGAATAAGCATCCGATAAATGCCAGAATAACGCAGCCAGCCTGAAACGGCTTAATCTTTTCCTTTAAGAATAAGAAAGAAAAGATAATGGCAAAGAAAGGCGAGAGCTTATTTAATATAGAAGCATCTGCGACAAACAGATGATCGATGGCGTAAAAATTACCAAGAATACCAAAAGAACCAAAGAGACATCGGATGAACAGTGGCAAACGACACTCTTTATTAATACTCAAGGATATATGATTCTTAAATATCACAACGGATGCAAAAATTGCTGCAACAAAATTACGGAAAAAACTCTTTTGCATGAAAGGGAGATCACCAGAGAGTTTTACGCAAACATTCATACTGGCAAAACAAAAGGCAGATATGATGATAAATATCATGCCTTTTATGTAATTCTCTTTTTGTGATGTACTCATCGTTTTATACCTTTACCTGGAAGTCTTTGTGGCATTTCGGACAGGTTGTTGTATGCTGTCCTTTTACCTTTGGAAGTCGGATCATTGTATGGCAGTGTGGACATCTGCGATAGACATGGGTTTTACGGTCTGCCCACATTCTTTTATACAGGCGATACTTTTTGTTGAATTTACCGATAAAACGTTCCACCTTCTCATTCTCTTTTCGTCTGGCTTCGATATTCTTTGAAAGACAGCGGAAAAACAGATAGAACACTGTCATCAGCCCACAGACATAGAAAAGCGAATCTCTGGTTATTAGATTCAGAACAAAAAATACAATATAGACAACAAAGAGACACTTGTTCAGTTCATCAATTCCATAGCGTCCCTGGAGAAACTGCTCCAGCTCATGCCTGAACTTATTCATATTCATTACCTCTCTTAAAACACGATTTAAAGATACTTACTGACGATTTCCTGAAGCGTATCCCATTTCTTTTCCATATCGGCAACAAGTGCCATCTGGGTACGGGAACGAACCAGATTGTGCGTAGGATATGCAGTCTTGAAGTAAGTATCACCCTGCAGATAATCTGTCAGGAAACGCATACCACATTCATATGTCATAACCTTTGCTCCAAGTGGAAGACATGCAATCTCTTCCCTGGTAAGCTTACCGGCACAGCCCTGGATAAAACCACGGGTAAACGCATCAAAAAGCGTGAGATCACAGGAAACCTTCGTGATGTCCTGTTCATCTTCAGCAGCAGTGTTGGCACCAAAACGAATAGAATCCCCAAAGTCGTTTACTGAAAGACCAGGCATAACAGTGTCAAGGTCGATAACACACAGACACTTACCTGTTGCTTCATCGATCAGAACATTGTTGGATTTTGTATCATTGTGTGTAACACGAAGAGGAAGCTTGCCTTCCTTTAAGAGATCTCCAAGAGCATGAGCAACCGGTTCGCGTTCCAGATAAAAAGCGATTTCATCGCGGGCACTGGAAACACGCCCACATACATCACTTGCAACTGCATTCTTAAATACTTCAAAACGGGCAGCCGTATCATGGAAGCCTTCAATGATCTCATGAAGTGTTTCAACCGGGTAATCAGATAAAAGACTCTGGAACTGTCCGAAAGCACGGCCGCTTTCTGCGAAGTCTTCCGGGCTCTCAATCACATCCAGGGAATGTGCATGATCAACAAAACGATAAGCACGCCAGTATTCACCAAAGCTGTCAAGATAATAAGGCTTATGATCCTTTGTCATAATGAAATCCAGTGTCTCGCGATGTGGGTCACCACCGGCTGCAATAATCTTTTCCTTTAAGAATTCAGTAACACCTGTCAGATTTTCCATAAGATTTACAGGATCCTTAAAGACGAACTTATTCATATGCTGAACGGTATAAGGCACAGAATCACCATTATCCTCATAGACAACAAGAAAGGTGTCATTGATATGTCCGTGTCCCATCCTGCCGCAGGAACTTAAAGTTCCGGAAAAAGAGAATTCATTAATCGCTTCCTGTAAACCTCTTTCAATCGAATCCATAGACATGAACTTATTCCTCCCAAAGATTCTGTGAGTACAGACCACTATCCTTTAAAGCCTGGATTGCATTTACAACAAATGGCTTGTCCTCTTTATAAGTTACACCATACCACTTATCTGTGGTTGTAAGTACACGAACTTCTGCTTTCCCTTCCTTAACAAGATCATCGACTGCAAATGGAAGGAAATATTCACACTTCAGAGGATTCTTCTCCAGATTCTCTTTTAAGAATTCCGGGAAGCCCTTCTTTAATTCCTGCATCAGACTTTCCTGGAAGCCCCACATATTCATGGAAACGATACTTCCCTTTGGAAGCTGAGTCCAGGTCTGTCCATCATCTTCTGTATATTCTGCAATATCACCATGCTTTTCAATGCGGGTACGTTCGTTGATCGTCTGAAGGATACCGTTCTCATCTGTTACACAGACACCACGGGCAACATGACCGTTCTCTGTAAGAGTATTCTCAAGGATATAACCAACCATTACATAATGATATTTATCTTCGGAATCAGGAGTAGTAGTCAGATAATCGTAGATCAGCTTGTAAGCTTCACTTCCGTAGTAATCATCTGCATTGATAACTGCAAATGGACCATCAACGACATCGATAGCAGAAAGTACAGCATGAGCAGTACCAAATGGTTTCACACGCCCTTCCGGTACTTCAAAGCCTTCCGGGAGATTATGCAGATCCTGAAATACATATTCAACAGGGATCTGCTTTTCCATACGGTTTCCGATACACTCACGGAAGTCTGCTTCATTTTCTTTCTTTATAATAAAAACAACTTTTCCAAATCCGGCACGAACAGCATCATAAATGGAAAAATCCATAATAATATGACCTTCTTTATCAATCGGATCAATCTGTTTTAAACCACCATATCTGCTCCCCATTCCAGCAGCCATGATGACAAGTGTAGGCTTTTTCATTGCATTTCCTCTTTTCTGTTTAAAAATCTCTTTACAATATAGCATTTTGCATATCATTTGTAAACTTATTACTGTTCGCATTCACTTCGTTTCCGTTCCAGTAACGGTGAAAAACTTTACTCTTCAGTATGAGTATGTTAAATTATTCTAAATAAAATGCTTATTTGGAGGGACATCATTTTGAAGAATTATCAATTAGATATGAATCGATATAAAGCACTTGCCAGACAGGCAGCAGAAGAAGGATGCGTTCTTCTGGAGAATGAGAATCAGGCTTTGCCACTGGAGAAAAAGGAGAGGGTTGCTGTCTTTGGCAGAATTTCTTTTTCGTATTATAAGAGTGGACTTGGCTCCGGAGGTCTTGTGAATACCGGACATGTGGATACGATTCTGGAGGCCATTCAGAAGGAGACGGATCTTCAGGTAGATGAAGATCTTGTGAAGATTTATGAAGACTGGATGGAGGAGAATCCATATGATGAAGGGCAGGGCTGGGGAAGAGTTCCATGGTCTCAGAAAGAGATGCCGGTGACAGAGGAGATGCTTGCCATTGCAAAGAATGCAGATGCATGTATCGTTGTGATTGGACGTACTGCAGGAGAAGATCAGGATAACACAGATGCCAAGGGTGCTTATCGTCTTTCGGAAACAGAAGAAGAGATGCTGGCAAAGGTATGTGAACAGAATGACCGCGTGATCGTTGTTTTAAATGTTGGAAGCATCATTGATATGAGCTGGGTGGAACTGTATCATCCACAGGCTGTGTTATATGTATGGCAGGGCGGTCAGGAAGGAAGCCATGCGGTTGCAGATATTCTGACGGGTAAAGTGAATCCATCCGGAAAGCTTGCAGATACCATTGCAAAGAACATCTCTGATTATCCATCGGATGCGAACTTTGGCAGCATGGAACAGAATATCTATGCAGAAGATGTCTATGTAGGCTATCGCTACTTTGAGACATTTGCAAAAGAAAAGGTGCTGTATCCATTCGGATACGGTCTTTCCTATACATCTTTTGAAGTGAGTGGAAAGCTGGATGAAGATGAACTCCTGATGCATATCGATGTTAAGAATACCGGAAAAAGAGCAGGAAAAGAGGCTGTGGCTATCTATGCGGAGTGCCCACAGGGCAAACTTGGCAACCCAAGCCGAAAGCTGGTTGGATTTGTAAAAACAATGGAATTACAGCCGGAGGAATTCGAGCTTCTGCTTAAGAAGATCGATAAATACAGCTTTGCTTCCTATGATGACAGTGGAATTACCGGCCATAAGTCTTGCTATATTCTTGAGGAAGGAACTTATAACTTCTATGTGGGAAGCAGTGTCAGAGATGCGGTTTATGCAGGAAGTGTAGAATTAAAAGAAGAAGTACTGGAGACACTTCAGGAAGCCTATGCACCTGTTATACCATTTGAACGTATCAGACCGGTTGCAGAAGGAGATCACTTTATAATAGGAAAAGAGGCGACTCCACTTCGCAGTGTCGATCCATATAAGAGAAAGGAAGAGAACCGTCCGGCAGACATTCCTTATACAGGAGACCAGGGATATAAGCTTTCCGATGTAAAAGAAGGCAAGGTGACAATGGATGAATTCATCGCACAGTTATCTGCGGATGATCTGATCCACATCTTCCGTGGTGAAGGTATGTGCAGTCCAAAGGTAACGGCCGGAACAGCAGCAGCTTATGGCGGTCTTACACCGAATCTGCGTCACTTTGGTATCCCGGCAGGATGTTGCTCGGATGGACCATCCGGCATCCGAATGGACTGCGGAACCAAGGCATTTTCTCTTCCAAATGGTACTTCACTTGGATGTACCTTCAATATGGAACTGGTAGAAGAATTATATACTATGACAGGACAGGAGCTTCGTCTGAATAAGATCGATGCACTTCTTGGACCTGGTATCAATATCCATCGTCATCCTTTAAATGGAAGAAACTTCGAGTACATTTCTGAAGACCCATTCCTGACAGGAAAGATGGCAGTAGCTCAGATCATTGGTATGGATAAGTCACAGGTTGCCGGTACTTTGAAGCATTTCTGTGGAAATAATCAGGAGAAAGGCCGTTCTGTTTCTGATTCTGTGATTTCGGAGCGTGCTCTTCGTGAAATCTACCTGAAGGGATTTGAGATGGCAGTAAAAGAGGCAAATGCCCGCTCCATCATGACGACTTATGGTTCTGTGAATGGTCTCTGGACAGCAGGAAGCTATGACCTTTGTACCACAATTACCCGTGGAGAATGGGGATTCTCCGGTATCATCATGACTGACTGGTGGGCTAAGGCGAATTATGAAGGCAGTACAGCAGCTATTCCAATCAAGGCGCCAATGATCGCTGCCCAGAATGATATCTATATGGTAGTTTCGGATGCGATAGAGAATCCGGAAAATGATGATTGTAAGGCGAAACTGGAAGAGGGTTACATAACTCTTGGAGAGCTGCAGAGAAATGCAAAGAATATCTGTGAATTCTTATTACAGAGTCCGGCTTATCTGCACCTTACCGGTCAGATCTGCAAGGAGGAACTGGATGCAATCAATACAAAGGACGATGATGACGTTGTTGCAGCCAATATCAAGACTTATGTACAGGGTCCGGATGATTATGAAGTTGTGATTCCTGGGGAAGATCTGAATCCACGCGCACAGAAGAAGGATACCTTCTCTGTAATCTTCTCAAAATATGGTAAATATTGCCTCGATATCCAGATGAAGTCTGATCTTGGACCGCTTGCACAGCTTCCGGTATCTCTGTTTATCGATAATATATTCAAGAATACCATCAGTATGCAAGGTACCGAAGGAGAGACGATTGTAAAGAGTACAAAGCTTGCACCGTTCTTCGGACAGAATCATTATGTAGCTTTGTTCTACAAAGGAAATGGAATGCAGATCGATAAGGTAACCTTCCGTCTGGAACAGGAGATGACGATCGAAGAACTGAAAGACTGGGCATTCCGTTATAAAACAGATAAGGACGCGTAAGAGACATGACACGTAGATTATATTATGAAGATGTTTATCAGAAGACTTTTCAGGGAACTGTAGTGGCCTGTCAGGAAGGAAAGCAGGGGTATGAGGTCATTTTAGATCAGAGCGTATTCTACCCGGAAGGCGGCGGGCAGCCAGGAGACTGCGGCACCCTTCTTATAGAAGGCACGAAGGAGTCTGTGGAGGTCTTTGATACCCATGAAAAAAATGAAGAGATCCTTCATTATACTAAGACAGCGATTCCTATTGGAACAGTTGTAACAGGAACCATCAACTGGGAGAGAAGATTTGACCATATGCAGAATCATTCCGGTGAGCATATCGTCAGTGGACTGATCTGTTCGAGATTTGGCTGCAACAATGTGGGCTTCCATATGGGAAAGGATATGACTACTATTGATTTTGATGGGGAATTCTCGCAGGAAGAGATGCAGGAGATTGAACTTGCTGCCAATGAGCGTATCTGGAGAAATGAACTGACACAGATCCAGTCCTATACGGAAGAGGAAGTAAAGTCTGTGGAATACCGAAGTAAAAAAGAACTGCATGGGATGGTACGTATCGTTACCTTCCCGGATGCAGATATCTGTGCATGCTGCGGAACCCATGTTACAAGAACGGGCGAGATTGGACTGATCAAGCTTCTTTCGATTCAGAAGTTCCGAAGCGGCGTGCGTATCGAAATGGTCTGCGGACGAAAAGCATTCGCATATATCCATAAGATGAGCCTTCACAATTCAAGAATTTCTGTAGCTTTATCTGCGAAACCACTGGAGACTGCAGATGCTGTGGACCGTATGAAAGAATCGCTTGCAAAGAGCCAGTATCGTGTAGTAGAATTGGAAAATGCGTCCATTGAAGCAACTGCACAAAAGCATGCAGGAACAGATGGAGCGATACTCTTTGAAGATGGCCTTACTGCTGATGGAGTACGAAAGCTTGCAGCACGACTGATCGAAGTTAACAGCGGAAGATGCATCGTGTTTTCCGGGGAAGATGGACAGGGATATAAGTATGCCTGCGGTCAGGAAGGTGGAGATCTTCGTGAGTTTGTCAAAGCCATGAATAAGGAATTGAATGGCCGAGGCGGCGGAAAGCCTTTCTTCGCACAAGGCAGTGTGCAGGCGACAAAAGAGGATATCGTTTCATTTTTAGCACGCAGTTAATTAGTGTATAAGTTGTTTCGAAAATAGATTAGAGAGGAGGGGGATGCATTTGAATACAGCAGGTATTTCCAGAGCGGAAGAAGAAAAATATCTGACAGATACGATTGAGGTAGCGCAGAAGAATCTGGATCATGCGTATGAAGAAATCAAGACATTGACAGAGGATACGGAGAACTTTATGTTTGAGGCAAACAAGTCTAAGGATGAAGCCATCCTCACTCTCTGGAATAATGTCCGTGCGCAGCTCGAAGAAAGCAAACGATGGCTGATCCGTACGGAAAAAGCAAGAAAAAAACCATATTTTGGCCGAATCGACTTTCAGGATCTGTCCTTAAAGTCAGATGGGAAAACAGAGACCTATTATATAGGTAGAGTTGGAATCGCTAAGTCTACGACTGAGCCGGTCGTAATTGACTGGCGTGCACCGGTTGCTTCTTTATATTATGACAATGGAATCGGTAAGGGTAGCTATTCTGTTGATGTAGGGAAGACGTATGACATTGATCTGAAGCGGAAACGTACTTATGAGATTGAGAACGATGTCCTTCGTGATTTCTATGATATGGATGTGGTGTCTAACGATGAATTGCTGACCAAGTATCTGTCTAAGAATAAGACAGAGGTCTTAAGTGAGATCATCGCGACCATCCAGCAGGAGCAGAACCGTATCATCCGTCGATCACCGAAGACCAATGTCATTGTACAGGGTGTTGCCGGTTCCGGTAAGACTACTGTTGCGATGCACCGCATTTCCTATATTTTATTTAATTTTGCAGAGGAGTTTCGTCCAGAGGACTTTTATATCATCGGCAGCAACAAGATCCTTCTGAACTATATTACAGGTGTCCTTCCAGAACTTGACGTATATGGCGCAAAGCAGATGACGATGGAGGAACTCTTCATTCGTCTTCTTTATGAAGACTGGAATCAGAAGAAATACAGCTGGCATGAACTGGATAAGCAGCAGGAGCAGGTATTTGTTAAAGGAACGAAGCGCTGGTTTGAAGAATTAGAAGAATTCTGCCGCAACTATGAAAAGGAGCAGATTCCGTGTGAAGATATTATTCTGGAACGTTATGAACATCTGCTTCTGTCCAAAGAACGAATTGCCCAGTACATTCAGGATAATCCGCAGGTTTCCCTGCAGAGTAAGAGATTGATGCTTAATGAGATTCTGTATGCACAGTATGAGAACTTCATGACGGGTAGACATGCGAAGTTCACGGAAGAAGAAAGAAAGGAACTGGATACAAAGTATTGCACCTATTTTGCAAAATGGGGAAAGTACGGAAGGTCTGATTGGGATGGTTCGATTTTTGATCTGTATCGTGCTTTCCTGCTTATGCAGAATGAGAAAGGATATGCGATTCCTGTCCCGGAGAATTCTTTTGATGTATATGATCTGGCGGCACTTTCATATCTTTACAAGCGAATCAAAGAGATCGATCCGATCCGTGAAGCGAGCCATGTGGTAATAGATGAGGCACAGGACTTTGGTATGATGGCATATCAGTGCCTGTATTATTGTATGAGAGGCTGTACTTATACGATCATGGGAGATACTTCCCAGAATATTCATTATCAGTATGGTCTGAATGACTGGACAGATCTTCGTGAACTGGTGCTTACAGGACAGCGGGATGCATTCCTGACGTTAAAAAAGAGTTATCGTAATACCGTGGAGATCTCAGACTTTGCCACAGAGATTCTTCGCCATGGTAATTTTGCCATCTATCCGGTGGAGCCGATCGTCCGTCATGGAAACCCTGTAAATCTGGAACGCTGCGCAAGCAGCAGTACGATGGTGAGTCGTGCTGTAGATACTATCGAAGAATGGAAGAAACAGGGCTACGAAACCATAGCGGTTGTCTGCCGAGATGAAAAGGAAACGAAAAAGGTCGTTGCCAGACTAAAAGAGAAGATTGCCATCAAGGATATGGGAGAGGAAGAAGCTTCTTTTGGAAGCGGAGTTATGGTTCTGCCTGTTGCCTATACCAAGGGTCTGGAATTCGATGCCGTTCTGATCTGGGATCCGACAATTGCAAAGTATCCTGAGGACGATGGACATGTAAAGATGCTTTATGTAGCAGCTACCAGAGCACTTCATGAACTGAATGTAGTCTATATTAAGAATCTGACTGCACTGATCTCTAAGAAAGCACCAGAGCATAAGTATCAGGAAGCATTTACAGCAGAGACAGTTGTGGAAGAATATATACCTCCGAAGATTTCAGAAAAAGAACAGCTGGAACAGCAGAAGGCAGATGCAAGCAGGGAGATGGAAGAGCGTAACTACATGGGACCTGCCCGCATCCAGGCAATCCCGGTAGGCGGTGTGAAGGTTGGAACTACGATGGTTAAACAGCCGCAAGCTGTGAAGAAGTCTTCTGTCAAGCCAGTGGCTTCTGTTGTACGTCAAAGTACAGGCGATTATCCGGTGAATGAATCACCTTATAGATACGGAGAGATTCCAAAAAATACTGCACTTGCGGTAAAGGGGCATATGAAAGCAAACCTTGCTGTAAAGTGGGTAAAGAAGACAAAGACTTCCCTGGAGATTACCAGTAATTATGGTGTATTATCCATCATTCCGATTACGGAGGAATGCATCCGAATCCAGTTTGTAAAGGGAATGCAGGCGGCATCTACGGAAGACTCCTGCTGGAAGACATCATCAAAAGCAGGACTAAAGTGGACAGCCAGAGAATCCTCTACGACCATTGAATTTGCAACATCAAAGGTAGTCATCCGAATCGAAAAACGAGATGGTGCACTGAAGTTCATGACTTCAGACCGGAAGCTTCTTCTGTCCGAAAGAAGCAGTGATGCACGCTTTATCGAGGATCAGGAAGTATGGAATTTCTTTGAATTTGAACGCTCTGATAAAGTCAAATCAAAAGGACCGATCAAAGATGACTTCACAGACATCACCAACAAGGCACGCTATATCTCTGTAGGTGGAAGAAAACTGCATATGCCGCTCATCCTTTCCAATAAAGGCTATGCACTGGCAATCTGCGCTGAAAAGACTGCAATGTATAACGGAATCCGAACCTACGGTCAGTATATATATACCGAAGGTCAGGAAAAGATAGATTATTTCTTCCTCTATGGAAAGAACAATGATAAGAATATACAGTTGTATCAGGAATTATGAGCCATTGGGGATGACTGGCACAGTAAAGTAATTATATGATGATAATCATAATGTGGAGAAAAGTAGGATGACAATAAAACAATAGTAAAAGAATGGCCTGGATGCCAGAAAGTGTGTTATATGAAAGCGCTCTCTTTTTTAACCCATAAAATTATTTTGCTGCTCTTTTGTGCAGGGATGCTTCTGATACTTACTTCCTGTGGAAGTATAGACGATGATCTGGAGAAGAAAGCAAACGTTGACAGAAAAGTTGCATCAGAGGTTGTGAATGAAAAATATAAATTTTTATCTGTAGAACATCATGATGATGAGCGGCCGAAACGCGATGTCTATACTTACCAATCCAAAGAACGTGACATGACATTTAAAGTGGTAAGTACATTAAGGCCCTTCGGTCTTGATGCTTCGATTCTTGGATATAAAAAGTCTGTGGATGTACAGTATGTAGAAGCAGTTCGGAATCAGTATGAAGATAGGATGGAGGAAATCCTTAAGGACTTTGACAGAGATCATAGAGATTGCCTGATCTATAATTCTTTTGACGATCTGGAAGGGATAGCGAATGCAATCGAACAACTTAATGAACTTTATAAAGAAGAACTTACCTATAATACACAGGAATGGATGATTCAGAATCCACTGTGCAAGATCAGTTTTTGCTATGAAAGAGTAGAGAACGACGGGTATTATATTTCTGTGTTTAAAAGCTCTGTAGATGGTACGCATACCTATGAGGACATCTATCCTTATATTACGTATAAGCATGCAGAGGCCGTAAAGAATGGGATAATAGCAGATGATGGTACGACACCTGAGGAGCAGCTCGCTCGTGTACATCCGGCAAATCTGGAGAATGTTTTCTATAAGGGAGTTAACTTATCGACAATATCCAGAGAAAAAGCTTTTAAGGATGGTTTGAAAAACAACATTGAATCTGCTTACTACAGTTATTATTACTATCCATGGGATACTTACCTGATCGTCCTGGATTGTGGTCTTACAGATGATGAATATGCACCAAAGTGGATCGAATGTTATGCAGATGCTTTTGGATTTGATTGCAATATACAGTATAAGAAAGGAAAAGCAAGCTGGACGTATGAAGGCAGTTCTTATGAGATGATTGCAAAAGAAGAAGGCAGAAATCATATTTCAGACTTTAAGATATATAAGGATGGAAGAGATCTTGAGATTCCATACATCGTTTATGATGATTACCTGAGCCCGGTAGGCGCAACTTATGTAGTAGGAATTCCTGTAGATGCATTTGCAGAGTTATTTCACAAAGACTATGAGATCAGGGAAGAAGGAAAAAGCATAGAGTACATAGATTGTTAAATCTGGAGAAAAAACACCGTTCTGATGAAATCGAATTTTGCATTCTTACAATCTACATTCCCGGTACTTGCCAGCTTTGGTGAAGTAAGAAAATAAGCAAAACGCCCGGAATTGGAGTCAGTGAAGGGTGAAGAAAACAAGTAAGAGCGCCCGAGATCCGAGATGAACAGTGACAGATATATCAAATCATACCGAAATGTGTTCGTTGCTATACTGTTCAGCTTATGGTAATATTACATTGTGAAGTAATATTGTGCCGTAGGATTGGAGGTATAGAATGATTCGTCAGACTTCTATTGCACAGACTTTGGACTTTACAGCAGATAGGGCAAGATATGATCAATGTGCCAAAAAGCTATTGTCGTACACGGCAGTGGTGGCATGGATCCTGAAATCTTGTACGAACGAATTTTCACAATACAGTGTGAAATATATCATGGACAACTGTATTGTGGACCAACCGCAGATTTCGACAAATGCCGTCCATCAGGATGAACCGGACTCTTTTTCAGTGATG